>JABJIU010000170.1 GCA_018661145.1 Pseudomonadota bacterium | reverse complement strand
GCAAGCGCGCGACCGGCTGCCTCCGGATTCGATAATTGCCCCTCAGCGCTGGCAAGCAATACCTCAGAACCATCTGGCCGCCCGACCAATCCGCGAAGACTCAGTTGCTCGCCTTGAATCTCGGCGTAGGCGCCGATCGGAACATGACAACCACCACCAAGTTCAGCGTTAACCGCGCGCTCTGCCCGAACCCGCAAATGTGTCGCTGGATGATCAAGCGGGGCGAGTAAAGCCGTGGTCTCATCATCATCCAGCCGGCATTGGACACCGACTGCGCCCTGGCCTACTGCGGGCAGCATCACTTCTGGCACAATAACCTGAGCAATCCGCTCCGGCATTTCAAGGCGCACCAGACCCGCAGTTGCGAGAATAATGGCATCGAAATCACCCGCATCCAGGCGGGCCAGACGACGATTGACATTACCCCGGAGATTTTCAACTTTCAGGCTCGGAAAGCCATGCCGCAATACCGCCTGCCGCCTGAGACTACAGGTACCCACCAGAGCGCCTGTCGGAAGATCCTTGAGATCATTAAAACGGTGCGAGACCAACGCGTCACATGGGTTTTCCCGCTCACAAATAACCGGAATATGAAGTCCCTCAGGCTCAGTGACTGTCACATCTTTCATTGAATGAACCGCGAGATCAATCCGATTTTGGAGCAGCGCCTGCTCAAGCTCTTTCAGGAAAAGCCCCTTCCCACCTTTTGAGGCGAGTGGGACATCAAGGGTTCGGTCTCCTTCCGTAGTAATCCCGACCAGATCAACCTTGAGATGCGGGTGTACGCGGACGAGCGCATCACGTACGAAGATAGCCTGCCACATGGCAAGATCGCTGCGTCGGGTACCGATCCGGAGGGTTGTCACGGGAAATTGTGGGCCAGGCTGTTGTGTCTATGATTGCCGTCAGTCAATCCTAGCGAAGTGACCAATACTCGTCCAATGAGGCAGGTCAACTCTAGCGCAAAGGCATTAATTTCAGAGTATCAGACCGTCGACGATTCAGACAAAGATATACGGATGAACTTGGCAATCCACTCAAAAGTCAGTACACCATTTACAGGCTTAGTCAGCGAGTCCATTCCTTCGCCGATCCGATCCGCGGGAATAATCGACCTGCGAGCTTCCATCAGGGCCCGAGAGTAGTCAGCAGTAAACTCGGGATGGCCCTGTATGCCGAGCATGTGACGCCCGATAGAGAAGATACTGTTAGGGCAAAAATCACTGCCGGCAATCAGCGTGGCGTTGTCGGGAAGTTCTACCACCTGCTCCTGGTGACTCACGACCAGATTGACTTCATCAACCCGTTCACCCATCCACAAGGGCTGACGGCATACCGAACTGGTTGCGACCCCAATACCCCAACCTTTCTCGGAAAATTCAACCTTACCCCCCAGCGCCTTTGCCATCATCTGCATCCCGTAGCAGATTCCGATAAACGGCCGCTCAAGTTTCGATACCTCTCGCACAAAATTGCAAAAACCATTCGTCCAATCGTTATCATCATTGACGCTATAGCGCGACCCCGTCGTGATCCAGGCATCACAAGCATCGGGTCTTGGAATCTCACCGTCGAATACGCGCCAGGTTCTGCAGCTTAATCCCGGATCAGCAGCCTTCAGTCTCTGCGCAATCATCTCGTTATAGTCGATAAACGACTCGCACAGATTCTCTGGCACTTCACCACATTGCAGAACTCCAACGCAAAGTTGGACAGGTGACTCCTCGTCCATAGGCTCTATCCGAGATCCCCTTTAAGCGCCTTAAGGAAGATCGATCGGTACTCATCCGCACTGAAAAGAATGGGATTGGTTCCACTGGAGGGATCGACCTCGGCCATAGTGCCGATCTTTTCAGCCTGTGAATCGTCAATACCGAGGGCTTCAAGAGTGGCAGGTATGTTGAGCGTCTCCCGCAACTCCAGCACCCAGTCAAGAAAAGACGGAAACCCAGGGTCGGCAATACCGATACTACGGGCAAGACGGGTAATGCGTTCTTCAATCACCTTGCGGTTCTCCACCAATACATAAGGCATCAGAACCGCATTCAAAGTGCCGTGATGGGCGTTGTAAAGGGCGCCGAGCGGGTGTGATAGCGCATGCATCGCACCCAGTCCACGCTGAAAAGCCGTAGCGCCCGACGTGGACGCCACCAGCATCTGTGTGCGCGCTTCAAGATTCGTTCCATCAGCCACTGCGGTGGGTAAATACTCCCGGACGAGTCGGATACCTTCGGTAGCGATACCTTCTGCCATGGGGTGATATGCGGGTGAGCACCACGCTTCGAGGCTGTGTGACAGGGCATCCATCCCAGTCGCTGCCGTCAGCAGTGGCGGCAGTCCCACGGTGACGACAGGATCCAGAATGACGATTGCGGGTACGATGTCCGGATGGAAAATTAGGCGTTTTACCTGATGGACCTCGTCCAGAATGACCGAGACCCGTCCCACCTCTGAACCGGTGCCCGCAGTCGTCGGAACCGCCACCACCGGTGCAATCCCATCAGTATCGGCCCGCGTCCAGTTATCCCCGATGTCCTCCAGGTCCCAAATCGATATTTTCTGGCCCGCCATCAGTGCGATGGCTTTACCCGCATCCAGAGCGCTGCCGCCACCAAATGCAATCACGCCGTCATGGCCGCCATCCTTGAAAGCACTCACACCCTGCTCTACGTTGGTCCCCGTGGGGTTTGGCTGCACCTCGCTGAATACTGAGCAGTTGAGCCCTTCTGATGCGCACGCCGCGAGCGCCTGTTCCAGAATCGGCAAATCAGCAAGACCCGGATCGGTAACCAATAGGGGGTTTCTCATATTGAGACCGGCACAACACGCACCGAGCTCTGAGAGGCGTTGTTCGCCTACACGGATCGACGTTGGATAGTTCCAATTCGCTTGCAATGGATGTACCTCGTTTTCTCAGATTGAACTCTGCCAGATTTTGGCCCTATAGCCTGAACCTTGCTTTTTTTATCACCAACCCCCTTATCGCCTCAGGCGTACCCCTGATACGGCAGTATACGCAGAGGTAAAAAGATCG
>JABJIU010000192.1 GCA_018661145.1 Pseudomonadota bacterium | reverse complement strand
TATCGCCGACGACCAATATGCGCAGAGAACTCAGGCGGTAGGTAACTTGGGTGTTCATACGCTTAGTTAGCCTCAGTCCATCAGCATCGGCCGCCGGCCGATGCTGTAGTAGTCCAGCCCCTGCTTTCTCACCATCTCTGGATCGAATACATTGCGACCATCGAACACAACCGGTGTGCGGAGTCCGTCATGGATTCGACTGAGATCCGGGCTCCGGAATGCCTTCCATTCGGTCACCAACAACAGCGCATCGGCGCCCTCGATAACGTTGTAAGGATCCGAACCGAATGTCACACCTTGAACATCCGCAAGCAAGTCTCTGGCCTCGTCAATAGCAACTGGGTCGAACGCGCAAATGGTTGCACCATGGCCGCACAATTCCCTGATCATTACACTGCTGGGTGCGTCTCGCATATCGTCAGTGTTCGGCTTGAAGGCAAGGCCCCAGACCGCAAAATGATAACCGGTGAGGTCTTCTCCGAAACGGGAAATCACCTTCTCTACGAGACTAAGTTTTTGCGCATGGTTCACCGCTTCGACAGCATTCAGGAGTTTGGGTTCATATCCGGTAGTTTCCGCCGTTCTTGCGAGGGCCTGCACATCTTTTGGAAAACAGGACCCGCCGTAGCCACAGCCCGGGTAGATAAAGTGGTATCCGATTCTTGGGTCCGAACCGATACCGACTCGAACCGTTTCAATATCGGCACCCACCCGCTCGGCAATGTTCGCCAGTTCGTTCATAAACGAAATTTTGGTCGCCAGCATTGCATTCGCCGCGTATTTGGTTAGCTCAGCGGAAAGCAGGTCCATGAACAGAAGCCTGTCGTGACTGCGGTTAAACGGCGCGTAAAGCTCACGCATCAGCTCTCTTGGCTGATCATCGTCCGTACCAATCACAATCCGATCTGGCTTTAGAAAGTCCTCGATTGCGGCGCCTTCCTTCAGAAATTCAGGATTCGAAACAACAGAAAACTCCACCTGAACCCCGCGAACATCCAGCCGAGACTGAATCTCGGAGCGGACCTTGGCAGCCGTCCCTACCGGCACAGTAGACTTGTTGATGATGACGCGATACTCGGCCAGGGTGTCACCAATCCCACGGGCTACCGCAAGAACATGCTGGAGATCCGCAGCGCCATCTTCGTCTGGCGGCGTGCCAACCGCGATAAAAATCGCCTCTCCGAAGGCTACCGCCTCGTCTAGATCTGTCGTGAAATTAAGTCGACCCTCCGACGAATTGGTCGTAATCAGTTCCTCCAGGCCGGGCTCATAAATCGGGATCTTTCCGCTTTTGAGGTTATCAATCTTGTCTGGGTCTACATCCATGCACAGGACGTGATTACCTACGTCGGCGAGGCACGCGCCGGAAACCAGCCCCACGTAGCCACTACCAACGATCGTTACTTGCATGGGCGGGAACCTAAAGTTGAGACAAGTTGTTTGACAAAAAGAAAGGGCGCCCTCTCAGACACCCTTACTCGAAGCCATCAGCAAATTTTATCAGTTCTTGTGGGCTTTTCCATCCACCAACAGAGACTTTTCGTTTTTCTCGAGTATCTGCGGACCCAACCCAGGTATCTCCAAAAGCTGTTCGGCTGACAGGAAAGCGCCGTTCTCGAGCCGATACGCCACGATCGCTTGGGCGAGCACAGGCCCCACACCGACGATATTGTCGGCGAGAGCCTCGGCATCGGCCTGATTGAGGTCGACTGGTTCCGCGTTCGCAAAAGGACCTAAGGTCAGCCCGGCTGCAAGTAATGCACAGGAAATGGCTGTGGGAATGTATTGAGACATGGTCTACGCTCCTTGTAGTCGTTTGTTTAAAGAAAACTGCCGCCTGTATGACGACGCCATGCATCTTCTTTGTTCCGATTAACGACTTCAAGGTAACTACTTCACAGTATGTTAGGACAGTTTGATGTTGGGCAGCCTGGGCACCGTGGTGTCCCAATGCCGACATCCGGGGCACTGCCAATGCAGCGATTTTCCTTGGAATCCGCAGAAACGACACTCGTAGCCCGTGCGGTCCGCGAGCAACTTGCCTGTTACTTTACGCACCAACTGATAGTCGCGCTCGGAAGCGGCGCCTAGCTCCCGATCTACTCGGATCTCCAACAGGCAATGGAGCCCTGAAAGACTTGCATTCTCCTCTACCCAAGTTAACAGTTGCGCCTCAGCGTCCTCAGTACGACCCTGCTTGGAAAAGTAATCCACCAACAGCAGTTGAAGGCGTTCGTCCGAACTCGCCTCCACCGCGCGGTTAAGAAACTCCGCATAGATCTCTGGCTCTCCCATGTTCTCGGAACTTGTTTGCACCAGGCGTGCCACCTCGTGGAGCCTCTCTGGGTGATCATCACCCAGGCGTCCCCAAGCCTCCACTGCCTGGCAGTGTCTTCCCGCCAGGGCGTCCAGCCTGCCTCCCAAGATAACGGCGCGCGCGCATTTGCGATTCAGCTTCAGCGCATCATCCGATCGCAACTTAGCCCCCTCGTAGTCCCCGGCATTGAGATCGCGCTCGCCGAGTTCACAGTAATATTGCGCGATCACGGGTCCCCACGTCTCGGCAGTCAGACGGTCAAGTTGGCTTCCCGCAGCGATAGCACGTTCCCATTCCTTTTCGCTTTCATAAATCTGAACCAGAAGCCGGAGCGCCGACTCCCGGAACCCATCCCCGGCACCCAATTCCAGTAATAAATTCTCTGCTCGATCAAGCAGGCCCGCCTTGAAGTAATCGCTTGCGAGCTCAAAAAGGACCTCACTCTTCTGGTCTGAACTAAGTCCTGGTCGAGCGATTAGGCTTTGATGAATTTGCGTGGCTCTCTCGATTTCTCCGCGCCGCCGAAACAAACTGCCCAAAGCAAGCTGAATCTCCATCGATTCGCCATGATCCTCCAGCGCCTTGGCCAATACGTCCAGGGCTTGATCGTGCTGATCGTTGGCCAAGAAATTGATACTGCGGTAATAGCTTTCTGAGATCCGGCCGGATATAACGGGACGCTGCGCCTGCGGGCGCGTCCGGGATGCCGCAAGCCAACCGGAAAGAACCGCGAGCGGTAACAGTGCGAGAAGCCAAATCGGATCCATGAGCTTATCTGTCGGCCCGAAGCTCTTTCGACACGTCCGGTTCAGACGTCGACTGCGCGCCAACAGAACCAGCAGACCTGAGAGTATTAAGTTTCCGCTTTAGCTGGAATATCCGCAGCAGCGATGGGACCCCGCCGAGGACGACGCCGGCCACCAAAGCAAGAACCAACGCGATCACCAATGGACCCTCCCACGCGAGATCAAAATAGTACGAAATTGAAACCGCCTGTGGATTTTTTGCGGCGAAGGTAACCCCCACAATCACGGCAGCCAGAGTCACGACAGTTGTGAAAATTTTCTTAAGCATCGACCCGCCTTTGTCCACTGGCTCCGCTGATGTTCTAACGGAAACGAGATGGCCTTACTCAGTCCCGCTAGACGCTTCATCTCCCAAGATTTGGGACACACTTTCCTGATTGACACGCTCGCGAAGCAAACGCCCTGGCTTGAAGTGCGGTACATACTTGCCCGGCACGCTGACCGAGTCGCCAGTCTTCGGGTTTCTGCCGGTTCGCGGCATCCGATATCTGAGACCAATGCTACCGAATCCTCGAATCTCGATCCGATCCCCTGCGACGAGAGCTCTGCGCATGTAATCGAGGACCGCATTCACTGAAAACTCCACGTCCCGCGGCGGTAAGTGTGGTTGCTCCAGGGACAAACGCTCGATGAGTTCTGACTTAGTCATGGTCTTCATCGTGTTCTACCGTGCCGCCGTCGCCTAGGTAAAGCTCAGGCGTCCTGCTTCTCAAGTTCTTCCTTGAGCTTGTCCCCCAAGGAAGTCATTGCAGATACCTGGCCGCTATACTGCTGCACCGCTTTGTCTTCGATTTCTGCAGCAAGCGCCTTGATCGATAGTGTAATCCGCCGAGTCTTACGGTCAATGCTCGTAATCTTAGCCTCGACCTCCGAGCCCGGGTTCAATATTGAACGCGCGTCCTCCACGTAGTCGCGCGACAACTCCGTTGCACGAAGGTAACCCTCTACTCCTTCGCCCAACTCAATCACGGCTCCTTTTGGGTCGACCGTTGTAATAACACCTTTGACCGAAGCTCCCTTGGAATGGGTACCGACATAAGCATTGAACGGATCGTCCTGCGCTTGCTTGATTCCAAGTGAAATTCTCTCTCGTTCCGGGTCCACTGACAACACCACGGCCGTGATCTGATCGCCTTTCTTGAAGTCATGGACCGCATCCTCACCTTCCCGATCCCAGGAGAGGTCACTTAAATGAATCAGTCCGTCGATACCGCCTTCCAGTCCAATGAAGACACCAAAGTCTGTAATTGATTTGATCTCACCGGTGATCTTGTCATTGCGCTGGTGAGATGCCGCGAAGTCATCCCAAGGATTACCCGTACACTGTTTCATCCCAAGTGAGATTCGTCGGCGTTCCGAGTCGACCTCAAGGACCATAACCTCGACCTCGTCTCCCAGGTGGCAGATTTTGTTGGGGTGAACATTCTTGTTGGTCCAGTCCATCTCGGAAACATGCACTAGCCCTTCGACGCCTTCTTCAAGCTCCACGAACGCACCATAGTCAGTGATATTGGTAACTTTTCCGAAGATTCGGGTTTTTTCCGGATACCGGCGCGCGATGTCCGCCCAAGGATCCTCGCCCAACTGTTTCATTCCTAGTGAAACACGATTCCTCTCGCGATCAAACTTCAATACCCGAACAGTCACCTCGTCGCCAACATTCAATGCCTCCGAAGGGTGCTTGACGCGCTTCCACGCTATGTCTGTGATGTGCAGCAACCCATCCAGACCTCCAAGGTTGACGAATGCACCATAGTCCGTAAGGTTCTTGACTACTCCGTTGAGGACCTGACCTTCCTCGAGGTTCTCAAGCAGTGCGCTGCGCTCTTCCTGCATCTCTTTCTCAACGACAGCTCGTCGGGAGACGACGACGTTGTTACGACCCTGGTCGAGCTTAATGACCTTAAACTCCAGTTCGCGGTTCTCGAGATGCGCCGAGTCTGTAACGGGTCGAACATCAGCGAGGGAACCCGGGAGAAACGCCCGCACTTCATCCAATGACACGGTGAAGCCTCCTTTTACCTTACCCGTCAAGAAACCGGTAACAACCGATTCGCTTTCAAATGCGACCTTGAGTGTTTCCCAGGATTTCACGCGCCTGGCGCGTTCGCGGGACAGCCGAGTATTTCCGAAGCCATCTTCAATGGCTTCGATTGCCACCTCGACGAATTCACCGACCTGTACAGAGACGGCCCCATCTGCGTCCCGAAACTGGGTCGCGGGAATTTCGGATTCTGACTTCAGGCCGGCATTGACAACGACATAGTCACCGTTGATTTCGACAATTTCAGCTGAGATGACGGCGCCAGTCTGCATTACCGCGCCTTTCAGGCTTTCTTCAAGGAGTTGTTCAAAGGTTTCTGACATTTTTTGCGGGGCCGCTGCAACTGCACGCGGCATGGTTAAAGGTGGATTTCGACTGGCTCTGGGCCAGTCACCAATTCTTCCTAAGTAAGGGAGACCTCTTTCGACGCCAAGCGTTCGTCGACCAGTTGCATTACATCCGTAAACACCTGGGCGATATCCTTCTCAGACGTGTCGAGCACAATTGCGTCAGCAGCCGGCACAAGTGGTGATACCGTCCTGTTCCGGTCCTGTTCGTCGCGCTCCGCGATCTCCCGCTCAAGGGCGCGCAATTTAACATCAAAACCCTTTCCCCTCAACTGCTTATGGCGTCTTTGCGCTCTAACAGTTGCTGATGCCTCGAGGAATACCTTCAGAAAGGCGTCCGGGAAGACGACGGTGCCCATATCACGCCCGTCAGCGACCAGGCCTGGAGCGGTCCGCATCGCTTGCTGCCTATACAGTAACGCTTCTCGGACCACAGGAATCTTTGCGTAAATCGACGCGTTCTTTCCCCCGGCCTCGCTACGCACCTCGTCCGTGATATTGCGGTTATCGACCAGTATATTCACCCCATCTAGCGTCACCGCAAACTCAACGACACTTGACTTGGCAAGCGCCTCAAGTCCGTCGGTGTCACCTGGACCGATCCTGTTCTCAACCGCGAGAAACGCTATGGCGCGATACAGAGCTCCGCTGTCGAGGGTGTGCCATCCGAGGTGTTTGGCGACCTGGCCCGCGATCGTGCCCTTGCCGGTACCACTCGGTCCGTCAATCGCCAGAACCGGCACCGTTAGGTCGGCGGGCACTCTCACGGACATTCCTCTAGATTGAGGCCCACCGAGTTCATCAATGACACGAAATTTGGAAACGAGGTTCGGACATTGTTCGCGTCGGAGATCTCAACCGGGCCAGCGGCAATACAACCGGCCATGGCAAAAGCCATTGCAATACGATGATCTCCGAAGCTATCGACCGAACCAGAAGTAAAGTGCCCACCCCGAATATCCATTCCGTCCGGATACTCGACGGTCTCGATTCCGAGCTGAGTCAGCCCCTGAACCATCGCTGCTATCCTGTCGGACTCCTTGACTCGTAGTTCAGATGCGGCCCGGATTCGAGTGATGCCTGATGCCCCTGCTGCGGCTATAGCAATGACCGGAAATTCATCTATCGCGTTAGCTACAAACTCAGGTGGAACATCGATTCCCTGCAGCGCGGCAGAGCGAACTCGGATATCACAGACCAGTTCGCTCGACTCCTGGCGCTCTTGGGAAATTTCAATATCTGCACCCATCAACCTAAGAATTTCCAATACTGCCGAACGGGTTGGGTTGACGCCGACACCAGGCAGCAGTACGTCGCTATTCTGGCGAAGCGTGGCAGCGACTAGCAAAAATGCAGCAGACGAGATGTCGCCCGGGATGGCCAGAACTTGTCCCGACAATACGACCTGCGAATCAATTTTCAGCGGGGCGGCGGGCGCCCAGGTAGCGCCGGCAAAGCCCGCCAGCATACGTTCCGTGTGATCACGCGTCTGCGTAGGCTCAATGACGGTGGTCCGACCCGACGCGTACAACCCCGCAAGTAATAGTGCGGACTTAACCTGGGCACTCGCCATTGGCAAACGGTACTCGATAGCATGGAGGTCGGCAGGACCCTGGATATCTAGAGGTGGAAGGCCATCGACCGCGTCTATCCGGGCCCCCATCTTGGTCAATGGATCGACCACTCGAGTCATCGGCCGACGTTGCAACGACGCGTCACCAGTGAGTCGGCTGCCGAAGGTTTGCCCCGCCAGAAGCCCGGACAATAACCTCATCGAGGTGCCTGAATTTCCAAGATTTAATGCGCAGCCCGCCGCCTCGAGGCCATTTCTCCCGACCCCGTTAATTATCACGTTGCCTGCATCTGGCCCTTCGATAGTCACGCCCATGCTTCGAAAAGCAGCGATGGTGGCAAGGACGTCTTCACCCTCTAGGAGGTTTGAAACCGTGGTCACCCCGTCCGCGATTGCCCCAAATATCACCGAACGATGGCTAATTGACTTATCCGGGGGCACCTTGGCAACGCCACGGAGTGGTTCCCCTGGTCCCGAAATAACACTGCTCATTTCGGATTTGACCGCTGATGTTCCTTGGCATTTTCGAGGCTCGAACGAAGGGACTTCGCCGACTCGAACCATTCCTGCAGGCCTTCGGCATTCCCCTCCCGAATGAGGGTCTCTAGCCGCTCAAGCACTTTTCGGTGCTCCCGGATAAGATCTGCAGTGGTTTCCCCGTTGTGTAAAAAGATGTCGCGCCACATCGCGGGGTCACTGGACGCTACCCGGGTAATATCCAAAAAACCACCCGCGGTCATGGATGCATACTCGTCGTTTCGCTGCTGGTCACCCAATTGCGCGACCAGTGCATAGGCGACTGCGTGCGGGAGATGACTGGTCATCCCGAGAATCTCGTCGTGCGAAGCGGGATCCATCAGACGAACCCTGGACCCTACTTGCTCCCACATCTTTCTTACCAGCGCTAGCGCCGTGGGGTCGGTATCTTCCAGTGGAGTCAACACAACCCAGTGGTCGCGAAAAAGATCTGTCACCGCCGCCTGGGACCCGCTCTTTTCCCGACCGGCGATCGGGTGCCCCGGTACAAACCTTTCGAATATTTCGCCTAAAGTGGTCCTTGCAGCATTAATCACCTCGCATTTGACGCTTCCGGCGTCCGTGATGATGGCATCCGGTCGTACATGCTTTGCTAGGGTCGGTAAAGTCTGAATTAAGGCATTGACCGGAGTCGCGAGCAACACCAGGTCTGCTTCGGCAACCGCTGCAATCGGGTCGGTCGTATACCGATCGATTAGTCCACGTTGCGCCGCAGCCTCCAGATTCTCGGTACTTCTTCCGCAGCCGACAACGCATCCTACGGCCCCGCGCTCCTTCAGCGCACCGGCGAGCGATCCGCCAATGAGGCCGACCCCGATCACCGTCAGGGTGTCCACAAATTGGCCTTCCCGAGGCATGGAATCAGGTGCTGACGCGTTCGCGAAGGGCGATCTTCAATGCGTGGAGTGCCCGCCGGTTTTCTTGATCCAATCCAACGCTGATTCGAAGATGCTCAGTGAGTCCATAGTTCGCTACTGGGCGGACGATAACGCCCTGCCGGAGCATCGAGTCGAAAATCTTTGTCGCGTTTGCTCCGACACGAACACAGATAAAGTTCGCCACCGATGGAATCCACTCAAGATCAAGCTCAGCGAATCCGGATTCAAGTTGTTTCAAACCTCTTTGGTTCTCATAAACGCACTCAACAACGAAACTCTCGTCGTTGAGTGCCGCCTCCGCCGCAACCAGTGCGAGAGAGTTAACATTGAAAGGATGGCGAACCCGGTTCAGCGCCTCCGTGATCTGGTCTGAGGCCATGGCATACCCCACTCTGAGCCCTGCCAACCCATACGCCTTTGAAAACGTGCGTACGACAATGAGATTGGGAAAGCGTGGAAGGAGCTCGACGCCGTCCGGGTAATTCCTGTCTTTGACGTATTCAAAGTATGCCTCGTCAACTACTGTCACCACGGTGGTTGGCAACACCTCCAGGAATTCTTCCACAGAAGCACTGTCCTGATAGGTGCCCGTAGGATTGTTCGGGTTCGCGACAAACACGACTCGGGTAGAGGGGGTTACCGCAGCCGCCATCGCATCAAGATCGTGACCAAAGTCGCGCGCAGGAACCACGATCAACTGCGCGTTGACGCTTTTAGCGGAAAGCGAGTAGACCGCGAATGCGTGCTCCGCAACCACTACTTGCTGGCCGGGATCAACAAAGGCGCGAGTAACAAGATCCAGTACATCGTTGGAACCATTGCCCAGCGTAATCTGACTTTTGCCGACCCCCAGTCGTTCTGATAACGCCTGTTTCAATGAATAGCCAGATCCGTCCGGATACCGGGAGAGGCCTGAAAGTACATCAGTGATCGCGGCAGCTACCACAGGGCTTGGGCCGTGCGGGTTTTCATTTGACGCCAACTTGATGATGTTGGTGATGCCGAGCTCGCGCTCCAGCGCCTCCGCAGGTTTGCCCGGTTGATATGGTTGAAGCCCACGTACACCACTCGCGAGCAACTGATCAATGGCAGACATCTTGACTACAGGGCCCGGGGGTAGGAGCCCAGGATGCGCAAAAAAGCCGAAGCGCCGTCAATTTCCTTCAGTGCATCCGCAACCTTAGGATCTGCAACATGACCCTCGAGATCGATGAAAAACACATACTTCCAAAGACCCGTGCGCGTGGGGCGAGATTCGATCCGGGTCATGCTGATCCCGGCCCTCGCTAATGGCCCCAGGAGTTGGAGCAATGATCCCGCATCATTCGACGTCGCGGTCACCACACTCGTCTTGTCGCTACCGCTCGGTGGAGGCGAAGCCGTAGAAAGCACCTGAAAACGTGTCGTGTTCCCCGGAACATCCGCAATATCGCGAGCCCGAACCTCAAGTCCGTAAAGCGTGGCGGCTTGCGGGGAGGCAATCGCCATCACCTCCGGGTCAGCCGCTGCAGCGCGGGCTGCTTCAGCCGTACTGGACTTTGGCAGCAACGGTACGCCGGCGTAGTGTGTCGCCAGCCAATTTCGACATTGTGCAAGCGCCTGTTCGTGGCCTGCAATTTCCCTGGGAGCATGACTGTTCGCGCTGGCCAACAGGCAATGGGTGACGCGTAATTCCACCTCATTGCAAACCTGAAGGGTCGTCTCCACAAGTAGATCGAGGGTTGCATTGACCCCTCCCTCGGTTGAATTCTCAACCGGCACCACACCAAACTGGGCGTCACCAGATTCTGTAAGGCGGAACACTTCTCTTATGTTGGCGGCCTCCAGCAGCGTGATCTGCCTGCCGAATACTTTATGGGCTGCCTGTTCGCTGAATGTGCCCCGCGGCCCGAGAGCGGCTACCCGCACAGGCGCTTCGGCACTACGCGCGCAAGAGATAACCTCTCCGAAAATTGCTCTAACAGCGTCATCGTCGATTGGGCCAACGTTGCGATCAATCAGCCGCCTGAAGACCTGCGCCTCACGCTCGGGCCGATAGACCCCTTCCCCCCGTGACGCCTTGTCCGCACCGATTTCCCCCGCAGTCCTGACACGCTCGTTGATAAGCTCGAGCAACTTAAGGTCGATCTCGTCGATGCGACGCCGCAGACTTTCGAGATTATTTTCCTTAGACATGATCTAAACGGTACGCAGTATTGAGGTTATTTCCGAGGTAAGCGCGTATGGGGCCGCCCGTCTCTTCCCAGACCTCGAGGCCTGCTAAGCCTCGTCGACCCCGTCGTTCGCCTCATTCTTTACTGTTTCGCTGAATTCATCATCCTCTGCCCCACCCCCAACAGCCTCGACGACCTTCCCAAGACTGACCAGGCCCTCCTGGTCCCCAAGCCGTATTAACCGGACGCCCTGAGTATTGCGCCCGACGGTCGGTATCTCGCCTGCGCGAATGCGCACCAAGTGACCCCCGCCCGTAATCAGCATTAACTCGTCGTCGCTGTCGACTTCCTTCGCGCCGACTACCCGGCCGTTTCGACCGTTAACCTTAATTGCGATAACGCCCTGACCACCCCGATTCTTGGCTGGAAATTCGCCAAAATCGGTCCTCTTCCCGTAGCCGTTCTCGGTAGCGACCAACACTTTACCTCCCTGCCGATCTACGGTGCAAATCAGCATCGCGATGACAGACTGGCCTGCCTTCAGATTAAGTGCTCGAACACCCCGCGCGCTTCGACCCATCGGTCTCACCTGTTTTTCGGAAAAGCGGATCGCCTTGCCCGCAGAACTGAAGATCAGAACGTCGGCATTACCGTCGGTGAGACAAACCTCCACCAGTTCATCGTCGTCGACAAGATTGACGGCAATCAGACCCACGGAGCGTGGGCGGGAGAAGTTGTCTAAGAGGCACTTCTTGATAACACCGCCTCGCGTGACCATGCAGACATAACGACCCGTGTTTCCTGCGATCAAAGGGAGCACAGCAGTGACCCTTTCGCCTTCTCCCAACGGCAGTAGATTAACCAGCGGCTTCCCGCGCGCCTGACGACCCGCGTGGGGCAGTTGATAGACCTTCAACCAATAAACCTTCCCAAGATTAGAGAAGCACATAACGGTATCGTGGGTGTTCGCCACAAACACCGTCTTAACAAAATCTTCCTCCTTCGTACGCGTTGCAACTCGACCCTTTCCCCCGCGTCGTTGCGCCTGGTAATCCGTGACTGGTTGCGACTTCGCGTAACCTTCATGCGAGAGCGTGACCACCATATCCTCTGGCGTAATCAGGTCTTCGTTTTCAAGATCTTCGTGGCGTTCAATGATTTCAGTGCGACGACCATCCCCGTATTGATCCCGGATCGCAAGCAACTCGTCCCGGATCACTTTCATTAGCCTGTCGGGGTCCCCAAGGACAAGGAGATACTCGCGAATCCGGTCCAGCACTTCCAGATACTCGTTCCGGATTTTTTCCTGCTCAAGGCCGGTGAGTCTATGCAATCGAAGATCGAGAATCGCCTGTGCCTGGATGGCTGACAGACGATAACCGTCATCGCCCTGGCCACAACCCGGCTCCGTCTCTCCGAGCGCACCCTCCTCCAGATCAGACGCCTCCAGCATGCGAGCCACTACGGCCGATTCCCAGGCTTGCGCCAACAGCCCGGCTCGCGCCTCCGCTGGATTCGACGCCTTTTTAATCAGCGCAATTACCGGGTCAATGTTTCCCAGTGCGACAGCTAGTCCCTCGAGCAAATGAGCTCGAGCACGCGCCTTCTTCAGATCGAATAGCGTCCTGCGGGTGACCACCTCTCTTCGGTGGCGAATAAAGTCCTCGAGAAGCTCCAGGAGTGTAAACAGTCGGGGCTGGTTATTTCGCAATGCAACCAGGTTAATACCGAACACTGTCTGCATCTGCGTGTGCTGGTAAAGATTATTAAGAATAACCTCATGGTTCTCGCCTCTCTTGAGCTCGATCACCATACGCATCCCGGACTTATCAGACTCATCACGCAGACCGGAGATCCCGCTGAGCTTCTTATCACGTACAAGTTGGGCGATCTTCTCTAGCAACCGGGCCTT
>JABJIU010000116.1 GCA_018661145.1 Pseudomonadota bacterium | reverse complement strand
TTCATCATCGTCTATAAATCCGACCACGTCATAGTTGATCCCCTTATTTCGTCCGAGATCCTTCAGAAGCATATCCCCTGCTGCGCCTGCACCCACGATCAGCACCCGCTTCCCCTCCCCCTGACTCACCTGTCGGTCGCGGAAAAGTCGGTAGAGGATTCTTGTTCCAATTAACAGTCCTATTAGAAAGACACCATGGAGCGGAAAGATGGACCTTGGGACCGCGACCAGACGTGTCGCTAGGAAAATTGAAAAGGCCACTACAGCAGTGCCTACCACCACAGACTTCAGTATTACTGAGAGGTCATGAGTCGAAGTGAAACGCCATGCGCCGCGATGCACACCAAAGGCGACAAAAAACACAAGATGCCAGAACACCACGAGTGGCAGGACCGCCAATGACTGGTCGAGGAAAACATCAGGAATACGATCCAGATTAAAGCGGAACCAATAAGCGCCCAGCCAGGCTACACACACCGCGACGGCATCATGCAAAAGCACTGGCCAACGACCCAGAAGGTACCGTGCAGCGGCGAGCAATCGATTCAATAACGAACGTTCCATTACGATCCTAGGGTTTTTCCGTCGGAGTGCCTACCGCGCTGATCCGCATTACGAGAATTGTATATGTAAGAAGAATAACAAGCGCCAGAAGAAAGAACCATAGTCCGTACTGCGGCACTCGAAAGACTGCGGAGCCGATCCCTGCCATCACTAGCGTGATGCTAACGGTAAGCGCCGCGACTTGCTGGTGAGTCCAACCGGAGAGTATGAGTCGCTGGTAAAGGTGCTCCCGATGCGGCTGAGTAATCCGTTCGCCATGAATCACTCTCCGGACCAGGGTAAAAGTGGCATCAAAAACGAAAACCCCCAACAGAATCAGGAATGCCTCCAGGGAAACGCCGATACGGGTCACCCCAATCAGACTCATACTACCAAACCAAAGGCCAAGCGCGAGGCTGCCTGAATCCCCTAGAAACACCCGCGCGGGCGCCCAGTTCAACCCCAAAAACCCGAGACAGGCCCCTGCGACACCAATGTTCAGTAAAGCCAACGGCATCTCGTTTGAAGCGGCAAACCAAGCTGCTAACGTAGCTGTTCCAATTAATCCTTGGACTCCCGCCACGCCGTCGGCGCCATCCATGAAGTTAAACAGGTTCATTAACCAAACCAGCCCCACCACCGCTGGGAGAATCACCAATTCGATCGGCCACTCATAGGTATTACCAAACAGGTTCCATTGGACATCGCTGAGAGCCGCAAGACCAACAACACTTGCAAGGCCAAGTCCCGCCATTAATCGCAAGCGAATACTCAGGCCGAAGTGATCGTCCCAAAACCCTATTCCCGCGACCCCCACAACAGCCAGGCCAATCGGCCAGCCCAGGTTCAGAGTGGAGGCAGGGTAGAACATCTTGAGTGCCACGCCGCACAAAACGCCTACAAAGACAATGACGATCCCGCCACCACGCGGTGTTATCTGTTGGTGAAGCCCTCTCTCCGTAGGTCGATCACCCACCAGCAGTCGGCTCTCCATACGCAAAAGAGCATGTAAGCAGGCAAACGTCAGGAGACAGGGACCGACAAACGACAGGAGACCTATCCCGATCATCGTGACTGTGCGCCGAACCTGGAGGACAAAAAGTTCACTCAAGGATAGAAGCGTCTAAACTTCTCTCCCTTTAGTGACATTGCGCCCTCGTTCGAAAACAAAAAATCTTGTTCAAGGCGTGCGATGAAATCGCTCGGCACTTCCCGGAGGAAAGGCATCCAAGATAACAAAAGCAAGCATAACCGCGCCGGGGCGCGACCGATCACAATACGCGTGCCGCTCGGGCCCGAGGCATTTTGTGTGAGGGCCAACATTTCCCGAAATGAAAGTATCTCGGAACCCGACAAGTCTACGCGGTGCACACCTTGGAGCGGGTTCTCCGTCGCGCTGAGCTCTTGTCCCAGGAGCCCTACTATCCACTGAGCCAGATCATCGCAATGGACCGGGCTCCTTAATCCCCCCGCGAAGTCCAAATCAATGTTAATTCGAGTATACCTAGTGATCTCTTTGATCCTGTTGATATTTCTGTTTCTCAGTCCTCCGTATATCAATGTGGGTCGGACCATCACGGCCGGCCCAATATCCGCGTTCCGCTGTCTACTCACCCACGCCTCTCCCTGGCGAAGCTTCGCTGCAACATCTGATGCGTCTCGGCTCTTCGAGTCCAACTTGGTCACAACACTGGTGGAGCCCAAAACCACCCATGGTTGGTTGTTCCTTCGCACATCAGAAAGAAACCCTTCAAACCGACTCAGCTCCCAAATAGGGCAAACGCTTACAACGGCCACGACATCGAGCTGAGCGCCTCGGTGGTTTCTGAGTAATAGATCGGGATCAACTGTGACGGTTAGAGGAGTCGCTCTGACCTTGCCGACAGTGCGGGAGACACAGACAGTGACTAGGCCTAACGCATTGAGTCGCCCACAAAGCGACTCGCCGACGTCGCTCCTCGCACCAAAAACGAGTACTACAGGATGTCTCCCCGCAAGCACTTCTCCTGCCAGAATGTGGGCGGAATCGGACCGTCGCTTCTTTTTAAACACGTTCCTGGGGTTAACCCTGGTCGATAAACGAAATATTGCTATCGCGGCCTCGCTCAGGGCACCGAGCGCAATCCGTCGAAACACTCGATGAGCGCTACCCTTATGACCAAACTTATCAAGATAGCGCTGCAGGCCCAACCGCTTTTGGCGGAAGAGAAAGTGATCACTGGTTACTCCTGAGCCACCTTGAAGATGAAAAACCGGGGCGTCCGGGAGAAAACCAATCATCCAACCTTTTTCCCGAACTCTTCTGCAATAGTCCAGATCCTCGAAGTGCAGGAAGTACTCTTCGTCGAATCCGCCTATGTCGAGATGGGCGGATTTCTTTGCCATCATGCAGGCTCCCGAGACTGCTTGGACCTCGGTTGCGCTATCAGGGAGTTTCTCTTGATGCGCATCGAATGTTGAGAGTTGCGCCCCCGGAACAAGCGCACTCAAAACCTTCCCGCAGGAACGAAGCAATGTAGGATCACGTCTTCGACTACCCGCCTGTTCGCATCCCCGAAAATCCAATAGAAACGCTCCACAAAGACCTCGCTTCGGTTCCCCCGAAAGATATGTGGCCATCCGCTCGGGAGTATCTGGTCCGATAAAGGCGTCCGGATTTAAAAAGAGAAGGAAGTCTCCCTTTGAACTAGCAGCCCCTACGTTTGCAGCAGCGCCAAAACCGCAGTTGTGGTCCATTTCAATCAGCCGTGCGGACTTTTCGCGGCGGAGAAAGTCCGCACTGCCGTCTGAGGAGTGGTTGTCTACCACAACCAACTCATAGCCTCGACATCTAGCCTGAATCTGACCAACGGCCGCCTTCAGCAACCGGCCGGAGTTGAAATTAACGATGACGATGGAGATATTCAACACGACCATTGCTCACCGCGAATTTTCTCAGCCGCTATTCACCGGGCGTTGCTGATTAAATTGTTGATTCGCGACCTCCGTAGGTGTGTCGAATTTCATAGATAGGCTTGTCTTGCGACTCGTGATAAGTCCTTGCCTGTAGTTCGGCCAATAACCCAACCGTAATAAATTGCAACCCAACTAAGGTCAGCACGATTCCCGCGAGTACCGCCGGCCTACCCGAGAGGGCAATCCCGAAAAACACGCGCTCAATAAACAGCCAGCCCAGTACCCCAACCCCTGCTAGTGAGCTAGCGAGCCCAAGACTGCCAAAAAACTGGATGGGGCGCGCCGAGTAGCCTGCTAAAAATTTAACAGTGAGCAGATCCAGCAGGACCCGAAACGTTCTTGACAAACCGTACTTTGACACCCCTGCCGTCCGTGCGTGATGCCGGACCTTGACCTCGCTCATTCGCACTCCGTACCAACTGGCAATAGCCGGAATAAAACGGTGCATTTCTCCATATAGTCTCAGACTCTTTGCCACATCCTTCCGCATAGCCTTGAGTGTACAGCCGTAGTCATGAAGTTTGACGTCAGTGGTCATCGAAATCAGCCAGTTAGCCGCACGGGAGGGAAGAAGTCGCAACCAAAGTCCATCCTTTCGCTCGTGCCGCCAACCGCAAACAAGATCCATTCCCTGATCAATTTGCTCGAGCAGGATTTGGATATCCCTTGGATCGTTCTGGCGGTCGGCATCCATCGTAATGACAATCTCACCGGCCG
>JABJIU010000150.1 GCA_018661145.1 Pseudomonadota bacterium | reverse complement strand
CTTGGCGTGTTGTCACGGTGCACTCGCGAAAGAGAGCGCCGGCAGTTCGTCCCAATAGGTCACATCATCCGATGATCCAGTTCCTGTGTTCCGTCGGCGACATTGGCAATCACCTTGTCCAACCTCATTCCGGGTCATCTGAACTCAAGAGAAATTCGCTAGCCTTGCGAACTGATAAACGTTCCAACCTAGATCAAGGGAGTTATCCAAACAAAACGTGAGGCAGTCAACACTCAAGCCTGTCTCAATCATATCTCATTTCCAAATCTGGCGTTACAGCGCGCCTCATCCAGTTAACCATAGAGCGTCCTTCCAGTGTCCGTGAAGGCCATGAAATGCGCTCCCTATTCGTCCGACATCTCCACAATGACAAGGGGCGACATAATTTTCAACAAGATTGTTGACAATTATGTCGCCATGGAAAAGGCTTCCTAGTGCTCCGAAGAACGCAGACCCGCAGTAACAATGTGTTGGTCAAAGAATCGGAGCTGGAGAGGGTATTGACGGTCATTCGGATTGAGATTGATGGCGTTTCGACGGCCTGCAGGTTTGATGGCCTGGAGGGCGCGCCTGTTGTCATGTTCTCGAACAGTCTGGGCGCCGACATGACGATGTGGGATGCGCAGGCGAAAACAATCTGTGATCGTTTCCGCGTCCTGCGCTACGACACTCGTGGTCATGGTCTGTCCCAGGAGCCTTCCAGCCCGTTTGGTATGGATGACCTTGCAGGTGATGCGCTTGCCGTTATGGATCACTTCGATCTAGACCACGTCCACTTTGTCGGCTTGAGCCTGGGCGGCATGATTGGTCAGACTCTTGGTGCTCTTCATGGAGATCGGCTGTCCAGTCTCACGCTGTGTGCTACCGCCGCAACCATGGATCCCTCGATCTGGTCTGCGCGCATTGCCCAGGTTCAGTCCCAGGGAGCGGGTTTACTTGTGGAAGCTTCGCTGGAACGCTGGTTCACAGAGTCTTTTCGCACCGCCACGCCCGATGTTGTTGCAAAGATCGGCGCTGCTTTCGCGCGTACTTCGGACGCTGGATACATCGGCTGCGCTTCGGCAATCAGGGATATGGACCTTGTGCCCATGCTAGAAAAGATCGCTGGTCCGACGCTCGTGGTGGCCGGGGCCAACGATCCGTCGACACCACCCGCTGCCGGTAAAGTGATCGCCGACGCGGTGGAAGGCGCAAGGCTGACTGTCATTGATCAAGCCGCCCATTTTTTGAATGTCGAGCAGGCCGCAGGCTTCAACGACATTCTTCTGCATTTTCTGGGTGACCAGGAACACAATTCGCTGGCTTCGCACGTATCGAGCGAGGTGACGGCGTGATTTCCCACTTTGGGACCTAACGGGAGGAGCATTGTTATGGATTATGATGAAAGAAAGAGTCTCGCCGAAGAGGCTTTGGAGTTTGCTGAGTTTAACCGCCGCAAGTTTCTTTCGAGCAGCGTTGCAGCTGGTTCGATGCTGGCTGCCGGTGGTCTGGCAAGTACGCTTGGCGCCAAATCGGCGTCGGCACAGGAGCCCGTACGTGTGGGCATTCCGCTCAACTACGGCCCGTTCAATCAGCCTTGGCGGCGTGGTTGCTGGCAGCTTGTACAGACTGTGCTTGATTTGGGCGGGGAGCCGGTCACGGTGCGTGGCGAGCCGACCAAGCAGAGCGAGCAGGAGGCCGAACTGGCTCTGCTTGATCGTGGAATTGATGTGCTTTGCCTCGGCATCTATTCGCAGGAGTCAGAGACGGCCTTCATCGTTGATCGTGCCCACGAGCGTGGCATCAAGACGATTGGCTTTGCAGTACCCGTCAAGGATTCGCCGGCGGTTCTCGAAGACAGTTTTGGTACCGGGCTGACGCTTGGCTACTTCATGCAGAACTATCTCAACCGTCAGGGTGCAATCGTACAGACGGCTGAGGACAAGGGCTTCTACACACCCTTCGACATGGAGGCTGATCAGGTCGACGTCATGACCAAGTATGAGCCGCGCATGGAAATGCTGCCCTTCATGCCGGGCAGTGTGTCGACAACGGATCAGATTTCCAAGGGTCGCGAAAACATGCTTTCGCTTCTCCAGGCCCATCCTGAGCCGGGTTCGGTTGCGGGTCTGATTTCCTGGTGGTGGCCGCTTACGATTGGCGCGGCACAGGCGATGCAGCAAGCGGGTCGTGACGACGTCACGCTGTTCAACCACTACTTCTCTGATCAGTTCCTACAAGATATGGCAAGCGGGCAGTATCCCATTGTCTTCTCTACGGATGTGCCCTGGCACACCATTGGTAAGCAGACCGCAGAAATCGCCATGGCCATGGGCCGGGGCGAAGAGGTGCCGAACATCCATTCTCGTGTGCCTGTTACTGCGATTGTTCAGGAGGAAGCTGCTGCCGCACTCGCCGAGGTCCAGGAAATGGACGCACAGGCGATCGAACTGCTGGGGCAGTATGGAGGCTGATGTTTTTTGGTCGGCGGGACAGGACATAGTTCGGTTCCGCCGACCGCATCGTCTTTTGCGTTATGATGCAGGTAGCTACGGCTGTATCGCGTCGTTTCGGGCAGGAAAAAACCAATAAACTAAGGCGGATCAGCTATGCCAGTCGTTCAAGTTCACCTGAAGGCCGGACGAACGGTCGATGAGAAACGTCAGCTCGTGACCAGGATCACCGATGCGCTGGTCGATGTCTGCGACTCCAATCGGGATCGTGTGCATGTGATTATTGATGAGGTGACCGAAGAAAGTTGGGGCCGCGGCGGCAAGTTGCTGTCGGAGCAGGACGGCGCCCCTCCAGGCACATCCTGAAGGTCAAGAATGTGGAGCAAAACAACAGAAGAAACGTGGAGCAATGAGTATGGCGGGACGTCTCGCAGGAAAACGCATCATCCTAACCGGTGGCGTCAACAATATCGGATTGGATGCTGTTCGCTCCTTCTTGCGTGAGGGCGCCAAGGTTGTTGTTGGCGATATTGATGCAGTGCGAGGCGAACAGGTTTCTGCCGAGCTTGGTGAGGACCTGCATTTTGTCCCCGTTGATGTGACGAGCGAAGACAGTGTCGCGTCCTTCATCGCGCAGGGGACAGACTGGCTGGGTGGTCTGGATGGCTTATGTCAGAACGCCGGCCTGCAGCGCTCAGGCTCGGTGACCACCTTCGATGCTGATAACTGGGATGCGCTTTTTGCTGTCAATTCACGGGCTCACTTCTTTGGCGCGAAACATGCCGTGCCGCATCTGCGGAAATCAGGCAAGGGATCGATTGTGAATACGGCCTCTCTTGCCGGGCAGAGAGGCGGGCCTGGTATGACAGCCTACTCCGCGTCCAAGGGTGCGGTCATTGCCTTTGGTACGGCACTTGCCGTTGAACTCGCACCTGACAACATCCGGGTAAACACCATCTGCCCAGGTTGGGTCGATACGGCCTTCAATCAGCCCGCGATTGACTTCATGGGTGGCCGAGCTACTCAAGATGAAGTCGTCAAGGCCATCGTGCCGATGGGGCGTCAAGGCATGCCAGAAGAGATAGCGCCGCTTTTCGTTTATCTTGTGTCAGATGAATCCGCCTATATGACCGCCCAGGCGATCACGATTGATGGCGGCGTCTACAACTAACTCAGCATTACAAGAATGATGGCCGGTGCAACCGTCACAGGGAGAGACAAGAATGTCGGACGCAACTACTGGTCAGAAGGGCATCAGCGCAACATCAGCGCCTAGTGAGCGGCGTGAACCGCTCTGGGTCCGATTCTTGCGTCGCTGGGGTACGATCGTTGTCATTGTGCTCACCGCAGCGGGCTTCTCGTTCTTCTCGGAATGGTTCTTCACGGTTTCCAATTTCAACAACATTCTCTTCTCGATGATCGTGAGTTGTCTGGTCTCGATGGGACTTACCTACGTTGTGATTGCCGGCAGTTTTGATCTTTCTGTCGGCCTCACCGTTACGACCACCTCGATTGTCACGGCATTCATGATACCAGAGCTCGGGCCCTGGCTGGCAATTGTCGTGGGGTTGATTGCGGCATCGTGTATTGGCCTCGTTAACGGATTGCTGGTCACCTATGGGCGGCTCTCGGGCATCGTGGTCACTCTGGGCATGATGTTTGTGCTGGGTGGCATCAACATCTTCATGACTGGTGGTTATCAGATTGCTGTCGACTACAAGGAAGAGGCTTTCCGTTACCTTGGCCAAGGCCAGATTGGCGTGGTCGGCGTGCCGGTTCTTGTGCTTGCCGTTGTTTTTGTGCTTGCCCACATCCTCTCGACCAAGACCAAGGTTGGACACTACATCTCGGCGGTGGGTGATAATCCGATGGCGGCATTCTATTCCGGCATAAAAGTCTATTCCTGGGTGATTGCCGCCTTTGTGCTTTCATCGTTGCTGGCGGGCGTGGGCGGTGTGATCCTGACCTCGATCTCGTCCTCGGCACAGCCGGTTGGTGGTCAGGGCTATCTCCTAGAAGGCTTCGCTGCCGTATTCCTTGGCGCTACGGTACTTGGTAAAGGCAAGCCCCACATCCTCGGCACCTTGCTCGGCGTGTTTTTCATCTACATGGTGAACTCTGGAATGAACATGGTCGGCTTTCCTTTCGCCGCCCGTGAGCTCTTCTCGGGACTTATTCTCATCCTTGCGGTTGGCGCTAACGCCATGCTCAACCGCGAGGAGATCCACCTCAAGTTCATCTGACGGGGTGGTAGGAGATGTCCAGCGACGTTCTCGTCGAATTTCGTGATCTGGTTAAGGAGTTCAGTGGTACGCGTGCGCTGAACGGCGTGTCGCTGGATTTCACGCGCGGAGAGGTGCACGGACTGCTTGGTGAAAATGGCGCCGGCAAGTCAACGCTGATCAAGATACTGACCGGCGTCTATACGCCCAGTGGCGGTGAAATTCTGCTTGAGGGGCGGTCGATCAAAGTTGGCAGTCCTCTTGATGCTCACAAGTTGGGCCTGGGCGCGGTCTATCAAGATGCGGAATTGGTCAACGGCTTCACAGTTGGCCAGAACGTGCTGCTTGGTAACGAACATCGCTTCTTTGTTAGCAGCAAAGCGCTGCACGATGAGGCGCGCGGGATCTTTGAGGAAATCGGGATCGAGATTGATG
>JABJIU010000245.1 GCA_018661145.1 Pseudomonadota bacterium | reverse complement strand
GAGTTGCTCTCGGGTGGCGATCAGTCCAGCGACCTCGGTCTGTAGGGATGCTCTTGTGGCCTGCAACGTGGTGCGATCCTGTTCAAGGGACGCAAGCTCGGCTTCAAGCTCCTGCTGAGTAGCCAATAGCGCGGTTTTTTCTTCGCTAAGTTGCTTGCGTGCTGAAGTCACCTCCGTGAGCTCATCAGACAGAGCTGCTTTTTCTCCGGTGAGTTGCTTGCGTTCCTCTTTCACGGCAGCAAGTTGTTCACCAAGGCTGGCTTTCTCACCCGCCAGCGCATCGCGCATTTTTTGAAGAGCGCCAACATCGTTCAACAACGATGAAATCTCGCCTTCCTTCAGTGCGATGGTTTGCTCGGCCGCTGAGCGTTCGGCTTCGCTTTGTTCAAGTATCGACCGAAGGCGCACGACTTCGTCTCCCAAAGACGCCATGCGCATTTCCATCTGGCCACGCTGGCTCGTCATGGTCTCGGTCTCGGTCACAGACTCGCGTAGCTGGCCCACGAGTTCAGTGTTGCGCATCAGGATCACAACTAAAGCGACCAGGAAGATCAGCACAACAACCGTCATGATATCCGTAAACGACGGCCATACACTGTCTTCATCTGATCGCCCACTGACCATGGGCGAGACCCGCAGGTCTACAAAACCGTCTGTCCGGGTAATCGCCACAGGCCGCTACCGTTTTGGGTCGTTCAGCCGGAAACCTTCACGCAGCACCTGGGTCATTTCGATCAGGCCCTCGCTGTTGCGCTGCATTTCGTCGCGATAACTTGCCAGGAGACTGCGCATGTCTTCAGCAACCTCGGCATAGCCGGCTTGCGACTTATCCAGCCGCTCGACCAGCGCTGCGGCCGTGCGCACGATATGGGTAAGCTGCTCTGCTGCTTTTTCCGGTTCAATCTGGAACCTTGGCAGCAGGATACGACTTGTCGCTTCCTCGATCCGGCTCACCACGTGGGTCTGGCCATCCATGAGCCGGAGATAGAAATAACCAAAAAAGAGGTAAGTAAAGATCGCAGTCATCGTGGTCGACAACGCTGTCGACATGCCGTGGATGATCATGCTCAATCCACCAATTTCCGTTGTAGACGTAATCACATCAGACGCGCCAAGTAGCGCAATCGATAACGACACGATCGTGCCAAAGACCCCAGTGAGGATGAGCACGTTGTGCACGAACTTAGGAAAGCTCACCCGGCTTGATTCAAGCGCTACCAGCGTCGCGGCCAATGCACTGTGGTTAATTACAGCGTGCTGGCGATGCAGATCCTCAAGCGCGAGGTAACGACGGACCATCAGGGACCCCGCTTCGGCGCCCTCGGTTGCCAGAACACCCTGATCCAGGTTCTGTAGCACGCGGCTAATGGCCCGCTCCTCCCAGCTCAAGCGCTGGAATTCCCGAACGATGTGATAGATACCGGCGAGAAAGAGCACCAAAATACCGCCATTGATAAACCATCCAACGTGGGTTAGCTGGTTTCTGAGATAGATTTCCGCCAGGAAGTCCGACTGCCACAGGCCGACTACGATGATGGCCACGGCCAGCACAATCAGTTGCGTCAGGATTTTCCTGGAATAGATGTCCTCGCTTCCCGCGAGTTGCGTCTGCTCACCCATATGCTCTCTCTCGTTTTGGGATTCTTAACAACAGCCTTATCTCATTATGCCGTCGCGGTCGGCTATATACCACGCTTGGGGCCGCCAGTTCGCTTAAATTGACCCCGTGCGGCGGCTAACTCGCAGGTCATTAACCTTTTTCTTCACCATATTGCAATTCCGGACCCTCTCTTTCTGGTAAGGCCACGACGAAACTAGCCAAACGCGTTGGGTCTTCCGATTACTTAGCGCCTGATAAGTGCCCAGAGATACTTCCTGCAATGATTTGTGAAATAAATACTACTGCGTAGTACACTATAATTATGCCAGCGAAAAGAAAACCTCCACCTGAATGGTGGTTATTGGGCTACATGGCTCAATATCAGCCAAATTATCTTATTGAAAAACTTAAACAATATGGTTTAGAACCAGAGGTACTCTATGAAGCTGCAAGTGCCGCCGCCGTGGATTTACCAAATGAAAAATATAGAAGATTATCTAAGACTTGGGCGGTACGTCAGCACCGTATCAAATCCGGTGGACAGGGCATAGATTAAACGTACTACTAAGTGATATTAATAATTGAAAAAGGGTACGATTAAAAATTTAATCAGAGAAACCGTATCCATTCGACACGGAGACTCGAATCATTTGCAGTAGTTTTTAGAATAATTCGGGTTGCGCCCGCTCGTCATAGACGTTTGCGATTCCTTCACCCGCCGGATCTATCCTCCATCTAGGGGGAGCAGGGTACTTTCCTATGTCCATGATATCGAACGTCAGTCGGCTCTCCAATAGACCACGCCATACCCAGTCGCTTGGATTAACAAATATGCAGTCATTTCCAGTCGGGACTCGAGCAAAGGACTCCCCTGCGGGCTTGCTTTTGCTCCAAAACTTCCAGCCGGGCGCCGTTTTCGCCGCACTGCCGAGCTTTTTAAACTTTGAACTACCTGTAAATGAGTAGCTCCCCGATACGCCAAAAGCGTGAAATGCGCCGGTCTGTCCCTGAGGTAAGGCTAAACGAAGCCCGGGAGCCAGTGGCTGCCGGACGGTACCACCTCCAGTGAGTACATCGGCAAACGTAAGCGGGACCGTAAGCAGGTTTACCGTTGCAATGCCGGCAGTCGGCCCCCAGTCGCGGGTAATGCAGTCAAGTGGCGCGGAGTCCTCAGCACCAACAAGGATTGCGCCGGTCCCTCTCCGACGAACGTAGTACATATAAAGATGGCCGTGCCGACCGTCGGCTTCTATCGGATTTCCTGTGTAAGGGCTTACCAAACCAGCCCCGCCGCCAGCCAGATTTACGCCAAAGTGCCCTCCCTTTCCTTTATCCTGAAAGGGGCGAAACGGGCTAGTCTTAATCTCGAAAGTATGTTTCCAAGAGAAGTCTCCCACCCTTTCAGCGGGTCTTCCGTTATCAACGTAGTAAAGAATTCCATGGGTTGCTGCGTGCCGCGAAATCTTTCTATTGTTAACACCCCATAGCCAATCCCAAACGGGCAGGTGCCCCGGGAACTCTATTAACAGCCTGCCTCCATGAGCCAAGCATGACGCAATCGGGTATTGGGTATCAACCCAAGGTCGCCAAGCCCGATCGGAGGGTTTAGACCGCCACATCATGCCCCCGTGCCAGAGGATGGAGAAAAGCCGGTTCAGCAACCCTGTCTGATCAGACATGAGTGTGCCAAACCAGTAGGCTGTATCAAGCCCCTGTTGTACTTGCTCTGTTCCACCAGGCCTTCTCCAGGCTTCCTCATTTAACCAATGACCAGGTCCTTTGTGCATTGGAGCATTCGGGCTCCGCGCAAAAATATCGGCGTGGACTTCTGGCGGGTTTGGATATTCCATTTTCTAACCTCAGTAATAAGGTGAAGACTGTGGGATTTACCACACGATAAATTCGAGACTTGGATAGCGAAAACCAGCCTTTATATTTTTGCTAGCAAAATTTACTCTGGGCTTCGACCTGACAAGATACTTCATCTGCGTCTATAGCGTCATAGTAGTCGATCACCAACGTCGCACTTTTTAGTCTTCAAATCTGATCCTGCTGGCACCCGCCGGCCAGTTCGCTGACCACTCATCGTATACATCAGAGATTCATTCCCCCGCGGGATCGATCCTCAATCTGCGATGGATGCGGGAATACGACCAAGTTAATCTAGAGATCGCACTTAAAATAAATGAGAAGCTTATGTGGCTTGATAAAAACCAGATCACAGCTCTCGCTTCAGAGGTCTCTGATGCCTAGTCGAAGCGGACATTTTAGCCGGCATTGCAGTTGTGGAAACAAACCTTAATCACGAGAGACAATCTAGAAAAGATTGCCGAGAAAAGCGGTGTCACCCAAGCGAGCCACTATCAAGAAAAACGTAATTTTATTGAACAAGCTGGGCTCAACAAAGACCTGCCTTACGGGGCCCTCCTAACAACTCAAGACTGGAAAGAATTTAGCTCAGTCGGATTTTTTAGTAAGCAAAAACTAAGATTTCTTTTTTCTAGAGGAACAAAAGCGACCAGGGTTTTTGACGATGCGTTTGCCACTTTCCACCAGAGCTACTCCAGTCAAATTATCAAGACCGATCGCGCCGCGCAAGTCATCAGCGCAGCCTCGGGGGAGGCCAAAAGTACCTACTATGATCGAATTCCCGGTTCGGCGGGTGGACATGATTCCAGAACAATCGAACTTAACTTGCGGGGAGAACTTGTCACAGCTCAACACGAAATGGACCAACGTTGGGAACAGCTGCGAACGTCTCTAGACGCTCTAAAGGTCTGGCTCAAGGCCAAACAGGAGTCTGGAACCTCGACAAGGCTGGCATCGGTTCTCCACCTCTACCACCTTGCCCTTATTGAACAACGGACCGTAGCTTCGGAGAGAGATCGGCTAGGTCCCTCCCGCTTACATTCTGGTAATAGGGTGCACAAAGCAGAGTTCGATCGGTCTAATAAGCCACAAGCGTGGGAGCTTGAGTCTGTCGGTGACGACGGAAGAGGAAATTGGGTTAGAAGATTAACCTAAGCACATGGTGAATTCTCTATCTTCTTGACTTGCGGGTATCTTACTTCCCGATACAAAAATTCGAGAAAATATCCCCGAGCAAATCCTCTACCGTAACTTCTCCGGTAATCTCACCCAACGCTCTTTGCGCGAGGCGAAATTCTTCAGCTAAAAGATCGGTGCTTTCAAACTGGATCATTGCTTGATCAAGGTGTGAGTTCGCACGCTGCATCGCATCGATATGACGACGCCTCGCCATGATGGTGTCCTCCCCAACCCCCTGATAACCCAACTGTTGTAGCAGGACTTTTTCTAGAGCGTCGATGCCCTGTCGAGTTGTTGCGCTAATTGCAACGGCAGGAGCCCCGTCCGCTTCTTCCGCTGTACCGAAGGTGCGGCCACTGAGGTCACATTTGTTTAAGACCACGATTCTGTTTTGGTCGCCTAAATCGTGACCAAGAATTTCGAGGCCACTGGGATCATTCTGGGTATCATCTCGAACCTCAACCACGAGATCGGCGCGCTCTGTCGCCGCGATCGCACGGCGCATACCTTCTGCTTCTATTTCATCCTCGCTCTGTCGAAGACCAGCCGTGTCAATCAACCGGATCGCAAGGCCCTCAAGTGAAATTGTTGCGTCCAAGAGATCTCGGGTTGTTCCTGGCGTCGAGGTCACGATGGCCCGCTCAGCTCTTGCAAGCGTATTCAATAGGCTCGATTTACCCGCATTTGGAGCGCCGATGAGAACGACCTCGGCCCCTGTGGATAACAATTCTCCCGGTTTTGAACGATCAATAAGATCATTAATAATTCCCTTAAGTTCTTTTATCTTCTTCTTAATTACGCTATGTTCTATTTCTTCTACAGGATCTTCTGAGAAGTCAATATTTGCTTCAATAATTACTCTAAAAGAGTCTATATTCTTCGAAATACTCTCTATATACTTAGAAAAGTTACCACTTAAAGATCTTAAGGCACAGCGAGCAGCTACCTCTGTCTGACTATTGATGACATCAGCCACGGCTTCGGCCTGGGCAAGATCCATTTTTCCGTTAAGGAAAGCTCTCTCGGTGAATTCACCGGGGCGAGCGAAGTCAACTCCCAGATAGCTTAATTCAGCCAGGACACTGTCGATGATGACGGGTCCCCCATGGCAATGCAGCTCCAGTACGTCCTCGCCCGTATAAGAAGCAGGGGCTTTAAAAAGGATTGCGATCCCGTAGTCGAGGGCGCGTCCATCCCGACCATGAAAGGCTGTCGAGGTCGCTTCGCGTGGCTTTAACTGGCGGCCGGTTAGCTCATGGCTGATGCGTAAGGATTCGGGGCCTGAGACACGGACCACACCGATACCGCCGACCCCGGGTGGGGTAGCTCTTGCGGCGATGGTTCGAGTGGGGGCGCTCACGGTGTTTGTCCGGTCCCAGCGCAAACAGTGTGGAGACCTAGGGACGGCTTACGTCTTGGTGTCCGCGGCCTGGATCTTGCGTGTGATCGCCCACTGCTGGGCAATGGACAGGACGTTATTGACCAGCCAGTACAAGACTAGACCTGACGGGAACCAAAGAAAGAAGATGGTGAACACCAACGGTAACGCCATCATGATCTTCTGCTGCATGGGATCCAGCGGCGCGGGGTTCAGCAGCTGTTGGCCGAACATGGAGGCGCCCATCAGAATCGGCAGCACGTAGTAGGGGTCCTGAAGAGAAAGATCCTTGATCCAGAGCGCGAACGGCGCCTGGCGCAGTTCTACGCTTTCTAAGAGCACCCAGTAAAGTGCGATGAAAACCGGTATCTGGATGACAATAGGCAAACAGCCTCCCAGTGGATTGATCTTTTCCTTTTTATAGATCTCCATCATGGCCGCCTGGAACTTCTGCTTATCGTCGCCGAAGCGTTCTTTAAGCGTCTGCATGCGAGGCTGCATCTTTTTCATGCGTGCCATCGATTTGTAACTTGCGGCAGAAAGCGGAAAGAACACCAGCTTGACCAAAAGGGTCAACAGAATAATCGAAACACCCCAGTTGTTCACAACCCGGTTGATGTAGGTCATCACCCAGAATAGGGGTGAGGACACGGGTGTCAGCCAGCCATAATCAACGGTGAGTTCTAGTTGATTGTCGGCCTTGATCAACCGTTCGGTTTCTTTCGGCCCGATGAACATTTTTCCTTGTAGCGTCTGGGAGCCGCCTGCCGGAACCGTGGTTGGCTCGGTGGTCTTGTAGCCGATCAGATAACGCGGGCCGCTGTCCCGACGGGTCACGTTCGAATAGAACTCATAGCCCGTACCCGCGCTTGGTAGGAGGGCACCTACGAAATAATGTTGCAGCATCGCGACCCAGCCCGAGGGGGTAGATCGGGCGAGATTTGCCTCGTACATCTCCTCGAAGTCGATTTTCTGATACTTGTCTTCAGGAGTAAATATGGCACCGCCTTTATAACTTGGCAGTCTTCCCAGGAAGCCAAAGCCCTTGCTCGGTTCAGCCACCTGAGTGCGCAGGATCTGTGAATACCGGTAGCCCGCCCATGCTTGGCTGCTCTGGTTGTCTACCGTAAAGGCCACATCGACGTAATAACTATTTCGATGGAAGGTGAACGTCTTTCTAAACAGAATGCCCTCGTCAGAGGTCCAGTCGAGGTGAACCTGAACACTGTCTTCACCGGGGGAGAGTGTGACGTTCCGGCGATCGGTAGAAAAAACCGTGTGGTGATTGGGGGCCTGCTGACCTGCACTTAACAGGCCGTCTTGAATCAGAAATAGATCTGCACCCGAATCATTCAACAGCATAAAGGGTGAATCCGGTTGATCCAGAGAAACAGGGTAGGTAAGTAAACCCAAACTCCTGAGATCACCGCCTTGAGTATCGATCTCCACACGGACCAGATCCGTTTCCACCGTGATCCGGCGTTCTCCCGGCAGGCTTTGGTTTACCGGGATCGCGGATGGGGTATCTGCGCTCTCGGGTGCTGCTGAGGCGGTTGGCGCCTGGGGTACATCATCGGCCTCAACTTTTGTTCCGTAAGCGCCGTTCTGCGCTGTCCCGGAAGCTGCTGACATAGAGGTATTTGAATTAAAGTTGGCGTTGTTCTTGCTCGAGTCATGCTCGAGCCACGCCTGCCATAACAACAGCAGCACCATACCCAGCGCGCCAAAAAGGATTAATCTCTGAAAGTCCATTTAGGTCGCCTCACCCGGTAGGTCTGTCTGGCGGCCATCGGGAACTGGGTCATAGCCGCCAGGATGCCAGGGGTGACAACGGCCGAGTCGTCGAAGCGCAAGCCCTAACCCCAAGAACGCACCCCGTGTCTCGACCGCCTCAATGGCATAACACGAGCATGAGGGATAAAACCTACAGGATTGCCCAAACCATGGGCTCACGAAGTATCGATACCCCTTCAGGAAAGCAATCAGGATTTTCTGCATTGGCTATTTACTCGATGCCAGTGCCTATCCAGACTTTGGCAGATATCTTTGTTTGCCGCACTCGAACTGGGCTGGCGCGCTATGGCGACGACATCCAGACCCGTAACATCCGGCGCGTGGTACCGGAAGGATTCTCTCACTAATCTTTTAATCAAGTTGCGCCGCACTGCCTTTGGTGACGTCTTCTTCGAAACAGTTATTCCAAGGCGCCCGCGTGTGAGGCCATTCTCTTTTGCGTAAACAACAAATAATCGGTCTTTACTGCTGCACCGGACGTTCAACACCGCTTTAAAAGCAGCTGCCCGAAGTAGACGTCGGACCGCGGCGAAGCCGTAACCGGTCATAGCCGCGCGCTTGCTGGCGCGGTCGCCGCTTAGGCGCTGAGTACTGCCCGACCTTTCGCGCGCCGGGCGTTGAGAACCGCTCGGCCCCCGCGGGTTTTCATACGTGCCCGGAAACCATGGCGTCGTTTGCGCTTGACCACGCTGGGTTGGAAAGTTCTTTTCATGGCAATAACAGACCCTGAAGCGGAAAAAGGCGTTGGAATGTACCTCTTAAAACGGAAAAATGTCAATGTTTTTATTGGTTTTTCACTGTTTTTAGGATAATTGTGGATAAGATTTTTTTCCTTTTAGCTTGTGGATAAATATCTTCAGACCGCATAAAATTAGACTACTTATTCAGATCAAACCGGTTAAAACAGGTTAAAACGCGCGGTTTTGGGGAAACCCACAAGCGTTCTAGCCACCCAACTTTAGGAGATTCGCCGTTGTCTGCTGTCTGGAACCTGTGTTTAGGGCGTCTCGAGGATGATCTCTCCCCGCAGCAATTCAATACCTGGATTCGCCCATTGCAGGCAGTCGAGGAGGGCGGAGATCTTAAACTTCTTGCCCCCAACCAATTTGTTCGTGATTTCATCATCAAAGAGATGCTCGATGAAGTGGAGCTTCTGGTAAACAGTTTCAGTAAGACGCCTCTTGAGTTAAAGATCGAGGTGGGCAGTGGTACTACTTCACCTAGAGTTGGTTCAAGTGCAAAAGTCGAAAACGCGGGCAAGCGGCCTGGTGTCGGGCCTATACGTTTTGAGGGCAGACTGAATCCAGCCTTCACCTTCGATACTCATATCGGCGGGAAATCAAATCAACTCGCGCGGGCCGCCGCTCGTCAGGTTGGGGAGAACCCCGGCAAGGCGTACAACCCACTGTTTCTTTATGGCGGTGTTGGGCTTGGGAAAACCCATCTCATGCAGGCCGCGGGAAACTTGGTGATGGAAAACCAGGCCAAAGCCAATGTGGTCTACGTGCACTCCGAACGCTTCGTCGCCGATATGGTGAAAGCCTTGCAGCACAATGCCATCAACGACTTCAAACGCTACTATCGTTCACTCGATGCGTTACTTATTGATGACATCCAGTTTTTTTCCGGAAAGGAGCACTCACAGGAGGAATTCTTCCATACTTTCAATACCTTACTTGAAGGACAGCGCCAAGTTATCATGACCAGTGATCGCTTTCCAAAAGAGATTACCGGCGTTCAGGAAAGACTTATCTCGAGATTCGGCAGCGGCCTCACCGTGCCGATCGATCCGCCCGAACTTGAGACCCGGGTCGCTATCTTGCAGCACAAGGCCCAGATGAAAGGGGTACTTCTACCGGACGAAGTAGCGTTTTTTATCGCTCGGCAGATTCGGTCTAATGTTCGCGAGTTGGAGGGGGCGCTGCACCGTATAGTTGCCAGCAGTGGATTTACCGGGCGGCCCATTGATCTGGAACTCACCCGGGAGTCGCTACGCGATCTTTTGGTGTTCCAGGAGCGGCGGGTGACGATTCAGAATATCCAGAAGATTGTCGCTGAGTACTTCAAAATGCGGATTGCTGATCTACATTCAAAGCGGCGAAACCGACAGATTACCAGGCCGAGGCAGATGGCGATGGCTTTGGCTAAGGAGTTAACCAATATGAGTCTGCCAGAAATCGGGGACGCGTTTGGTGGTCGTGACCACACCACTGTTTTGCATGCTCAGCGAAAAGTCCAGGAGTTGGTTGCAACGGACGCCAGGGTGCGCGAGGATTATCAAAACCTACAAAGGATCCTGGGCGCTTAGTGAGGATAAATTGTGGATAATGTCAGCTAAAATAGGATTCTGAAAGAAAGGGTCATTTTATCCAGAAACTCTCCATACTCTTTCCACAGGATTTCTAACTGATATAAATATATAAGTATTTGAAATTTATCGTATAAAATGGATATTCGACTTATCCACAGGCCTTATTAACACTATTATCCTTCTAAATAAAATATGAAATTTCAGATCGAGCGTGAAGTTCTATTGGGCCCGTTGAGCATCGTCACTAGCGTAGTTGAGCGACGTCAGACGTTGCCGATACTCGCCAATGTTTTTTTACGCCTAGAAGGAAAGAACTTGACGTTAGTCGGTACAGATCTTGAGGTTGAGATCAGTATCGAGGCGCAGGTGCTAAGTGGTGAGGACGGCGAGTGCACCGTTACCGCACGCAAACTGCTGGATATCTGCCGGGCTCTACCTGAGACCGCGACCATTGATTTTAGTGGAGAGGGTGATAAAGCAAAAATGCGGTCCGCTCGGAGTCGCTTTACGCTTCAGGCTTTACCGCCTAAGGATTTCCCTAGACTAGAGGCTGGGAAGTGGGAGGAGCGAATCACAATTTCCCGAAAAGACCTTAAAAACCTTCTAGATCGGACCTCTTTTTCTATGGCGCAGCAGGATGTCCGGTACTTTCTAAACGGGGTTCTAGTAGAACTTGAAGGCGACACCATCACCACCGTCGCTACGGACGGACATCGTCTGGCGAGAAGCCGTACGACACTCGCTAGCCCGGCGGGTGGTCAGCGCCAGGTAATCGTGCCCCGCAAAGCCGTGGCAGAACTGGGGCGCTTTCTCGGAGAGGGCACAGAGGATGTTACGGTGGAGCTCAACAACAACCACATCAGCTTAGAGCGCCCCGGGGCAACCCTGATCAGTAAACTAATCGATGGAAAGTTTCCAGATTACAAGGCGGTTATGGCGCAGGTGCTCAAACAGAAGATGGTTGCTGACCGTCAGCAGTTCCATGAAGTGTTGGCAAGAACTGCTGTACTTACCAACGAGAAATACAGAGGTATCCGGTTAGAGTTGAGCAAAGGAACTCTTAAGGTCAGTGCGCATAATCCCGAGCATGAAGAAGCTACCGACGAGATTCCGGTGGAGTACGAAGGGACAGATGTCGAAATAGGCTTCAACGTGACCTACTTAATGGATGCACTAAAAGCACTGACCAGCGACACGGTAGAAGCGGAGCTTCAGGATGCCAACACAGGCTTTATGTTGCACGAGCCTGATAACGACGATACGTTGTACCTCATCATGCCAATGCGCCTTTAGGCATTCTTAAGACGTTCCACGTGGAACAAGCCAGAACATAGGCGGACTGTTCCACGTGGAACTATAAAAACCCCTAAAAATAGCCGTTTCTCGGGATTATGACCTGGTCTCGATGGTATAATTATTGACCCAGTTTTGGAGTATTTATGGCGAATTCCCCTGTCTATGATGAAAGCAGCATCAAGGTGCTCAAAGGCCTTGAGGCGGTGCGAAAGCGCCCAGGTATGTATATCGGTGATACCGACGATGGCACAGGCCTACACCATATGGTTTTCGAGGTTGTCGACAACGCAATCGATGAGGCCTTGGCTGGGTTTTGCAGCGAGGTTACCGTCACGATTCACGCAGACGAAACCATCAGCGTTATTGACGATGGGCGCGGCATCCCGACGGGACTGATTGCAGAAGAGGGCCGCTCTGCAGCTGAGGTAATCATGACTCAACTGCACGCTGGCGGTAAGTTCGACCAGAATTCATACAAGGTATCCGGAGGGCTACACGGCGTCGGAGTATCTGTAGTGAATGCCTTATCCTCCTATCTGAGACTCACCATCCATAGAGAGGGTCAGATATTCCGACAGGAATTTGAAAAAGGCATCGCTAAAGACTCTTTAGCGATAGTCGGACAAACCGACCGAACCGGCACAGAGGTGCACTTTCGCCCGGATTCAGAGATCTTTTCAGACCCAGTGATGCACCACGATATTCTCGCTAAACGACTTCGAGAGTTGTCTTTCCTTAACTCGGGGGTGCGAAATAAGTTAGTCGACGAGCGGGCCGATACAGAAGATGTTTTTGAGTACAAAGGCGGGATCGAGGCATTTGTAGCCCACCTCAACCGCCAGAAGAGCGCTCTGCATCCGACCACCTGCTACATCCGCGATGAGCGTGACGATGTGATCGTCGAGGTAGCCCTTCAGTGGAATGACTCGTACCAGGAGAGCGTTTTCTGCTACACCAACAACATTCCCCAGCGCGATGGTGGAACCCATCTCGAAGGGTTTCGGTCAGCGATCACGCGTTCCATGGGCCGTTACATGGAGGGATCAGGACTCGCCAAAAAGGCGAAAATTAGTTTGCGCGGCGAGGATTGCCGAGAAGGCCTCACGGCCGTGCTGTCGATCAAGGTTCCGGATCCTAAGTTTTCCTCTCAGACTAAAGACAAACTTGTCTCCTCCGATATCCGAGGTCCTGTTGAATCCCTGATCAATGATCACCTCGGGACTTTCCTGCTGGAGCACCCTGGCGAAGCACGCGGGATTATGGAGAAAATCGTCGATTCAGCACGCGCCCGCGATGCGGCTCGAAAGGCACGGGAAATGACCCGGCGCAAAAGCGCCCTCGAAATTGGCGGGTTACCCGGAAAACTGGCTGATTGCCAGGAAAAAGATCCGGCCCTGTGTGAGATTTATCTGGTCGAGGGTGATTCCGCTGGCGGGTCGGCGAAACAGGCCCGGGACAGGCGTTTTCAGGCAATCCTTCCATTGAAAGGCAAGATCTTGAATGTTGAGAAGGCACGCTTTGACAAGATGCTCGCGTCGGAAGAGGTTGGAACGCTAATCACCGCATTGGGGACAGGAATCGGCACTGATGACTTTGATGTCAGCCGCCTGCGCTATCACCGGGTCATCATCATGACCGATGCAGATGTCGACGGATCCCATATACGTACGCTGCTTTTGACATTTTTCTACCGCCAGATGCCTGAACTGATCGAGCGCGGCCACGTTTATATCGCGCAACCTCCGCTCTATAAACTCACTTCGGGAAAGAAGGAAACTTACGTCAAGGATGATGACGAGCTGCACCGGATGCTTTTGGATCTGGCTCTTGAAGACGCTGAATTGGTGCCGAAACACGATACTGCTAAACCGCTTTCTGGCACCGTGCTTCGGGGTATCTGCAGTGACTATTTCTTAGTGGAAACCGCTATCCAACGAATGGCGAGGCGTTATCAGGCCGAAGTGCTCTGGGCGCTCTCCGGGCAACCGCAGTTTGAGATTTCGGCGGTTTCACAACCTTCCCAGCGCGATGCGTTTGCTCAAGTGCTGAGTGAGGTGCTCAATGTCGACGCAAACACTGGCGGTGCTGCCTACCGTGTGAGCTGGGATGATCAGACCGAAGGAGTGGCTCTGGTCGTTGACAGTGAACGGCACGGCCGCTATCGCCAGAGCCGGTTTTTGAAGGACTTCTTTGAGTCGACGGAATACACCTCTCTCACTGCCCTGGGTCACCGACTCCGGTCCGAAGTCGGTGAGGCGGCCACTGTAAAACGCGGCCAACGGGAGCAACAAGTGGAGACCTTTACAGAGGCGTTGTCATGGCTGATGTCTGAGGCGCGCCGTGGGATCAATATTCAGAGATACAAAGGCCTCGGCGAGATGAACCCGGAACAGCTCTGGGAGACTACGATGGACGCCGAGCAGCGGCGCCTGTCGCAGGTTCAGATCGAAGATGCTGTGGGAGCGGACGAGATCTTCACGGTATTAATGGGGGAAGAGGTTGCACCCCGGCGGGACTTTATTCAACGTAATGCGTTTGCTGTCAGCAACCTGGATGTTTAAAAAACTATATAAATCAATTATTTATATAGTTTTAGTGTAATACCCTGGGTGCGGAAAGAACAAACTCGGGGATATCTGTATCAAACGTCTCTCCGTCCTCCGCCAGCATCTTGTAGGAGCCGTGCATCGTGCCTACCGGGGTTTCGATTACGGCACCTGATGTATAACGGAATCCCTCGCCCGGTTTGAGGGTGGGCTGTTCCCCGACGACGCCTTCGCCTTCCACCTCTTCCGTTCGGTTGTCCGAGTCAGTAATGATCCATCGTCGCGAAAGCAGTTTCGCCGCAACCGAGCCTCGATTAACGAGCGTAATCGTATAGGCAAAAACGTAGCGGTCTTCATCAGGTTCGGAGTGCTCCGCCATGTAGGAGGTCTCAATCTCAATGTCGATTTCGTAAGCGTTATTCATGCGGGTTCGATAGTTGCGGTGGGCCCACAGGGCACCGAGATGATGTTAACGTGTTCTGACTCAAGGTGTACAGCACTTAAGCGCCCCCCCCAGATACAGCCCGAATCAAGACCTAGGTAGCGCGGTTTTTGGACAAGGCCGAGTGTGGACCAATGGCCGAAAACGACCCGCGTGTCAGCGAGCCCACGATTTTCATAATCAAACCAGGGTAGAAAACCAACGGGCGCGCTAGCGGGGCTAGACTTGTGCTTGAGATCAAGCCGGCCCCTTTCATCACACAAGCGCATCCGGGTAAACACATTGGTGATAAACCGCAAGCGGTCCTCGCCCGAAAGTTTGGGATCCCAGTTCACGGGGTGGTCTCCGTACATGTGCTCGAGAAAACTCTCCGGGTTTCGCCCCTTGAGTACCAAGGACACCTCCCCAGCATGTTTGACACTTTCGGATAGCGACCACCATGGATAAACGCCGGCGTGCGCCATGACCCAGTTGATGTCGGCCGAAAAGTGTATAAGTGGTTGTTTTAAAAGAAAGTTTATATATTTTGCCCGGCCGGGGTGTTGCAGGACGGGTAAAAGATTATCTTCAGCTTTAACCTGCTGCAGCCCGAAACTTGCCGAAAGGAGGTGAAGATCATGGTTTCCAAGAACACAGACCACGCACCCTTCCAAGGAAATCAGAAGGTCCAGGACGCCGCACGGGTCCGGACCACGGCCTACTAGATCGCCCACCATCCAGAGCTCATCAGTCTCCGGCCTGAAGGCTATCTTGTCTAGGAGTTGAGTCAATGAACTCAGACATCCCTGAACGTCTCCTATGGCCCAGGTCGCCACCCGTACGCATTCCTTTTGATCAGTCTTCGAGCAGTTGTTGCTCTAGACCTTCAGATTTTCCCGCGCTATCGGGCCTTACTCCGTCCATGATAGCGCGCTGGCGGTTTTGGAGATAAACCTCCCGGAAGAAAAGATAAGGATCGACCTGCATCTGAACGATTCGATCGAAATCGAGCAGTCGCGAGCGGATATCAACCGCGCGAAGCCCAAAGCGGGCGACTGTCACCGCTGCTTCATCGGGCTGCCAAAGTGGGTCGGCGATATAAAATTCTGGCACCCGGCCCAGCGCATCCCTGGCTGTGCTTGGACCTAAAAGCGGCAACACTAGATAGGGCCCTGCAGGAACCCCCCAGACCGCCAATGTCTGTCCGTAGTCCTCTTCGTGGTCTGGAAACCCGAGTCTGGAGGCAATGTCGACAAAACCCAGCAGGCCGATCGTGCTATTGACCAAAAACCGGTTGACCGTGTCCTGGGCGCGCTTGGGCTTCCCTTGAAGAACGTCATTTATGAGCGTGGTGGGCGCCCGAAGATTATCGAAAAAATTATTAACTCCATCGCGAATCTGCTGTGGGAGTACCGCCCGGTAGCCGACCGCCAGTGGGCGGATCAGGGCCCGGTCGACGACATCATTGAACGCAAACATTGCCCGGTTAAAAGGTTGCAGCGGGTCATTCGCAGTATCGGCTCCGGCACCTATGGGGGTGGCGAACAATATCAGTGCGCTCAAAAACGCTCCTGCAAGCCGTGGCCAGTTCCGGATGAAAGGCAGTACAGGCATTATCGGTTTTCTCCTTTGAAGGCTCTGGTGAGCTTTCCGAGATATTGGGCAGCCCGATGGCCTACGGGCTGGGGTGCCTCAAGTCGCGGAGTCAGCAATCGCTGCAGGTCTTCAAGATGACGGCTTTGGGCTTCGAATCTGGCTTTCAAGGCAGCAAGGTCTCTTTCAAGTTGATGGAATGAGTTGAGTTGATCAAAAATCTCCTGATTTTCAGTATTTTCTTCTATTGGAACGTTCCGTGGCATGCCGCTGTCACTACCCTGAGATGTATCCCCCAATTGGGTCTGTGGCTCTCCAAAAACGCGAACGAGATCATTTACATCAAAAACATAGCGCGGACGACCTCCGGGCTGATGGCGTTGGAATGGTGTCAGGTGGCCATTCTTCACCCTTCTACGAATTGTGTTCGTGGATATTCCAAACAACCGACCGGCTTCCGTGATCGTAATTCGGCTACCGGATGTTCTGGAGGGTTCTGTCACCAGTTGGAATCCAGGGAGGAGTATCGTGGCACGGCACTTGATGCTAGGCTGTGCGATTGACGCCATGGTGGCAGTATCCACGTTGAAGGTCAAGAGCGTGTGCACACGATAATGCGATGCCGGATGAGCTGCCTCGCCGGGACGTTTCTTTTTTTTGGGGTTTTGTTCCTTGGGGCGACATCAATAGCTGGTGCTGATGCTGGTCAGGAGGCACTTGAACAGGCTATTGAGTCTTTCACAGCGCGCCAGAAAATGACGACGTTGCTTCCGGAGCTCAATGCTAGCGTCGCGATTGAGGTTCAGGATTTACTGCTGATGAAACTGGCGCCGGATTACGGCGGGGTAGCCGGGTTTCTTTGTGAGCTGGCGGGAGATGGGCAGACGGTAGTCGCGCCCGTTCTTGAAAATATGTTCACCTCCAGCGGCGCTACTCTGTATGGGGCAATGGGTTCGGAGCAATCTGCACAGCTGGGTTGGTTGCTTCGTGTGCGAGGTGGGGCGGTTGGCGGTGTCGGCCCAGCGCCCTCAATCCATGGATATTTCTCTGAACTTATCCCGGCCGTGCTCGTGCGTGACCGGTTGCTTAGGGAAGAACAGCAGGATCTCTGGGCTGCGCTAACCGTGGTGAATGCGGGAGCTCGCTACCTGGTTCTGGGAGCGCCTTGGCCAATTTCCGAAGCTGGCGGTGTCGGATTCTTGAGCAGCCCCATGGAGGCCGGCCTCGCTGATCGCGGGGGAGAAATACTGACTAATGGCTATGGGTTGTTGCGAAACCGGGAACCCCTGAGTGCGGTGACTGAATTGCAAGAACTGCTCGCAGCGCGCGGGAGAACGCTTCGTGCAGGGGATCTCGTGTCGCTGGGTTCGGTAGGGTCTGCCGTTGTACTGGAAGGGGTAGGTCGGCTAACGGCACGCTTCAGCACCGTACTCGGAGAGCGCCGCATCGTGTTCGCGTTGCGGCCGCCGGGTTCCGGCTAGTCGGTCTTTGCTAGGAGCGTGTTTACCCGGCGAACATCCTCTTCATCGAGGGTGCCCGCAAGTTCCTCAAGTTCGAGCATCTTCCTGATGTAGTCATAGCGCTCCTTTAGATAGTCTCGCTCTGCTTGGAAGAGGTCTCGCTGAGCATCGAGCACCTCAATGTTTGTGGTGAGGCCGGCAGAAAAACTTTCTTCTTTTGCGAGTAAAGCGTTTTCCCCTGCACGGACGGCTTCGGCCAGCGCATCGATCCGACGCAGACGACTCTTAATGCCGAGGAAAGTCTGTCGCGTGTCACGGCGCAGTTCACGAATAGCAGCTTCGTGGTCATAGCGCGCCGCGTTCAGATTCTCTGCTGCCTCTCTAACACGCGAATCAACCAAGCCACCCTGATAGAAAGGAATATCTACAGAAAACATCATCCGGGCATTAGTATCATCGCCGGTATAGGTGTCTGAATAATTTCCCGACAGTTTCAAACCCACACTCGGTAGCCGCTGCGCTTTTTGTCGGTCGATTTCCAGGTCTGAAAGTGAAATGTTGAGGGACTTCACTTTAAGGTCGGGGTTGTTTTTCAATGCCTCAACGACCCAGGCCTCGCTGTCGTCCGGAAGAGGCATACCGAGCGCGACGGAATCGGGCAGAGGCTGCAGATCACCGACCTCCTCCCCGACGAGCGCGATTAGTGTTTGCCGGGAATCGTCGAGGAGTTTTTCGGCCTCGATCGTGTCCGCTACGGCTTTCTCAAATCTTGCGCGGGCGTCGAATAAATCGGTTCGCGTACCGAGTCCCACCTCAAGACGTTCCTGGGCGAGTTCCAACTGCCGGCCAATAGCGCGTTCGTTTCGACGGGAGAGCCCGACGTTGTCTCGGGCCGCGAGGACCGAAAAATAGGCGTTGACTACACGATTGACAAGATTTGCTGATGCGATCACGAACTGAAGTTCGGCCTGGTTAGCCTGCTGACCCGCCTGGGCGACAGAAATCCGGTTGCTCTTGTTGTAGAGCGACTGCGAGAGCGAAATCGATGCGCGGGTCGCTGTGGTAGCGTCAGAGGTTGCTTCGCTGTGACTACCGCTCGCGCTCAATTGTGGCCGGAGGGCTGCTTTCGATTTGGGTACGACCTCAAGGGCTGCCTGGTAGCGATAACTTTGGGCGGCGAAGACCGGATCCTGTGCCCTGGCCATCTGGTACACCGAGAGCAGATCTGTTTTCCGATTCTCGGCATCAGGAGAATTGGCTTCAGAAACGCCGGTCGCAACGATTTCACTGTTTTCTTCAGTCCCGCCAGCCGCTGATTCTGATGCGTTTTCCGATTCGGGCACCTCCCTCACCGCCATTACCGTGAGCACCTGGCCTGGGTAAATTAGGGAATCGGCGCTGAGGCTATTGGCTTCCATCAGCGTGGCGCAGGTGACGTCAAAAACTTCTGCAATCTCGCAGAGCGTATCTCCAGTTTGCACGGTGTAGACGATATCTTCCGCCGCAGTGGCACGGTCCACCCCGAGCGCGATGCCGAGGGATAACAAAAGGGGCAGCGCCCCGTGGGAGTTTGATTTCATCAGAGCTAGCTATGTTTACAGTTGAAAAACGCGGTTGGTGGAGGCGTTGACCAGCGGTGTAAGACGGGTGTCAAAAAGTGATACCAGCGAAAGCGCACCACTTTCGTCGCGGGCTACGCGCACGGCCTCCATGGCCGGATCCGAGCCAATGATACCGACCAGTCGACCGCCCGTCACCAGGCTTTCGGTGAAGGCGACCGGCAGTTCTGGTACCGATGCAGTGAGTAAAATCGCGTCCCAGGAAGCTTCCGGACCCCACCCTGCCGAGGCGTCGCCCTGCTCCATGGAAAGATTGCTGATACCGGCTGCGGCAAGCGCCTCAGCCGCACTACTGATCAGTTCCGGATAAATCTCAACGGTGGTGACGTTTGCGCCAGCATGGGATAAGAGCGCTGTCATATAGCCTGAGCCCGTACCCACCTCGAGGATGTTCTCGCCGGGTTTTGGGGCGAGAGCCTGCAGCAGCCGGGCCTCCAGTTTGGGCTCCATCATGGCCTGGGCCTGGCCGATCGGTATCTCAACGTCAGCGAAGGCAAGATGACGGTAGTCGGGTGGTACAAAAGTCTCCCGGCCCACATATTTCAGTGCCGCCAGGATATTGCTGTCGAGCACGCCCCAGGGCCTGATCTGCTGCTCAATCATGTTGAAACGGGCGTGTTCTATATCCACACAAGTAAACCGCGGTAACGCTGTCCTACAAATCTTAGCACGCAGGTTAGGGTGCCTAAACGCACGGGCGCTGCACGCTGATCAGTTTTGACTGGTCAGGCAATAGCCTGACCGCGGGTTTAGCTCCAGCGAAGGACAGGGCCCTTTTCGAAATTTTTAAAAGGGGTATCCGGTTCGATGTGTGTGGCGAACTGGCGGTCATGGAGGTCGATACCGCACTCCATATCACCACCCCAGTCCAATTCCGAGAGGTGAATACCGCGTTTGATGTTGAGGACACCCTTGGTTTCGCTTGAGGTGATTTTTATGAAAGCCATTTGGCTCGACAAGAAAGGATGATGCCTGACTTAAACAACCTGTCTCTCGTCGTTGATATTGGTATCGATTTCCAGCGGACCCACTAGAAACTTGTGGTAGTGGTTTGTTGCATGCTGCTGCTGTATCGCTGCGCTTGGAGTATCCTCGCCGGTTCCCGCTGCCAGGGTGTGAGATGAAGCCAAAATGGTGCCCCAGTGTTTTTGAGTACCATACTTGGTTGAATTTTCTTACATCTTTGTCTTCCTGCTGGGTTTGAAGGGGGTCCGGAGCGGTTGGCCGGCCTTGCACAATGGCTTTGAGCATCAACGAAGGCAAGACAAGTATCTTTATCGTTAAATCAAAGAAATACGGATGACAGATGGCGCTCACGATTTATCTGATAATCGACCCGATGTGCAGCTGGTGCTGGGGGTTTCGATCCGTCTGGCATGAATTCCAGAGCGAGCTGCCCGCGACAGTCAGGGTGGTCGATCTCATGGGAGGGCTTGCGCCCGATACGGACCAGCCGATGGACGCAGCTACCCGCGATTATGTTCAGGGGGCCTGGCGCGCCGTTGCGGCGCGAACCGGAGCCAAGTTCAATTTCGCATTCTGGGACGAGTGTTCGCCCCGGCGGACCACATATCCCGCCTGCCGGGCGGTGGTGGCAGCCGGCCTGCAGACCCTATCCGCCAGAAAGGCGATGTATGAGGCAGTCCAGAGGGCGTACTTTCTTCTCGCCAAAAATCCCAGCGAGGAAAGCACCCTGATCGCGTTGGCCGGAGAGCTTGGCCTGGATGACGCGCGTTTCGCGCAGGATCTAAGCTCGAGAGTGGTTGATCAGCAGTTGGCGGCCGAGTTATACAAGGTCCGAGAGTTCGGTGTTACTGGCTTTCCAAGCCTGATCTGGCACCGGCAGCCGCCCGATGCACCTGCTCGTTTTGGACTGCTTGCGGCAGGCTATACGGACCTCGACCGCCTGCGCGCATGCTGGGCAGAGTTGCTGGCTTGATCCATGATCCCGGACACGGGTTCTGATCCGGCCTAAATCAGACCCAATAACCGGTCTTTATCGGGACATATGATTGACCCATAGGCCCGCGCTCCCCTATACTCCGCGCCCTTTGCTGCAGTATAAAATGGCCAAACAACTCTATGGTCGCGGCCCGAAATCCGATTGAGATCGGCAGGATGCCAGAGGCGCCGGGAGCGTCTCGCTCGCAGATAACGGTGAATCCCGGAGATGTGCTCCGGTGGGTGGTCGTATTTGCCGGCGCAACCATGGTGTTGACAGCCGCGTTACTGGCCTTACTGGTCGATGGCCAGGCACGGTCGAGTCTTCTGGGCGGGGGAATTGCCTTCGTAGCAAACGGGTACTCGGTCTGGCGGGTTTTCTCTGCGCCAGCTGATATCTCGGGAGAGGTTACGCTGTTCAATTTGTACCGGGCAGAATTTGGCAAACTGGTTATTATCGGCGCGCTCTGTGCAACGGCTTTCGCCCTGGTGGACCAACTCGCCGTCGGGGGTTTTCTGGCGGGATTGCTGGCAACGCTGCTCGCGGCGACAATCGGCGCGATCTTTGCCCAACGGAACGATGTTGGTGAGCAACCGGCAGGATAAATACTGAGAACCGTTTTGAGATGGCATCAAGCGAAGCACTGACAACAACGGGCTACATCAAGCACCACCTGCAGAACCTGACCTTCGGTCAGCACGCCGACGGTACGTGGGGCATCGCGCATAGCGCAGCGGAAGCCAAAGCCATGGGTTTCTGGGCAATCCATCTGGATACGATGTTCTGGTCGATGCTGCTTGGTGCGCTTTTCATCTGGGTATTCCGACGGGCTGCTGTGCGCGCCAGCGTCGGTACACCGAGCGGCCTGCTTAATTTTGTCGAGTGGGTGGTGGAATTCGTTGACGACAACGTCCGCAGTTCATTCTCCCACAAGAATGATCTGGTCGCTCCGCTCGCCCTAACGCTGTTTGTCTGGGTGCTGTTGATGAACACGATGGATCTGGTTCCGGTCGACTGGCTGCCCGAAATCGCTAAACTGATGGGCATTGAATATATGAAGGTCGTGCCGACAACCGACCCCAACGCGACTTTTGGTATGGCACTCGGCGTATTCGTGCTGACACTCTTTTACAGTATCAAAGTGAAAGGCATCGGGGGATTCGCGGCAGAACTTACGATGCAGCCCTTTCAGGCGAAGAGCCCAATTCTGAAGGTTCTTTTCCTGCCCGCGAACTTCTTTCTTGAATTCGTCAGCCTGATTTCCAAACCGATTTCGCTGTCGCTGCGTCTCTTTGGTAATCTCTTTGCCGGGGAAATGATTTTTATCCTGATCGCCCTGCTATTTTCGGGCGGTGCGGTGCTGGCCGTTGCTGGCGGTGTACTGCAATGGGCGTGGGCGGTGTTTCATATCCTGATCGTGCTGTTGCAGGCATTTATTTTCATGACCCTGACGATCGTTTATCTGGAGATGGCGCACAGCCACCACTAACTGTTTTTCGAATCCCGATCTGACTTAACCTGACAAACTTCCAACAGGAGAATCTCATGGAAACAGCTCTACTCTACGTTGCAGGCGCGGTACTGCTTGGCCTTGCTGGCGTTGGCGTTGGCGTAGGCGTGGGTGTGCTCGGTGCACGCTTTCTGGAGGGTATTGCCCGCCAGCCGGAACTGCTGCCGATGCTTCGCACCCAGTTCTTCATCGTAATGGGCCTGGTGGACGCCATCCCGATTATTGGTGTCGCTATCGCGCTCTACATCATGTTTGCTGTCGTTGGCGGCTAAGCGCGAAACAGATTAGGTAACGGCTATGAACATCAATCTGACGCTGATTGGCCAGAGTGTGGCGTTTGTCGTTTTTGTCTGGTTTTGCATGAAGCTCGTCTGGCCCCCGATTGTTACGGCCTTGAACGATCGCAAGACCAAGATCGCCGACGGACTCGCGGCTGCCGAAGAAGGCCAGCAGGCAAAAGCCAAAGCGCAAGAGCATGCCCAACAGGTGACCGGTGAAGCCAAAGAACAGGCGCAGGAAATCATCCGCCGGGCGGAAAAGCGCGAAGCCGAAATGGTCGAAGAGGCCAAAGGTAGTGCGCGTACCGAGGGCGACAGGATCCTGAACGCGGCCCGCGGTGAGATTGACAAGGAAGCGAATATGGCACGCGAGGCATTGCGAACCCAGGTCGCAGCACTGGCGGTGACCGGTGCTTCCAAGATCTTGTCCCGTGAAGTTGATGCTGATGCTCACGCCAAGATGCTCGACGAATTGATCACCGAACTGTAACGCCCTTAATCATGTCAGAACACGCCAGTATTGCTCGCCCCTACGCCAAGGCGGTATTTGAGACGGCTCGGGAGAGTGGCAACTTTGCGGCATGGTCCGGTGCGCTGAGTGCTCTGGCAGAACTTGCCCAGGAGCCGCAGGTCAACAGCCTCTTCGCCCATCCTCGCGTCGCTCGCGATGCGCTGGCTGGTGTTCTCATAGAACTTTGCGGTGACCGTCTTGATGAGGCAGGAAAAAACCTGGTGCGGTTGCTGGCGCGCAACCGTCGGTTGGGGGCGCTTGAAGCCATCTCACAGCAGTACGAACTGCTGCGTGCGGAGGCAGAGCGCACCATTCAGGCACAGGTAGAGAGCGCCCTGCCCGTCTCTGATGACCACCAGCGGCGTATCGCTGAGGCGCTTGAGAAGAGATTGGGCCGGCGGGTGGAGCTCAGCGTGAGTACAGATGCTTCGTTGATCGGTGGCGCGGTTGTCCGTGCCGGTGATCTTGTTATTGACGGGTCTGTCAGGGCCCGGCTCGAAAAGTTAGCAGCTGCGGTGAGCGGCTGATTCAGGCCAAAACAGCTGCAAGAGGAACTAAAGAATGTCTATGCAACTGAACCCCTCCGAGATCAGTGAACTGATCAAGGAAAGGATTAAGGATTTTGACGCCGGTGCTGAGGCGCGCACGGAAGGGACTGTCGTCAGTTTGACTGACGGCATCTGCCGGATTCATGGACTTGCCGATGCGATGCAGGGCGAGATGCTGGAGTTTCCCAACGACACCTTTGGTCTGGCACTGAACCTGGAACAGGACTCGGTCGGCGCGGTGATACTTGGAGATTACGAGCATATTGTGGAAGGGGACACGGTCAAGTGTACCGGCCGCATCCTTGAGGTCCCCATCGGTCCGGGTCTGCTAGGCCGGGTCGTGGATTCACTGGGTGAAGCGATAGACGGAAAAGGCCCAATCGAAACTGCGGGCACGGCACCTATCGAAAGCATCGCACCCGGCGTGATCACGCGTAAGTCGGTATCGCAGCCGATGCAGACAGGGCTCAAGTCCATTGACTCTATGGTGCCGATCGGCCGGGGACAGCGTGAGCTCATCATCGGTGACCGTCAGACCGGCAAGACCGCCGTCGCGATCGATACCATCATCAACCAGAAAGGCACTGGTATCAAATGCGTCTATGTGGCGATCGGGCAAAAAGCCTCCTCGGTGGCCAACGTTGTGAGCAAGCTTGAAGAACACGGGGCGATGGACCACACGATCGTCGTGTCGGCATCGGCTGCAGATTCGGCGTCGATGCAGTACATCGCGCCTTACGCCGGATGTGCAATGGGTGAATACTTCCGCGACCGGGGCGAAGACGCGCTCATTATTTACGACGATCTGACCAAGCAGGCCTGGGCCTATCGTCAGGTCAGTTTGTTGCTGCGACGCCCACCGGGCCGCGAAGCCTATCCAGGTGACGTTTTCTACCTGCACTCGCGCCTTCTGGAGCGAGCTGCCCGGATTAATGAAGATGAAGTCGAAAAACGGACCAACGGCGAAGTTAAGGGAAAGACCGGCTCGTTGACCGCACTGCCAATCATCGAAACGCAGGCCGGTGACGTTTCTGCCTTCGTGCCGACCAACGTGATCTCGATTACCGATGGGCAGATCTTTTTGGAGACCGACCTGTTTAATGCTGGTATTCGGCCCGCCATCAACGCAGGCCTTTCGGTGTCGCGTGTGGGTGGAGCCGCGCAGTGTCCACTGATCAAAAAACTGGGTGGCGGCATTCGGCTGGCGCTTGCGCAGTACCGCGAGCTGGCTGCGTTCTCCCAGTTTGCTTCAGATCTTGATGAAGCCACGCGTAAACAGCTCGAACGCGGAGAGCGGGCGACCGAACTGATGAAGCAAAAGCAGTACTCCACGATGTCGGTTGCAGAGATGGCGGTAAGTCTCTTCGCTGTCAACGAAGGATACCTTGATGACGTCGATACTATTAAGGTCGTGGAATTTGAGCAGGCGATGCAGAGCCACATGAAGAGTCAGCATGGTGGCTTCATGGAGGAGATGAATCGTGACCAGGCGTACACCGATGAGGTCGCCAGCAAGCTGCATGATGCGCTGAAGGACTTCAAAGCCAACGGCAGTTGGTAAGGGCCGACAAGGGCAGAGACCATGGCAGGCGCCAAGGAAATCCGAACCAAGATCAAGAGTATCCAGAATACTCAAAAGATCACTAAGGCGATGGAAATGGTCGCGGCGAGCAAAATGCGCCGTGCGCAGGAGCGAATGAGCCAGGCGCGGCCGTATGCAACGAAAATGGCCACTGTGATGGCTCACCTTGCCCAGGCGAATCTGGAGTACAAGCATAGCTACACCGAAACCCGCGATCCGAAACGGGTCGGGTTTATCGTGGTCTCCAGTGATCGGGGCCTGTGCGGCGGGCTCAATATCAATCTCTTTAGACAGGTGCTCCAAAGCATGTCTGAGTGGCGCGATAAGGGTGTCGAGATTGATGTCACCGTGATTGGCCGTAAAGGACTGGGTTTTTTCAAGCGCGTAGGTGTGAATATCGTGTCCGAAGCCACACAGTTGGGAGACAAGCCACAATTGGCCGATCTCATCGGTGCGATGAAAGTCATGATGGATGCCTTCAGTGAGGGGAACATTGATCGGTTGTTCCTCGCACACAATGGATTTGTGACCACCATGACGCAGCAGCCGTGCGTTGATCAGTTGTTGCCAGTTTCAGCACCTGAGTCGGATGAGCGCCTGGAACAGCACTGGGATTACTTGTACGAACCCGACGCGCACGATGTGGTGGATGCTCTGATGATGCGCTATGTAGAGTCGCTCATCTACCGCGGCGTGGTGGAAAATATTTCCTGCGAGATGGCCGCCCGAATGGTGGCTATGAAGTCCGCATCGGACAATGCGGGTACTCTGATTGATGAATTGCAGTTGGTCTACAACAAGGCTCGGCAGGCTGCAATCACCCAGGAGATTTCTGAAATCGTCGGCGGCGCCGCAGCGGTTTAGCGGTTCGTGCATCAACGGAAGAGATAAGGAACTTTTACGAGGAAAACGCTATGAGTACCGGCAATAT
>JABJIU010000249.1 GCA_018661145.1 Pseudomonadota bacterium | reverse complement strand
TTCCCGGTGAGTATCGCCCGCCTGTGGGGACCCTGTTTCTCGCTCTGTACAACGCAGCGCCTGTCGGCTGTGTGGGCATACGTCTGCGGGACAGCCTCACAGCCGAAGTGAAGAGACTCTTTGTGCGGGAATCCTGCAGATGCTTAGGTATCGGCGCACGTCTGATGGCGGCCGCGATCACACATACTGGGCAAGCCGGTATCAATGAACTCATCCTGGAAACCCTGCCGACCATGGGCTCCGCTATCGGCTTGTATCAACAACTTGGTTTTGTTCCTGCCCCCGCATATCATCACCCCACAGCGCCTGGGGTAGAGTTATTGATTAAGAGATTGGGTGCGCAAACGTAGTAGGGTTGACTTCTTTTTTTGGAAAGATGGATAGGTGTGACACTTTATGAGACTCGGTGAACTTGCACAGCAACTGGCCGGCGTGTGTCATGGCGATGCCGACCTTGAAATTACCGCGTTGGGCACGCTGGAAGACGCCGGTGTTGGAGAGGTGACTTTTCTAGCCGCATCCACGCCCAGTGAGGAGTTGGCTGGGTGTGCTGCGTCGGCTGTAATCCTCCGGCAGGAAGATCTTGAGGCTTGGTCCGGTGCTGCCGTGGTCTGTGAAAACCCTCATCTGGGGTATGCCCGTGCCGCCCGGGCGCTGGACAACACGCCCACCCCCACGCCTGGCATACATCCGAGTGCGGTGGTGGCCAACACCGCACAGATTAGTTTGACTGTCTCGATAGGCGCAAACTGCGTTATCGAGGATCATGTCGTGATTGGCGAAAACGTGGTTATCGGACCCGGTAGTGTGATCTCGGAGCGATCAGAGCTCGGTGCGGGTACGCGCCTTTTCGCTAACGTCACGGTGATGCGGGGGGTGGTCATTGGCGAGCGCTGCTTCATCAAGAGCGGGGCGGTACTCGGCAGTGATGGCTTCGGTAATACGCAGGAAGAAGGGCACTGGGTCCGAATCCCGCAACACGGCGGACTTCGTATCGGCCATGACGTTCAGATTGGGGCAGTCACAACAATAGACCGTGGTGCTATCGGTGATACGGTCATCGCTGATGGCGTGGTGATCGATAATCTTGTTCAAATCGGCCATAACTGCCGAATCGGTGAGGACACGGCGATCGTATCCTGTGCCGGTATTGCTGGCAGCGTTGTTATCGGCAAGCGCTGTATCCTGGCGGGCGCAGTCGGTGTGGCAGACCATGTCACCATCTGTGATGACGTTCACCTGACCGGGATGGCGATGGTCACTGGCTCGATTGATCAGCCGGGGATGTACTCTTCGGGCACAGGTCTTTTGCCGACAGCCGAGTGGAGAAAGGCAGCCGTGCGGTTTCGCCAGCTCGATGATTTGGCGAAGCGTATCAAGGCGTTGGAGCGGAGTCTTAAATAGTTCGTCGGGTTCTTTGCTAGGCAAAGAGACGAGCGCCAGGGTTCGGGAGAAATGGTGGCGGCAAAACCATGGCTAGAAAATACTCAATTTTGAAAAGACAATGCCATCGTAATGTAAGGTTAGAATCGCGCTTTTGTTAACTTCGAAGTTTCTTTGGATCGATACGTAAATTAGAAGAGACGCAATATGGATTGGGCTTCGGAAATCTCTCCCGCACTCTGGATAGCAGGGTTTCTTGCTCTTTATATGGCATGGGCCATTGGCGCGAACGATGTTGCCAACGCTATGGGAACCAGTGTCGGCTCAGGAGCGTTGACCGTTTGGGGTGCAATACTCGTCGCGGGTATTTTCGAATTCTGCGGTGCTTTTTTCGCTGGGGGGCACGTTACCGACACCGTACGCAAAGGCATGCTCGATCTATCGATGATAGATCGAGATCAACTCATCTACGGAATGTTGGCGTCACTGGCTGCCGCTGGCACATTATTGGTTGGCGCAACCCGGTTTGGCCTGCCGGTATCGACGACACATTCGATTGTTGGCGCCATTGTTGGTTTCGGCGCAGTCGCCATCGGTCCCGATGCAGTAAAGTGGGACAAGATCACTCATATCGTATTATCGTGGCTGAGTTCGCCTTTGCTCTCCGGTGTAATCGCATTTTTCATTTTTCAGATTACACGATCTCGGGTTCTAGATAGGCCGGATCCGGTCGCTCAGATTCGAAAACTCGGGCCCGTATTTTTCTTTTTCGTGTTCTTTATCATCGGCCTAGTCACCCTTTTTAAAGGGCTAAAACCACTTAATTTGGATCTTAATCTTGGAGAGGCCTTGATCGGCTCTATCGTGCTGGGATTCATCGGAATGGGATTAGGAATATTCCTCATTCGTAGAGTAAATCTTGGTCCAGAAGACCCCAAGAATCGCTTTAGCCGAGTTGAACGCATTTTTGTTGTGCTCCAGATTCTGACGGCCTGCGCGATTGCGTTCGCCCATGGATCTAATGATGTGGCGAACTCGATAGGACCTCTTGCGGCTGTCGCCCATGCAGTTCAGGGTATGGATTTAGGGAGCAAAGCGCCGGTAGAGCCCTGGATGCTCGCCATTGGTGGGGTAGGGATCATCGTTGGGTTAGGAACCTGGGGTTATCGAGTAATGGAGACAGTGGGTAAGCGCATCACGGAACTGACGCCGAGTCGAGGTTTTGCCGCCCAACTTTCGGCCGCCACGACGATCGTATTGGCGTCGCAGATGGGTATTCCTATCTCAACAACGCATACATTGGTAGGAGCCGTACTGGGGGTAGGTCTTGCCCGCGGTATTGGGGCGCTGGATTTACGGGTGGTCGGCAAGATCATCGCGTCATGGGTAGCAACATTGCCAATTGCCGCAGCACTATCGATATTCTTTTTCTATTTCTTTAAGGGCTTGTTAGCTCCTTAGGAGGTTATTTTGGCTTGGATAGATAAATTGGTGAGTAAATCACCGATAAAACCGATGCAGCAGCACATGAGCGTAGCGATTCTATGTGTCAGAGAGATTCTCCCGCTGCTCGACGCCATGGCAACAGGAGATATCGAAGTTATTCGGGACCGGCGCGCAGAGATAGATCGTCTCGAGCATGAGGCGGATCAGATCAAGCATGAGATTCGTTCTCACACGCCGAAGCGGTTCATGATGGCACTTGATCGGCGAACTATTCTGGAGATTCTTGATTATCAGGATTCGATTGCGGATATCACCCAGGACATTGCAGAACTTGCGGATCAGCGGAATATGCACCTACCTGAGGTGATGAAAGAGCCAACGATGTCCCTTGCGAGAAGCGTCGTAGCCGCGTGCGAGCAGGGCCAGCGCATCATTGATGAACTGGACGAACTCGTCGAGACAGGATTTGGCGACGCCGAAGTCCGCCGGGTAGATGAAATGATTCTGGAATTGGGCCGGCTGGAAACTGAGACCGACCGACAACTCGACACGGCCGCACGAAAACTTTTCGCTATTGAAGATGAGCTCGGGGTCGCGACGATCTTTTTACATCAGGTGTTACGACAGATCGCGACACTTGCAGATCTTGCAGAAAGGGTAGGCAATCGCCTACGCCTCCTGATGGCGACTTAATCCACGTCTTTGTTTGAGTTCTCCGAACCCGATACCGATGTTTGTAGTAGCCAGCTCATAAATCCAGTCGCAATGACTGCGCCGACGAACTGCATCAGAATAAATCCGGGCGCATTGACTGGGGCAATTCCGCTGAAGGTGTCGGTCATGCTGCGCGCGATGGTGACGGCGGGGTTGGCGAACGAAGTTGATGCGGTAAACCAGTAAGCCGCGGTGATGTAGAGCCCCACCGCTGTCGGGACCGCCTCCGGCCGCCAGCGCAGTGTTCCCAGGATTGTAGCTACCAGACCAAAAGTGGCGACCGCCTCTGATAGCCATTGGGCCGGACCGCTTCTCACATTACTTGATACCTGCAGCAGGTCTTCTTCAAACATTGCATGGGCCAGCAGCGCTCCTAAAACCGCACCTACCACTTGGACGATGATATAGACCAGCGCCTGTGAAGTACCGATCTCTCGACGCAACAGAAACGCCAATGTGACGGCTGGATTCAAATGCGCTCCCGAAACGGGACCAAGCATCGTAATGAGTACGAACAGTATGGCGCCCGTAGGAATAGTGTTTCCCAAAAGCGCAAGGGCGACGTTGCCGCCCGCGAGGCGTTCAGCCATGATGCCTGAACCCACCACCGTGGCGAGCAGCAGGGAGGTGCCGAGGCATTCAGCAACCAGGCGGCGGGAGAGAGCGAAGGGCGCGATCAGGAACTCTCCGCTGGGGATTTTCGAGCCGATGGGTTTTTTTGAGTAGCGCCTAGCGGCGTACACAATTCAGGTTGCCCGTCACAACAGTCCTCCACGAGATAGGAGAGCAGGGACTGAATACCCTTGGGATCAACCCTGTAGATAATCGAACGACCGTTGCGCTCTGCCTTCAGCAGGCCCGCCCGGGTCAGAATTGCGACATGGCTCGAGAGCGTGTTGTGACGTACGCCGAGATCATCCGCAATTTTTCCTGCGGCAAGGCCGGCTGGACTGTGCTTGACCAGCAATCGGAAGATTCGAAGCCGAGAGGCTTGTGCGAGGGCAGAAAGAGCATCGACCGCCGATAACGTGTCCATATATCGAGTATTATCGAAATAAATTATTGAAGCAAGTTTTGGGCGGTTCTTCAGAGGGATCTAGGGTTTGTGGCCTAAATAACCCAATTTGCGAACTGGGTCTTAACGAGTAACTATGACCTTTGGCGGGACATCGGCCTCAGACAAGCCGGCGGTAAGCGCTGTCTAAAGGTGTATCGCCAGAGGCTTCAATCTTTCCTTTGTCGATCAGGAAAAGCAGCGATGCCAGAATCGAGCGACTGGCGGCGCCGATCAGCCGAGGGTCCAGACCAGGATAAAGTGGTGCCACCATCTTTGGAATACCCATCGACTCGAGCGCTATAAGTTCGAGAATGTCATCCATGCGCTGATAGCGATGCGCGATAAGTGCCTCAACGTAAGCCGTAGGTGCCCTCAACGCCGGCCCATGTGTGGGCCAGTAGCATTTATCGTTTCGTTCTAGCATCAGTTGCAGGCTGTTGAGATAGTCAGCCATGTTCCCGTCGGGCGGAATGATGACGCTGGTGGACCATGCCATCACATGATCCCCGCTGAAAACATCGCCGGACGCAGGCAGGGCAAAGCACATGTGGTTGCTGGTATGTCCCGGGGTGTGGATGCACTCTACTTCAAGATTCCCGACGGTAAAGCGCTGTCCGTGAGCCAAGCGCACATCAGGGTCAAAATCGATATCGACACCTTCCTCGGCACTTTCTTCCCGATGCTCTGATACCGTGCCATGGGGTCCGAATGCAAAGGTAGGTACGTCGCATGCGGCTTGAAGGACGCGCGCACCTGGCGAGTGATCCAGGTGACAGTGTGTGACCAGAATATGCGAGATGTGTTCACCCTCAAGACCCCTCATCAGCGCGTCAAGATGTGCCGGGTCGGCGGGCCCGGGATCGATGACGGCGACGGTTCCGGTTCCGATGATGTAGGTGCCCGTGCCGTGATAAGTAAAGGCGCTTGGGTTACGGGCGGTTAGTCTGCGAATGCCGGGCGCCAGCACTTCTACCTGTCCGTACTCAAAATCATGGTCGTGGACAAAGGGAATCTGGGCCATGTAAAACGCCTTACTGAGACTGGGGGGGCGACCAGGTCTGGGCCGCTGGATCAAATACCTCAACCGGTGCAAACCGGGTTTTGTAGGACATTTTGGGACAGTCTTCGATCCAGTACCCGAGGTACAGATTCTCATAGTCGACTGAACGAGCAAGTTCGATCTGGCGCAGGATCGTCAGCATCCCTGGGCTGCGGTACGACTCCGCCGGGTCGTAGAAGGTATAGACCGCCGAAAGACCGTTCGCTACATGATCGAGTACCGAGACAGACAGCAGTCGTCTGCCGATACGCAGTTCGATCATGAAAGTGTCGACGCCCGATTCGATCAAGAACTTCTGGTATTTTTCCGGGTCGGGGTTGTCCATGCTGTCGCCGGGGTGGCGCACTGACTGGTAGGTGCGGTACAGAGAAAAGTGTTCCTCACGAAATCCCACCGTCCGAATCTCCATCGAGACGTCCTGATTGCGCTTCCAGACCCTCCGGAACGTCCGGTTCATCCCGAACTCCTTGACATGGATGCGCACCGATTGACACTGACGGCAGGCCGGACAATGCGGACGGTAAAACAGCTTGCCGTTGCGTCTGAAACCATTTTGAATAAGGGTGTCATAAAGCGCCGACGACACTGGATAGTTGGGGTCGATCAGCAGATTAGCTGCGGTTTCTTGTGGCAGGTAAGGGCACGAGTGCGCCGTTGACTGATAGAGATCCGGCGCGCTTTGTTGTCGGGTCATGATAACTCCCGCGCTGCTGTGGTCCAGTTCCAGGGAGTTCCGTTTACGGGAGTCTCGACAGCCTGCTTGAGTTCAGAGGAGAAGCGATACCGTGGCACCGCCTGCGCTCCTAAAGAGTTCAGATGCTCTGACACTACCTGACAGTCAATAAAATGATATCCATCGGCGGCAAGTGACGCTGCAAGAGCGACGAGCGCGGTTTTCGAGGCATCGGTGACGTGGC
>JABJIU010000247.1 GCA_018661145.1 Pseudomonadota bacterium | reverse complement strand
GCTATTGGCTACTCAGCAGGAGCTTGAAGCCGAGCTTGCGTCCCTTGAACAGGATCGCACCACGTTGCAGGCCACAAGAGCATCCCTACAGACCGAGGTCGCTGGACTGATCGCCACCCGAGAGCAACTCACCGGAGAAAAGACAGCCTTGTCCGATGAGCTGGCGGGGGTAACGGCCGAAAGCGTGATACAGCAGGAGCAGCTAACGGAATCGGAGGGGCTTAGGGAACAGCTTGCGCTCGACCTGACGGACCTCAATAGTGCGCTGATTTCTTTGCAGGCAGAGCAGAGCCGGCTGATCCTGGCATACGAGACACAAGCTCAGGGCCAGGCGGGAGTGACCAATGCACGCAACGCTTTGCTGCAGGAGCGCAACGCCCTGGCCGATCAGATCAACGCACTTGAAGTCACCCGGGGCTCCCTCCGGGCAGAAGTCAGTGTGCTACGTGAGGAGATGTCGGGTCTGGTGCGTTCGATGGTGAGCGCCGAGCGAGCGCTTGAGGAAAGCCAGCTCGTGGGAGAGGAGCTGACGGCTCGTCTTGCGGAAACCGCGCTTGAGTACAAACTGACAAAAGAGGAGCTGGCCTATCTTCGTGCCGAGTACACGGACGAAGTGGCCGCGTTTGCAAAAGAGCGCGAACTGCTTGCAGCTACCCATAAAGAAGAGCTTAATATTCTGAGAGAACGCCACTCTGATCTTGAAAGTAAATACAATCGCTTGATTCGGCCGGCCCGCAGTACTGCTGGTCGATTCGTGGTTGAGGTGCGTTTCTGGAAAGAGGGTGATCTGCGCCGCTACTCGCTGCGCCAGGGTGGGGGGGTCGAGACTTCGGTTAGCGAATCAGAACTGCATCAGCAGTTGACCACCATGAAGGCGCACCATGGGGACAAGCTTTATACCAAGGTGATGCCAGATGATAATTCGCTCACCCACGGAGAGGCTTGGCGCTTCACCACCAAGATTCTCAACCGCTACGACTACTACTACCAGAACTGATAAACCGATCGGTTTCCCCAAGATGCAGTATCCCGAAACATTCGATGTAATTGTCATCGGCGGCGGTCATGCCGGGACCGAGGCTGCGCTGGCGGCTTCGCGAGCCGGCGCCAAAACGCTGTTGGTGACGCACACCATCGAAACGGTCGGTCAGATGTCCTGCAATCCCGCGATCGGCGGTATCGGTAAGGGGCACATCGTCAAGGAGATAGATGCCCTCGGCGGAGTCATGGGCCAGGCCGCAGATCGGGCAGGTATCCAGTTCCGGCGACTTAATGCCCGCAAAGGCCCGGCTGTTCGTGCAACGCGGGCACAGGCGGATCGGGTCCTGTATCGTGAGGCGATCCGTACAAGCGTCGAAGCGGAATCCGGCCCGGTCGTGCTCCAACAGGCCGTTGAGGATCTGCTGGTCGAGGGTGACGAGGTTGCTGGGATTGTTACTGCCGGGGGAATCCGTGTTTCGTCCCGCGCCGTGGTGCTAACTACCGGTACTTTTCTCAACGGTCGGATCCATGTTGGCCATCGCAGTGAACCCGGCGGCCGCGCGGGAGATGCGCCGTCGACCGTTCTTGCCGATCGCCTACGGGAACTGTGTCCGCGTAGCGGACGCCTGAAGACGGGTACTCCGCCTCGAATCGATGGCCGGACGATCAACTTTTCCGTTCTGGAGTCGCAGCCGGGCGATGATCCAGTGCCCAGTTTCTCCTTTCTGGCCAAAGCCGTCGATCATCCCCGGCAGGTCTGCTGCCATATTGCCAAAACCAACGAAAGGACCCACGACATCATTCGTGCCGGGCTCAGTCGTTCTGCTCTCTACGGCGGTGAGATCGAGGGGGTCGGGCCGAGATATTGCCCATCGGTTGAGGACAAGATCGTCCGTTTTGCTGATAGAAACGCTCACCAGATTTTTGTCGAGCCCGAAGGTCTCAATGTGCATGAGATTTATCCCAACGGTCTGTCAACGAGCCTGCCTTTTGATATCCAGTGGGAGATGGTGTGCAGTATTCAAGGATTTGAGAGTGCGCGGATCACCCGGCCTGGTTATGCCATTGAGTATGATTTTTTTGATCCCCGTGACCTTCTGCCCGGGCTCGAGACACGGGTTCTGTCGGGACTTTTTTTTGCTGGGCAGATCAACGGCACAACGGGCTATGAAGAAGCGGCGGGTCAGGGGTTGATAGCGGGCCTCAATGCGGCAAGACGAAGCCAGGGCGAGCAGTTCTGGCTCCCACGTCGAGACGAAGCGTATATCGGTGTCATGATCGATGATCTCACTACTCGCGGTGTGACCGAGCCTTATCGGATGTTTACCTCCCGCGCCGAGTACCGATTGCAATTGCGCGAGGACAACGCTGATCTGCGCCTGACCGAAACCGGTCGTACACTGGGACTGGTCGACGATGTGCGATGGGAAGCGTTTATCCACAAACGTGATTTGCTGGAGGCGGAACGTGCCCGCCTGCAGCAGACTTGGGTTCGGCCCGGGTCGGTGGCGATTGAAAGGGTCACGGAAGTGCTGGGCCAGGACCTCAGTCGTGAGCAATGCCTTGCTGATTTGCTGCGCAGGCCACAAGTGCGCTATCAGGATTTGATTAGCCTCAGTTCATCAGATGAAAACGGCGTTACTGATCCCGCGGTCATTGAGCAACTGGAAATCGAGGCCCGTTATGCGGGCTACATCGATCGCCAGCGCGATGAGATTGCCCGTCAGAGAAAACACGAGGAAACGATTATCCCGAAGGAGATGGACTATCGTCAGGTGCGGGGACTTTCAAACGAGGTCCGCCAGATTCTGATCGAGCATCAGCCGCTCACCCTGGGACAGGCGACACGGCTTTCCGGAGTGACCCCCGCCGCGGTCTCGCTGCTGCTGGTGCACCTGAAACGTCAGCAGTTGCGTTCAGCAGCCTGAGCATGGCATGGGGAGCGTGCCAGGGTCCCCGGCGGTGCAGCTTGCACAAGGTGCAAGGCAGATCGGCCTTGAACTTAGTCAAGCGTCTTGCGCGCGGCTGCTCGATTATGTGGCGCTGTTGCGCAGATGGAACCGGGTCCACAACCTGACAACCATAGACGACGCATCGAAAATGCTCACCCATCACCTGTTGGACAGTCTTTCGATAGCCCCCTTTGTCAGTGGGAATCGTTGTCTTGATATCGGCTCTGGTGCGGGTCTGCCGGGCATGGTCATGGCCCTCGCCCAGCCCCAGCAACAATGGACACTGGTCGAAAGCCGGGCCAAGAAAGCCAGTTTTCTTCGTGAAGCCAAAGCCCAGTGCAATGCCAAAAACGTGACAGTAATCGCGGCTCGGGTTGAGGATTACCGGCCGCCGACAAATTTTGATACGCTAGCCTCGCGCGCGGTTTCGACGCTGGCTGATCTTTTCAAGTTGACCGATCACCTGCATCACCCGCAGATGCGGCTGATCACCATGAAAGGTGCCTATCCGAAAGATGAGTTGAAGGCGTTGACGCCCAGCCAGCAGGACATGACCCAAGTCTTTCCGGTTGAAGTGCCGGGCCTTGGCGCACGCAGACATATCGTTGTAATGAAAGAAGCTTCGGAGATTCAAAGTTGACCAGGATCATCGCGGTCACCAACCAGAAAGGCGGTGTTGGCAAAACCACTACTGCCATCAATCTCGCTGCCGCACTGGCACGAGAGGGTCTCCGGGTTTTGCTGATTGATCTTGACCCACAGACCAACGCCACTGTTGGAAGCGGCATTGACCGAAACCAGCTTCGGCACACCGTCTATCAGGTGTTGTTAGGCGAGAGTAAGGTCGTGGAAGCGGTGATTGCAAGTGACTCGGGTTTTGATGTGTTGCCGGCCGAGCCTGGTCTTGCGGGCGCACAGGCGGAACTGACCCAAGGTGATGAGAGCGACAACCACAGACTTCGACAGGCGCTTGCCACCGTCCAGCACTATGACCTGATGTTCATTGACTGCCCGCCAGCGCTGAACGTGCTAACTCTGAACGCACTGGTTGCGGCACAGTCGGTGCTGATCCCAGTTCAGTGTGAATACTATGCGCTCGAAGGATTGAGCGGTCTGGATGATACTATCCGCCGTCTGCAGGCCAGCATTAACCCTGGGCTGACTATCGAGGGACTGATCCGCACAATGTTTGATGCCCGCAATTCGCTGACCAACGAAGTCTCTGCCCAACTTCGGCATTATTACCCGAATCTGGTCTACGAAACCGTGATCCCCCGCAATGTACGTCTCGCTGAAGCACCAAGTTTTGGTAAATCGGTGATTGACTATGACCCCCAGTGCCAGGGTGCGCTGGCCTACCGACAGTTGGCGACGGAGATGCTCCAGAACATCCATCCCACGCAAAACGATGTCGATGGCAGCGCTGCTTCAGGGTCGGAAAATGAGTCCTAAGGCGAGACTGGGGAAGGGACTCGACGCGTTACTGGGCAGTGCGCCGTCGGCGACCCCGTCAACGCAGGCTGATCTGCGCCAGTTGCCGGTGAGTCGAATTCGCAAAGGTCGCTACCAGCCGCGCACACGTATGGACGAGGTGTCGCTGCAGGAGTTAGCTGCCTCAATTGCGGCGCAGGGAATTGTTCAGCCTCTGCTGGTGCGCGAGAGCGCGGGCGGTGGCTATGAACTGATCGCAGGTGAACGTCGCTGGCGGGCAGCGCAGTTGGCGGGTTTGACCGAGGTGCCAGCTGTGGTCCGCCGTGTTCCAGACGAAGCGGCACTGGCGGTCGGTCTCATCGAGAATATCCAGCGCGAGAATCTCAATCCCATCGAGGAGGCGGCGGGCCTTAAGCGCCTGCTTGATGAGTTCGGGTTGACCCACCAGCAGGCGGCCGAAGCCGTTGGTCGCTCACGGGTTGCGGTCAGCAATCTGCTGAGGCTGCTGAAACTGGATCCGGGTGTGCGCGAACATCTGGAATCCGGCCACATTGAGGCGGGTCACGCCCGTGCGCTGCTGAGTCTTGCTAAGGATCAGCAGGCCATTGCGGCGCAAGCGGTCATGCAGCGCCGGCTTTCTGTCCGCCAGACCGAGGAACTCGTTCGCAGGATGCTCGAACCACCCGGGAAAGCGGCTGCAAAGAAACCCAAGAAAGAAAAAAGTCGCGATGTCCAGCGCCTCGAAGAAACACTATCCGAAAAATTCGCCGCTCCGGTGTATTTGGAGTCAGACGACGGGAAATCGGGCCGTTTGGTGATTGCTTACAGTTCGCTCGATGAGCTCGATGGCATCATCGAGCGCCTCGGTTGAGTGCCAACTATTTTCCCCGACGTATCCCCATTTTGCGCCCCGCCTGATCCGGGAACGGCAGCACCTTGTGTGCTGCCATCATATTGCCAATAACCTCGCTGACCTGCGGCGGGAAAGGTGAAGACCGTCGACTTTCGAGACTGACGTGGATCATCATCTGCTCACTGGTGGCGGCAAGATATCCTGTTTCGGCATGGAACATGCGAAGGAAATAGTGCACCCGTTTGTTGTCGGCATCCAGTAACTGGCAGGTGAGCCGGATGGGATCATGGAGGTGCAGTTCCTGCAGGTAGTTGATATGCATCTCAAGGGTGAACGTCGAAGATTTTTCGGTCTTAAGATATTCGGGCGTGACACCCATCTGATACATGAACTCATCCACCCCACGGTCAAAAGCCAAGACGTAGTAGGCGACATTCATGTGACCGTTGTAGTCAATCCACTCGGGTAGCACACTTTGCTGGCCGACCTCGAGTTCTGCTTCGGCGAAACCGTCAGTCATGGGGAGGTTCTCCTTGCCCGCAGATTCTGAATCGCCTGCTCAATGCCGTTGTCAACATAAGCGCTGTAGTAGTCCGGAATACTGACGCCCACCAGTGGGCCGCTGACCTGCAGCCCCGAACCATCCAGGAATTCGAGTGTCGGGACGATTGTGATACCGCGGTCCGTAGCGAAGGACCGGTGATTGGTGGCGCCACCTTTAAAACCAACCAGACGCATGTCGGTGTCGATGCGCACTTCCCGCAGCAGCATGCGATCCCGGTAAGCCGGGTCTGCCGCGATCGGATTAAAGACGCCCGCCTTGACCTCGTCACAGTAATGACAGTGCTTCGCGGTATAAATGAGCACGATAGGTAGATTCGCCTGACGGGAAGTGCTCGCGTCCTGTTGCAGATCAGAAGCGATACGCACTGTACCTGCCTGCGCCAGACCGATCGATAGCCCTGCCAGTACCAGGGCAACGCACAGGTGTTTGGTCAACTTCATGACGACATTATATCTTGGGGAGCAGGCCTGACCGGTGAGCAGAAAGCCCACCGCGATCTCAGGAGCTTGGGATCAGTTTTCCAATACCCGGATACTGATTGCGCGTGATGCAGTACTTTGTGGTGCCCATGCGCCAGGGCTGACCGGTCTTGAGCAGTGTCATCAGTTGAGCCAGGTCGGATACCGCGGTGCTGCCGACAACGTCGACACCCCGCTCAAAAATCGGGTCCGGCAGACAGGAAGCGCTCGGTCCCACCAACGCCACCTGGGCGGCGGGGTCACAATGGCTAAGTACATCATCAAGGGTGTCGTTGATCAGGGTGGAGCCCGTGATCAGTACCCGGTCACAATCGCGCAGGCGATCGGTCTGGGTTGTTACGGGAAACGGGATTGACTGCCCCAAGAATTGGGGGTCTTTCTCTATTATGGTTAGCGTTCCTGGATTGCCGGCCCAGACTTTGATCAGCGGCGCGAAAAATCCAACCATCCCCACGTGGCGCGCGCTAGGCAGGTCGAGATGCCCCAAGGGATCCGAGGCCCGATCAAGCTTAAATCCGGAAATCCTGAGCAGGTGCTGGCTCAGTGCGTTGAGCGCACCCAGGCCCACGGCCCTGGCCAGTGGATCAGTACTCAAGCAGTTTCTGACAAGGTCCAGAGTTGCTGCGCCCTTAAACTCGCGGGGATCACACACGCGAAGATGCGACAAGGTATCATCGAGACCGGCAAAGAAAAATCCACAACTGCCGTCGTCGAGAACCACCACGCCGAATTTTTTTGACTGCCCGGCGGATGCCGTAGCGTCGGGTGTGTGCAGGTTCCTGACGGCGGGCAGTTCTCTTTCCTTGCCTAAAACAACGACGAGGTCGACCAGATCAGATAATACAGTCACAGGTGCAAAATTCACTGAGGGCAGCATGTCGCAGGAGCGTCGAGTCTATAACAAGTTTCGCCCGCCGGATCTGACAGACATCGCCAACATGCGTCCGGGGGTTTCCCAGGATCGAATTATCGAGGCCTGGGTGGCGACCCGTCTGTCGATTTACCAGGCGTTCTACCGCGCCGGCAACCATCTGCTCTATTTCTGTGATGCCGCCAATGGTGAGACCAGCGACATCGTCGCCAATACCCTTTCTTCTCTTCAGTCGCCTAGGGTTCTGAAGCCGGTGCGGATCGACGCGTTGGGTGCACTTTTCGTTGGCATCAAAGTGATCGTAAAGCCGGGGGAATTTCCGGTGGTCAATTCGGCGCTTCGACTCAGCGGCATCAACGTGGATAGCCTCGAAGATTTGTAAGCGGTCGTTCAGGCGCTGCCCGGATAGCCGCACTGGCGCCAGGCCTCAAACACCGCGACGGAAACCGCGTTGGCCAGATTGAGGCTGCGACTGCTAGGACACATTGGTAAGGTTACCCGACATTCATCGGGTACCCGGTGTCTGATGTTCTTCGGTAGGCCTCGGGTCTCAGGACCAAACACGAGTGCGTCGCCGGTTCGGAATCGACAGTCACTGTGCCGCCGGCTGTGTTTGGTGGAGAACATGAACGTACGCTCTGGGGAGGCTTCTTCAAAAAATGCATCGATGTCAGTGTGACAACGCAATCTGACCACATCTGCATAGTCGAGCCCGGCGCGGCGAAGTTCGCGGTTGCTTATCGAAAAACCCAGCGGCTCTATCAGGTGAAGTTGAACACCCGTGTTCGCACATAGACGGATGATGTTTCCGGTATTGGGCGGAATCTCCGGCTGGTACAACACTACATGGAACATCGGTTTTCTAGCTCAGGCCGGCTTTAAAACCACCAGCAATACGGCTCCGATCAGCACAAGCACTGGAAACTCGTTGAACCAGCGATAAAACACATGCCCATGCCTGTTGTGACCGCGCGCAAACTGTTTGACCATGTGTCCGCACCACAGGTGATACAACACCAGCACTGCGACCAGCGCGATTTTGCTCACCAGCCAGAGGCTGTAGCTGCCGATGCCATAACCGAGCCACAGCCACAGACCCGAAGCGATGGTTAATACCCCGCCCGGTGTTGTGATGCCAAAGTAGAGCTTGCGCTCCATGACCTTGAACTGGTCCTGGGTCGCACAGTCAGTACTCATGGCGTGGTAAACAAAGAGCCTTGGAAGGTAGAAAAGACCCGCAAACCAGGTGACCATGAAAATGATATGTAGAGCTTTGATCCAGAGCATGGGCGATGAATTCAGGAAGCGGGCGTTACTATGAGCCTCTGGTTGATCGGAAGCTTTATCAAATCATCATATCACGCGCTGACGGAGCTTCCGGTGGGCTCAGGAACCGCTGCAGCAGATCGTCTAGAAAGCGCCAACCGAGTGGCGTAGTTCGCACTCTTCCGTTTTCGGTCAGCAAAAGGCCGTCGTCTATTGCGGTTTTAAAAAGTGATTTATGCTCAGGCCAGCCAAGGCCGGTTCTTTGTTCAAAGAGTCGGTAGTCAAAACCAGCTTTTAGCCGCAGGGCATTCAGCAGAAACTCAAACCGCAGCGCATCCGCTGTGAGGGGCGGACCGAGGTCCGGAATTTCATCTTTGGCGACGGTGGCCAAGTACTCGCGCGGGTGGCGCGGGCGGTGCCATCGGTAGACCGCTCCGCTCAAGGAGAGCTTACTGTGGGCTCCGGCGCCGATCCCGATGTAATCGCCGAACTCCCAGTAATTAAGGTTGTGGCGGCAATGGCTATCCGGGCGGGCGAAGGCGGACACTTCGTAGTGTTCAAAGCCGGCCACACCTGCGAGGTCGTGAACGGCACACCGGATATCCCAGAGCACTTCCTCATCGGGCAGCGAAGGCGGGTCCGCTGCAAACGCCGTATTGGGTTCTATCGTTAACTGGTAAATGGATAGGTGTGTCGGTGATCCAGCAAGGGCCTCGCGAAGGTCGGCCAGTGCGTCTGCGGGGTTCTGCCCGGGCAAACCGTGCATGAGGTCAATATTGAAATTCTCAAAACCGGCGTCCGTGATGGCGCGACAAGCCTTTCTGGCATCATCGCCGTTATGAATGCGGCCAAGTGCGTTGAGGCTCTGGTTGTTGAAACTCTGGACGCCGAGCGAAAGCCGGTTTACCCCGCAGTGTCGGTAGTCGCGGAACCGACCCGCTTCGGCCGATCCGGGGTTCGCTTCTATCGTGATCTCCGGTTCGGTATCCAAACACCCGCCTTTGTCCAGTTGATCCAGAATCCGAGCGATCTGGTGGCCATCGAAGAGACTTGGGGTGCCCCCACCAAAAAAGACAGCACCAAAGCGTCGTTCCGATTGTATTTTCCCAACGGCGTCGAGATCAGCTAGCAGTCCCTCGATATAGGCCGAGGCCGGCAGATCCCCTTTCAGGGGATGCGAGTTGAAGTCACAGTAAGGACACTTGTGCTCGCACCACGGCAGATGAACATAGAGTGTCAGAGGGAGTTCGATGACGATGCTCAGTCAGGCGGACAACAGTTTCTGGGCACGCCCTCGCGGTAACTTCGGATCAGGTCCGCAATTTCATCAGTGAGTCGCTGCCGTGACTGGATCGACCCCCAGGCATTGTGGGGACTGACCAGCAGGTTTGGAATATTTGTCGCCAGCAGGGGGTGATCCGTACCGGGCGGCTCCTCGGTGAGGACGTCGATACCGGCACCGCCAATGTTCCCCTGGCGCAACGCGGCCGCGAGATCATCCTCATTGACAATACCACCCCGGGCTGTGTTGATCAGGATAGCGTCTGACTTCATCTTCTGCAGCTGCGCTTTCCCAATCAGGTTTCGGGTCGCATCCGACAACGGACAATGCAATGAGATCACGTCTGCCGTTCTCAGCAGCGTGTTGAGCGGTACCCGGCCGTCCGGCACAGCTTCGCTGCCGGGCCTGGCGCAAATCAGAACTTGCATCTGAAAACCTTGTGCGATCTGTGCCACGCGCCGGCCAAGGTTCCCATAGCCGATGATGCCGAGTGTCAGTCCGGCGAGCTCGCGAATCGGATAATCCAGCATGCAGAATACTTTGCTCTGTTGCCAGCGACCTTGTCCCACGGCTCTGGTGTAGTCACCAAGATGGGTGACCAGAGCCAGTACCAGCGAAAACACATGTTGGCTGACAGCTGCGGACGCATAGTCACGAACGTTGCATACCGTGATTCCCCTTCGTGCCTCCGCGGTTAGATCTATATTGTTGGTACCGGTGGCGGCGACTACGATTAGCCGCAGTGCGGAGCTTTCCATCGCGGTGGCATCGATAACCACCTTGTTGGTGACTACCACCTCGTATCCCTCCAGTCGCTTGGGTACTTCATCGGACATCGTCGAGCGGTGACGTGTCCAGTGATCCAACGCATAATCTAGAGCGGCAGTATCGAGGTCACCACGGTCAAAACTGTCGGAATCGAGAATCACGCCGCGCATACAATCATTCGCCTCCACTGACATAGCGTATCTGCTGCAGTTGCCGGCGTTCCTTCTTGTCAGGCTTGCCCTTAGACCCCCTGACCGGGTGGGGTTGCAGGCGAAGTTGCTGGCGTAGCGCGGCGCGGCGCTGGATGCTTATCGGATCTTCAGCATAGGCCTGAGTCGCAAGTTGCGGTGAGACCCGTTTGTCAATCAGGTTGCAGATCGTGACGGTATACACAACCGTCTTGCGACGGATTCGCAGAACGTCGTCGCAGCGGACGGATTTCGCCGGGCGGGTCCGCTGGTCGTTGAGCAGCACATGGCCGGCACGGATAGCGTCGGTGGCATCTGTACGGGTTTTGAAAAAACGTGTTGCCCAGAGCCAGCGGTCAAGACGTACACCGTTGTCGTGTTCACCAGCCGGCATGGTCAGGATCTTTCATGGAAAGTGGATTATGTCGGAGCGCAAAAGCCGGATGATAAAATTCCGACTCTCCCACTGTAGGTATCTATACGTGAAGTGTATCGCGCGCGCTATGTTGATGTCGGGTTTGCTGGTGACGGTTCCCGCGAAGGCGTTGGGCCCGGTTGATGGTGAAGTGGGCGTGTTCACTTGGGTTGTTGATGACTATCAGGATACTTCGGTCAATTCCCCGTTGACCGGGGGTTATGGGGAACTTTGGCTGGGTGAGCGCTGGGGCCTTCGCACGGCGCTTTATCGAGTCAGCGAAGACAGCGTCAGTATGGCACCCGATGAACAGACTCTGGTCGATTTCAAATACCGGGTGGTGAACGTCACCGACAATACCTTCCTCGCAGTGGGACTCGGCTGGGAGCAGAACCGCTTCGGCGCTGAGGGTGATGCATCGGGTGCCCGGATCATGGCGGAAGGCCGTGTCGGCGTTCTCGGCTTTTTGCGTTTCTATGCCGAGGCTGGATGGGCACCCTCGCTGGGCGACTTGGGGTTGCGTCGGGATCTTTCCTCGATTTCAGTTGAGACAGGACTCGTGTTGGACCCGTTTCCCTTTGTGGACCTTCGCCTGGGTTGGCGCTACCAGATCACTGACTATACGGGGGCAATTACTGGCTCCGCAGCAAGTGAGGGGAGTTATGGTGTTCTTGTTGGTGGCGGTATTCATTGGTGATTTCCGTTGGCGAGATCCTGAACCATCTTCAGGGCCATCAGCCGGAAATTGACCCGCAATCCAGCCCTCACCGGGCAGAAGTCGCGCTGGTGCTGGATGGCGGTGCGGCAGAACACGACCCCAGTATCATTTTTATCCAGCGAGCGCCTTCCCCGGATGATCCCTGGTCAGGGCAGATGGCGTTTCCCGGTGGGCGGCGCGAGGACAGCGACCTGGAAGCGGGTGATGCGGCGTGTCGCGAAACCCATGAAGAGATCGGGCTCGAACTTCGCCCGGCGCAATCGGTGGGCCGCCTTGGGGACTTGCGAGGTCGCCATGGTGGCCGCTCGGCTGATCTTGTCATCTCCTGTTTCGTCTATGTGGTCGATGCGGTGCCTGTTCTTAAACCAAACTACGAGGTGTCCGAGATTGTGCAGATTCCCCTATCCCAGCTTCTGGACCCGGGTCTGCGGACATCGGTGCGATACCCTGCTGCAGGTGACAAGCTGTTTCCCGGTATATTTCTGGCTCAGGACGATACGCGGGTGATCTGGGGTTTGACCTACCGGTTTTTAACGCAGTTCTTCTCGAGACTGGGACATCCGCTACCGCCTGGCTGATCCCCCAACATCCGAGGACACGTTGCCTCGTCAGAATACACCACAACAGAGGAAAATTGATGGCCAGAGCGAATAACCGACGCCCAGATGAGTTGCGACCTGTGCGCTTCTCCCGATCTTATAACTGTCATGCTGAGGGTTCGGTGCTGGTGGAGTTCGGAGACACCCGGGTACTGTGCATGGCAAGCGTCGAAGAGCGCGTACCGAGGTTTCTCAAAGGCAGCCAGCAGGGTTGGATCACGGCGGAATACGGGATGCTCCCCCGCGCGACGGGTGAACGGATGGCGCGCGAGGCCGCGCGTGGAAAGCAGGGAGGACGAACTCTGGAGATCCAGAGACTGATAGGTCGTTCACTGCGAGCGGCTTTAGATCTGAAAGCACTTGGAGAGAGGACCATCACGCTCGACTGTGACGTGCTCCAGGCAGATGGAGGTACGCGTACGGCGTCGATCACCGGTGCCTGGGTGGCGCTTGCTGATGCGCTGGACCGCCTGTGTCAGGATGGTTTGCTCGAGGCGCCTGTGCCACTGCGTCAGATCGCCTCTGTCTCGGTTGGGCTCAAACAGGGCGAGGTCCTTCTGGATCTGGACTATGCTGAGGATAGCACTGCCGATACCGATATGAATTTCGTGATGAACGACCAGAGTTGTTTCATTGAGATTCAGGGAACCGCTGAACACAGCCCGTTTAACGAGACCGAGATGACGAACATGACCGCTGCCGCTATCAAAGGCACCGGGGAGCTGATACGGTTGCAGCGCCTTGCTCGAGAGGCGCCCTAGTGACCCGTCAGCTCGTATTGGCCTCGGATAACCAGGGAAAACTCCGGGAGTTAATCTCCCTGCTGTCAGAGAGCGGCTTCTCTGTGGTTGGCCAGGGCGCGCTTGGTGTCACGCCTGCCGAAGAGACCGGCGAGACGTTTGTTGAAAATGCGATTCTGAAGGCGCGTAACGCTGCCCGGCAGACAGGACACCCCGCCATCGCGGATGACTCGGGCATCGAAGTGGACGCACTGGGTGGCGCTCCAGGAGTCTACTCGGCGCGTTTTGCCGGGGAACGCGCCAGTGATTCGGAGAACGTCTCCAAGATGCTCTCCCAGTTGGTGGATGTACCTTCGGAGGAACGACAGGCCCGATTCCGCTGCCTGATGGTCTACCTTCGGCAGGCAGATGATCCCGCCCCACTGATCTGCGAGGGGATCTGGTCGGGGTGCATCACCGCCTCACTCAGCGGTGAGAACGGTTTTGGCTACGATCCGGTATTCTGGGTCCCGGAAGAAAACTGCACGGCAGCCGAACTCAGCCCCGCTCGCAAGAACATGCTGAGCCACCGAGCCCGCGCACTTCGGCTACTGGTTGATCGGCTGAAGGAAAGCGCAGGTAATTTGTGAATTTATGACGGGTTCGGATCCTCGACCCGAAGTTCTACGGCGGTCTCTCTCTCAGAGATCTCTATATTTTTAAGACCCGGTACAGACAGGGCGTTTTTCCCAATGAGCATTAATGCACAAAGTGCAAATAAGATCTTTCGCCAGAGCGGGTTCACCGCTAGCAACGCGTAGCCGAGTACAAACAGCCCGAACCCGATAAGCAAAAGCGCCCCCAGAAAGAGTTTTTGATCGGTGTACTGGAGTTGCACATTGTTGGATCCGGCCGGTACCTGAACAACCATGAAGGCGTAGTTGCCGGCGCTGATCTTGGTCCGCGCTCCATCTACGCGCGCGCGCCAGTTGTTGTGATGGTTGGCTGCTATGAAGATGAGTGTTGGCTCATCAGACGTAGCGTGAAACTCAATTCTGCCCTGGTAAACCTTCAAATCTGAGATGGAGCAGTTGTCAGTCAATTTGCTCTCATCAACCAGCGGAGCGGTAACCAGGATCGGCCGATCATAGGTGGTAGCCGCCTCCGACAGCTTTCTCGGAATCGCGGCTGTCTTGGGCACCACCAGTTGGTCAGTTCCGCAGTAAACACGGTCCAACGGGTCTGTAATCTCGTAGAGGGCATTGGCTTCGTTGGCGAAGACTTTCCGAACTCGGTCGCTGGCTACAGGAATATCGGAAACGATAAATCTGGTATTCAGCAGGCGAAGAATCTCGGGATGGTGATGCATCAGGAAAACAATACCGTTGGCGGTAACCGCGACATCTTCGTAGGCTTCCCGGAGGAATTTGACGTATCGGTTTCGTACCGTGGTGGCGTAGCCTCCTATCGTCGCCAATTTGTAGTAGCTGAAGATGTTGTGATGGTACGAGGTGTTGCTCATGATTATTGCTGTACGGAAATCACCCGGTGTCTTCTGAATAGCAGTGATGATCGAATTTGTTGGGAAATGATTTTTCGCATCAAGCCGTGTATTGAACCCATACATGGCAGGAAACAACTCACATAGCGTGAACCCAATGGCGATAACGCCAACCAGGTTCCCCAAGTTTTTCCGTGCAAGCGAGTGGCCGACGACGATGAAAATCGCGAGAACCACCATTGGTGGAATAAAGGACCACAGATTGACAATCGCATCGTAGTGCAGTTTGGCAATGCCAATCCATACCAGAAGGAGGATACCCGGCACAGCCGCCCAGACCAGATCATGGGTTTTTCTATCTTCAAGAAAATATCTGAGGCCGAGGCCGCTAAGCACAATGCAGGTGAAGATGATGAGCGTTATGAAGCGGTCGAACTGGCCAGCACCTCCCGCGGGTATCAGGTTGACCAGCCCAACGATCAGCGGATTGCTGTTGAACAAAGCAAAGACAAAGAACAACGTTATGCCCAGAGCCCACACCAGGCGGCTGCGGCGGCGCAGTCCGCCACAGATTCCGTAAAGCGTGAGGTAAAGAACGATGAGACCAAAAAAGGCCATGAATTCAACAACGTTGGTGTTGTAGATCTCCTTGAGGCCAGGTGCCGAGAGTCCTAGCTCCAGATAATGCGGGAACATGAATCTCACAATGTCCAACGAATGCGGCAGTCCGTCTGCTGGCAGCATCAGCAGCGACTTAAGCAGAGGCACACTCCCTAGGCCGAGGTAACGGAATGGTTGCGCGCCGCGCAAACCCTCATTTATCTCTGCCCACTGAGACATCACATCCGGAACAAGTAATAGGGCGGTGCCGAGATAAAGCCCGTGAATAATGGCCCAACGCCGCCACTTTGTGCGAACCGTTTCCTTTGCCAGCCATAGGTAAACGCTGTTGAACAAGCCTAAAAAGATAAAACTGTACAGTGCGATCTGGGTGTAACCGCTGCTATAGAAAAGCACGACGCTCAGTATGAGAGCAAGTAAGGATGGCCAATCGGGGCCATCCCGAATGAGTTTGAAGTTGAGCAGGAAGACCAACGGAATCCATAGCTGGGCCGCAAGGTGTTGAGGGAAAAGCAACCAGGCCAGTTGATGGGTGTTATAGGTCCAGGCGACACCTGCGAGAACGGCGATCACAGGCTGACAGCCGAGCCAGACCATGAGCGCGTACATGAAGATTCCCGCCAGAATCAATCTAAACCATGTGCTCCAGTCCAGAGCGTTTGGCACGTCCATGAACAACTGAAAAAAGCTGGTGACGAAGGCCCCAGTACCCTGGCCGTTTGACGGTTGGCCGGTAAGAATGTGCGGTAAGTAATCGGTGTTTCTGCCTTCCCGCAAGTTATCCCAGAAAATTCTCCTGTAAGGATAGTGTGCGGTCGGCGAGTCAGCGAGTACCCCATTATTGACTAGATGCGGACCCCGCTCTGCTTGCCAGACGGGCTTGTTCAGAATGAAATCAAATGCGCTGAGGTGTTTATCCTGAAACAGCACATCGTGGAGATAACCGGTCGCGAGTACGACGAAAAACCCGGCGCACAAAGCGTGTAGCCACTTGGAGCAGGAGCTAGACCGTGTTTTATTTACCATTCAATTAGAGCCTTGTGGACTCTATTTCCGCTCTTATTCACACCAGCCCTCACAAGAGGAACGTAGACGATGTTGAATTGGTCACGATTTCAGTAAGGTGCGGCCAGGTCGGGGAGCACAGAGCGCGGGACGAGATGAGCCCAGTATACCGGAGTCGCCGGAGATCATTCCTAAACAAACACGGGTTATGACTGTCCCCTGAGCTTAGGATGTGCAATCCTGAGCGTCACAATGGGTGGGATAAATCCGGCAACCGAAATCATCATAGTCGTACAAGGCCGATCGTCAGCTAATGGTATCTGGAGCTTGCTGAACGTCCGTGGTTCAATCCAACGTGGGCTTGATGACACGTCCCACCCTGCATGCGCACGCTTTGTATGAGGGCTGGTAACATCTGCAACGTAACAATTGGAACGTGATGCTATGAAGGAATTAGTACTGATACGCCATGGCCAGAGCATATGGAATCTTGAAAACCGGTTTACGGGATGGGTGGATGTGGACTTATCTGACAGGGGCCTGCGCGAAGCCCGTGATGCTGGCAAGACGATGCTGGCAAAAGGTTACCGCTTCGATGTCGCCATGACTTCGCTACTCAAGCGCTCAATCCGTACGCTGTGGCTGATCCTGGATGAAATGGACCAGATGCATCTTCCGGTTAAAACGGACTGGCGACTGAATGAACGGCACTACGGGGCGTTGCAGGGTCTCGACAAAAAAGAAACCGCGCTCCGGCATGGCGATGATCAGGTGCTCAAGTGGCGCCGCGGTTATGCCATTCGTCCCCCTGCACTCGAGGCAGATGATCCCCAACATCCGTCGCAAGATCCCAAATATTCTGGCATCGCGCGACTGCCGGATACCGAGTCATTGGCAGATACCCTGGAACGGGTGACCAAATGGTGGGAGGAGCGGTTGGCGCCAGAACTTAAGGCTGATCGCAGGGTGCTGGTCGTTGCGCATGGCAACAGTCTGCGCGCGATGGTGAAATTTCTTCAGGGCCTGAGTGAAGACGAGATCATGCAGTACAACATCCCTACCGGTATCCCGCTGGTCTTCCGTCTGAACGACGCACTTGAGGTCGTCGATCATGAATACCTGGCTGACGAAGCCGCCCTCAGCGCCGCGGTCAGTGAAGTGAAAAACCAGGCCTCCTCTCAATCAGAACGTTAGGTAGAGGCCGCTAGTCGCGCCGAAGTCGTTCCGACAAGGAGATGGGGGTAGGGTAACGTAGCACAACAAACGCCGACGACACCACGAACGTGATCAGTGTCGCCAGCTGGACAAGGTTGGCGGCCTCCTGACTCATGGCCTGTGCCTGTATCGCAACGGCAACCAGCAATAAGGAAAACTCACTCATCTGGCCCATCCTGACGCCGGCCTCACCAGCCAGGACATTGCTCTCGCCAAACTTTTTAAGGAGTGTACGGTAAGTTACCGGCTTGATTAGGAGTATTCCTGCCGCCAACGCCAACGCCGCTGGCCATACCACCATCGCGCCGGCTAGATCGAAGCCCGCGCCGAGCGCGAAGAAGAACATCACCAGAAAGAAGTCCCGCAACGGCCGAAGGCTTTCAGCAATAAAAGGCGCGATGGGGCTGTTGGCCAGTGTGATACCGCCGATGAAGGCGCCGATCTCATAGGAAAGGCTGAGGCTTTGCGCCAATTGAGCAAAGCCCAGGCACCAGCCCAGCGACAGCAGAAAAACATACTCGCCGACCTTGTCGAAGCGCACAAAGAGCGGCCGCAGTACCCATCTCTCCGCCAGCAACCCGCCGACAAAGAGTATCGGGAGGCCAGCGAACTCTAACCCCACTCGAAGCCAAGGTATCGACTCTGCCGCCAGAGTATCGACCAGCAGCAGTGCGCCTACTGCGAGCAGATCCTGCAGCAGGAGAATACTGATGATGACTTCTCCGGCATGGCGGTGGTGCAGTACCGTCGTTGGGAGGAGTTTCAGGCCGATGATCGTGCTGGAAAGCGTGCTGGCCATGCCGACCAGCAGGCAGTCGGTTCGCGAAAGTCCCGCCGCCGCCGCCACCCCGTAACCCAGAAGGGCAAAGACCATGGAACTGATCAGGGTGACCCCAATGGCCTCGCGCATCTGACCAAGGAGTTTGCGGGGTGAAAGATCCAGGCCTAGCAGAAACAATAAAAAGATGATCCCGATGTGGGCAAGGTCAGCAATCAGATGCGGATCTGTAACCAGACCCGTAACAGATGGCCCCGCAAGAACACCGAGTGCAATGTAGGCAACCAGCAGGGACTGCCGGGCAAAAAGGGCGACCGTGGCAAGCAGTGCCGCCCCGGTAAAGATCAGGAATATGGAAAATAAAACAGATTCACCGTTCACAACGCGAACCCCTCCCAACCGGGTGTAAAGTCAGGCCGGAAAATAATCGGGTTCTCGTCCGGATTTCCACTTGATGTTGCACCCGATACTGGGTACTTGCTCACCCGAAACTGTGTTGCCGGCCAGTACCGCATCCGCCGCTTTTCTAAGGTTGCTGCCGGTGACCGGCTCATTATTTTTGGGGCGGGAGGCATCAAACTGGCCTCGATACGTGAGTCGGCGGCACTCATCAAAGAGAAAAAAATCCGGCGTGCAGGCAGCGCGGTAGGCCTTGGCAACAGACTGTTCCTCATCATAGAGGTAGGGAAACCCGAAGCTGTGCTGTGCCGCCTCTTCAGCCATTTGCTCCGGCGCATCGTCGGGATGGGTGGTGGCATCGTTGGCGCTTATCGCGATCGTGGTGAGACCAAGCGGGAGGTATTCCTCAGCAAAGGCATTAAACGCATCGCGCAGATGAATCACGTAAGGACAGTGGTTACAGATGAAAGCAATCAGCACTGCTTTGCTGTCTGCGTAGTCCGACAGGGAAACCATCGGCTCGCCTGCTATCAGGTGGGTATTGGGCAGGGTGAAGGCTGGCGCCTCGAACCCGAGTGCCTGCATGGTGGAGGCGGTACTGGCCATAATGCGTTACCAAGGCATGTAAACCTGAAAATTGTAGCATGTGAGCAGTACAGCGAAGCCCGGGAGGTCTTCCGCGAGAAGCAATAACCGCTAGAATATTCTCAACGTTTTACAACGGCACTCTCATTTTGACGACCAAAGATAAGACACTTACGCATCTCAATGATCAGGGTGAGGCCCGGATGGTGGATGTGGGCGACAAGGAAATCACCGCCCGGCGGGCAGTCGCACACGGGCGCATCGCAATGCTGCCGACGACCCTCGATCTTATTGCCAAAGGAGGTCATGCTAAGGGGGACGTATTGGCTGTTGCACGCATTGCGGCGATTATGGCGGCGAAGCGGACTGCAGAGATCATCCCGCTGTGTCATCCGCTTTCTCTGACGCGTGTCGAGGTGGATTTTGTGGTCGACAGTGATCAACAGTGTGTCTTTTGTACGGCCATCACCGAGACCCGTGAGCGCACAGGCGTTGAAATGGAAGCGTTGACTGCCGTAAACGCGGGCCTGCTGACTATCTATGACATGTGCAAAGCGGTGGATCGCGGGATGATCATTACCGACATCAAGTTGCTGGAAAAGTCCGGCGGTCGGTCGGGCGACTGGAAGCGCCAGAAATGAATACCCCCGATCCCGTTTCACGCCAGCCGAGCTGCGATGATAAGTATGATCCGGCGTGGCTACCGGTGGATACGGCGCTAGCGCGAATCGCGCAGGCGGTTAGTCCGATTAGCGACGTGGAAGTCGTGGCGTTGCGCGAAGCCCTTGACCGGGTACTGGGTGTCGATATTCAGTCCCCGATGCCCGTGCCAAACCACACCAACTCGGCGATGGATGGCTATGCATTGCGTTTTGCCGACCTGAACAGATCACCACTGCGGGTGGTGGGTACCGCTTGGGCAGGCAAGGCCTTCGTTGGCGTTGTGAACACCGGTGAGTGTGTACGCATTATGACGGGGGCAGTGATACCCGAAGGCGCAGACACGGTAGTGATGCAGGAGCACGTCGAGCAGCGGGATGACGGAATCCGCGTCGCCGACGGGCAAAAGGAAGGCCAGCATGTTCGATATGCGGGAGAGGACCTTGCCGAAGGGGCGACCGCGCTGTTATCAGGCCGCCGGCTGCTGGCGGCAGATATCGGTATGGTTGCCTCACTGGGGGTGGGCGAATTGCCCGTTCTGCGCCGCCCACGTGTAGCCTTTTTTTCCAACGGCGATGAACTGCGCTCTATTGGTCAGCCTTTGGAGTTGGGAGACGTTTACGACTCCAACCGTTACACGCTTTACGGAATGCTGAGCCGTGCGGGTATGACCTTCAACGACCTTGGGGTAGTGCGCGATGACCGGGAGGAGATCAAACAGACGTTTTTGCGGGCGGCTGATATTGCCGACGTGGTGATTACGTCAGCCGGCGCATCGGTAGGTGACGCCGATTATGTCAAAGATGTTCTGGATGAGATCGGGCAGGTCAATTTCTGGAAGATTGCGATGAAGCCAGGCCGGCCCTTGTCTTTTGGCAAGATTGGCGACAGTCTTTTTTTCGGCCTGCCGGGTAACCCGGTTTCGGTCATGGTGACTTTTTATCAGTTTGTTTTGCCCGCCCTTCGACGCCTTTCAGGCGAGACGGCGTGGCATCCGTTGCGTCTTCAGGCTCGCACGCTGGATCGTCTCAAAAAACACCCGGGCCGGACCGAGTATCAGCGCGGGATGCTCTCGCAGGATGAAACTGGCGCCTTGGTGGTGTCGACAACTGGCGAGCAGGGTTCAGGGATTTTGAGTTCCATGAGTCAGGCAAATTGTTTTGTAATCCTGCCCGTCGACAGCGCGGGTGTGCAATCGGGCGATGTGGTGGAGGTAGAGCCTTTTTCGGGCCTTGTCTGAATGCTGCCAAAGACAAGAATCGACCACCCTAACGCCTGGACAACAGAGTCGGTGCGATCCAAGGCGGATATGGCCTATACGCTCAGCAAAGAGGAGTTGTCTGCGCTCGATACCGCCTTGAACGAAGTCAAATCCAGGGGCCTTGCTGTAGAAGAGGTTACCGCGGGTGATTTCCCGCTCGGTGGGTTAGAAAAGGTCGTTGCAGGCTGGATACAGGAAATCGATTATGGAAAGGGCCTGGTGTTTCTGCAGGGTATCCCGGTTGCGCGTTACACCAAAGACGACTGCGCGCTTATTTTCTGGGGAATCGGCGCGCACATGGGAGAGGCTCAATCCCAGAGCCTCGGCGGTGACCGGTTGGGACACGTGGTGAATCTCGGAGGAGACAATCCGCGTTACCGTGCCTACCAGAACAGTACCGAACTCGCTCTGCATACTGATGCCACTGATATTGTTGGCATGATGTGCCTGGTCCCTGCCCGCGAGGGTGGTCTCAGTGGGTACGCGGGCGCTGCCGCGATCTATAACGAACTTCTCGACCATCATCCTGATGTACTGCCGATTCTGTGCGAAGGATTTCACTACCACCTTTTTGGTGAGCACGCGCCTGGAGAGTCACCGGTCACGGAAGAAAAGACCCCGGTCTTTTCTGAAAAGGACGGCTGCCTCAGTATCAGTTATCTGAGGAGCTATATTGAGATGGCATTTGCCCACATGGGTAAGGAGAAGACCGCCGCCGAGTCCGAGGCGCTGGATACCCTGGACCAGGTTGCCCACGGACCAAAATGCTTCCGTCAGTTCATGCTCTCGCCGGGAGATATGCTCTTTTTCAGCAACTATACGGTGCTGCACAATCGCACAGCTTTTGTTGATGATGACGATCTCGACAAGCGTCGTCATCTGTTGCGTTTGTGGTTAAGGGCCCATGATCCCCGTCCGCTGGTTGAGAATATTTCAGCCTTCGGCAAGCGCCGGGGAATCTCGAAACAGGAAGGCCGCACTAGCATTTACGACGGGGAACTGGAATACGAAGAGTACAGGGTCCAGATGCCCAGGCAGTAATGATTGAGTCCGTTCCCTTAGGATGAATCTGGTTTCGTGGTAAGCGACCCTTCCCGTTGGGATGAAAAATACCGTGCTGCAAGTCTTGCGCCGGTGCTTCGCGTCGAATCGCTGTTGCAGCGCCACCAGCGCGACATCGGCGAACTCAGTGCACCGCGCACCGCTCTAGATATAGCAGCGGGGACCTGCCACGCTGCGGTTTATCTTGCGAAACAGGGTTTGAATGTTACGGCGGTTGACTGCAGCAGGGTTGGCCTTGCTCTGGGTAAAGAGCTTGCGGAACGTGATGGTGTTCGTATCAACACCACCACAGCAGACCTCACGGTCGCTGACTTGCCGAAGGGTCCCTGGTCCCTCATCTGTTGCTTTCGATACCTGAACCGCGATCTGTTTGCCCAAATACCATCAATGCTTGTCCCGGGAGGGATGCTGTTTTGGCGCACTTTCAACGTGCATCACCTGAGCAAGGCGCCAGCGTTCAATCCAGAGTACGTGCTGCAGCCGGGAGAACTCGCCCGGCATTTTTCGATGCTGGACGTGCTCACGCTCTCTGATGGCGATGACCCAAAGGAAAATACATCCTGGATCGCCGCCAGGCGATCTGTTTAGGTCAAAAGGCGGGAGTCCAAGTCTCAGCCGGGTGTGTTTCGCTCCACCCAGCGCTCGCCTTGGGCGAGGGTCTCTTTTTTCCAGAACGGCGCAGTGGACTTCAGTATCTCCATCATTTCCCGGCAGGCATCCAGCGCCGCTTTTCGATGCGCCGAGAAAGCCGCGACCAGCACGATATCCTCACCGGGATGCACCACCCCCACGCGGTGGACGACCAGCGCGCCCTCCAAATCATGTCTGGATATGGCCCGATCGCGCATGTCTTTGAGCTGTTGTTCCGTCATGCCGGGATAGTGTTCGAGCGCCATCTCCTGAACTTCATCTCCTTCATTGAAGTCCCGCATAGTGCCGACGAACACCGCACTGGCACCGCTTTTCCCCGCAACAAGATTCTTTGAGCGATACGCCGACATGATCTGCCAGGGATCGAACGGATGCTCATGAATCTCGACAGTCATGGGATGGCTAGCCCCCGGTTACGGGTGGGAAAAATGCCACTTCGTCACCGTCCGCAACCGCCCGATCGAGGCCGGCGTACTCCTTGTTGATGGCGACCAACATTTCTTCGTCGGGGGATTCACCGCTGACGGCCTTCCAGACATCGCGAGCGGTCGTGATACCGTCGGCCTCGACGGTCATGGTCGCGTGACCAATGCGCTCACGCAAACTGGCGAAGAATCGGACGTTAATGGTCATGGGAGCAGGATTAATTCACAGGCAGACACTACCGTTTGCGGTTCTATAATAGGCGCATAGAACGCGGGCCACAAGCAACGGTAAGCACAATGTCGACTCAAGCGCGTGAATTTATAGCGGTGCCGATCGCGGTAATGACAGTTTCGGATTCACGTACGGAAGCTGATGACAAGTCCGGAAAATTACTCGTCGGCCGCGTCCAGGATGCCGGCCATCAATTTGTTGAGAAGGTGATGGTGCCCGACGATGTTTTCCAGATTCGCGCGGTCGTTTCACGCTGGATCGCTAACCCTGATGTCCAGGTGGTGTTGATGACGGGTGGTACAGGAGTCACCGGATTTGACGGGACTCCAGAGGCGGTCAAACCGCTTTTTGAAAAAGAACTGGATGGATTTGGTGAGATCTTCCGGGCGATCTCCTTCGAGGAAATTGGAACCTCGTCGCTGCAGTCGCGGGCCGTGGCAGGTGTTGCCAACGGCACCTATCTCTTCTCATTGCCGGGGTCTTCCGGTGCCTGCGCGACGGCCTGGGATAAACTGCTGGTCCACCAGTTGGACTATCGGACTCGCCCCTGCAATCTCGTTGAACTGATGCCGAGACTCCTAGAGCATCGACAGTAACAGACGCTTAAACATGATCTGAAGGCCCGGTTCTGAAAAGCCTGAGGCAGTTATCGGGGTACTGCGAAAGTCTCGGCGACGATGATTGGTGTCGCTATGTGTATTGCCCCACCACTGTTTTCAGATTGATAGTTGTCGCTCATGCGTGACAGTGCCTAAACGATGAAACCAGATCAGTCATCCTCAGACAGTTCATCCCGAACGAGCCGGCGAAGGAGGACGCGAACTCCTACACCCCGATCGGGAACCCTGCCCCAGTTACCGTGGGGCCAGCCGCAATATGCTGATACACCAACAGAGCCACTGGACGCAGAAGGCGTGGAGCGTATTCACGGTGCCGCAATGCAGATCCTCGAGGAGATCGGGATTGATTTTCTTCATGATGAGGCACGCGAGATTCTCCAGCAAGCGGGCTGCGACGTTCTAGCTGATTCCGTTACGGTCAAAATGGACCGTGCTCTAGTCATGGAACAGGTTGCCAAAGCACCCCGACGGATCGTAATGACTCCGCGTAACAAAGATCGCGCCCTGGTGTTTGGGGAAGCTTATGCGGCGTTTGGTCAAGTCTCCAGCCCGCCGAATGTCTCGGATCTGGATCATGGGCGGCGAGTTGGTAACCGCACCGACTACCAGAACTGGATCAAACTGACGCAGAGTTTCAACTGTATCCATTTTATCGGGGGTTATCCGGTGGAACCGGTGGACCTGCACGCTTCGACGCGCCATCTTGATTGTCTTTTTGACATGTTGACCTTAACCGACAAACTCGTTCACGCTTATTCGCTAGGCGTGGAACGCGTTGAGGATGCGATGGCCATGGTCCGAATTGCGGCGGGATTGGATGAGGCAGGTTTCGCCGAGGCACCGCGGATGTTTACCAATATCAACTCGTCATCTCCGCTTAAGCATGACTGGCCGATGCTGGACGGCGCGATGCGACTAGCGAAGCAGAATCAACTAGTGATTGTGACGCCGTTTACTTTGGCGGGTGCAATGGCGCCGATCACGCTGGCCGGAGCGATTGCCCAGCAGACAGCAGAATGCCTCGCGGCGATCGTGCTGTTGCAGTTGGTGCAGCCGGGGACGCCTGTGGCCTACGGTTCGTTTACTTCGAATGTGGACATGAAGTCGGGCGCACCGGCATTTGGGACGCCGGAATACTGCCGTGCCACCCAGATGTCAGGCCAGATGGCGCG
>JABJIU010000244.1 GCA_018661145.1 Pseudomonadota bacterium | reverse complement strand
TAGCGTCGATTAGTAACTTCATGCCCGAGCGTGAAGAAGTACCAAATCCTCGGTTTTAGTGGTTGAAGCTGATCAAGTACTGGATACCACGATAATAGTTACTGATTGTTGGCTAATTCCCGATTTAAACCAGGTACTTCCCACAGCTTTTTAAAAGCGGTTATCATGTGTACTATAAATAGCGGCGGCCCAGTCGGGCGAAGCCGTAATGACCCGTATAGCGCCCTTCCCGGGTGCGCGGGAAAAGACCACATCAAGTAGGACAGGAGAAGAGTTATGGGATTGGGCGGCATCAGTATCTGGCAGTTACTCATCGTTCTGGTGATTGTGCTGCTGCTTTTTGGCACAAAAAAATTACGTAATCTCGGTACTGATCTTGGAGGTGCGGTGAAGGGCTTTCGCAGCACGATGAAAGACGGTGCAAATGCAGAGGAGTCGACGGAAGCCGAAGCCGACGCTGAAGCCAGTCAGGAGAGCCTTGCCGAATCTGCCGAAGAGGCTAGTTCGGATAAAGAAAACGCCAAAGTCTGATCTACCCCAAGGGTAGCGCCATGTTCGACATTGGCTTTCTTGAAATTGTAATCATCGCTTCGATCGCCCTGGTGGTACTGGGGCCGGAGCGTCTGCCGCGTGCTGCGCGTACGGCGGGTATGTGGATCGGTCGCGCGCGGCGGATGGTCTCAGATGTGAAGTCAGATATTGACCGCGAAATCCGGGAAAGTGAACTGGCTGACATGCGCAAACTGGGCGAAGAAGTGAATAGCATCAAAGACGATGTCAGTGAAGATCTCAATAGAGCGACGGAGTCCATCAAAGAGGACGATGCCATGACTGATGTTGTCGACTCGATTAACGAGTCTGCCAAGACGCTTCGCGAAGACGCAAGCGAAAAGACTGGCCCTAGTTGACCAGTAAAGATCAGTGACTCCATCCCCTAACCCCTCACAAATGCAGGGTACGACCTTCATGTCGCACCTGCTCGAGTTGCGCGACCGGCTGATGCGCGCCGGCGGTGCCGTACTGGTGCTCTTTATCATGGCGGCTCCTTTCGCGAACACGCTGTACGAGTATCTGGCACAGCCGTTGATGGCTTCCCTGCCGGAAGGCAACTCGATGATCTCAACCGAGCCGCACGGCCCGTTTTTCGTGCCGTTCAAGTTTGCTTTTGCTTTTGCGACAGCCATCGCGATGCCCTACCTGCTGTATCAGCTATGGGCCTTTGTTGCCCCGGGCCTGTACGAGCATGAAAAACGCCTCACGGTCCCACTATTGGTTTCGAGCAGCCTGCTGTTTTATCTGGGCATACTTTTTGCCTACTTTGCGGTGTTCCCGTTGATCTTCGCGTTTTTTACCAGCACGGCCCCCGAGGGTGTTTTGGTAATGACAGATATCAACGCGTACCTCAGTTTTGTGCTGAAACTCTTTTTTGCTTTTGGACTCGCTTTTGAGGTGCCGGTCGCAACTGTGCTGATGGTGCGGATGGGTATGGCGACCCCCGGATCTTTGGCGACCAAGCGGCCTTACATCATCGTTGGCGCATTTGTTGTCGGCATGGTGATGACCCCGCCGGACATCCTCTCGCAGACTATGCTGGCTGTTCCCGTCTGGCTGTTGTTTGAGGCGGGTCTATATTTCTCCCGATCCATCAAGCCGCGGTCTAAAGATGCTGAAGTGGAGTCGGATGACGGAGATACCGTTCTCGAGCGTGAGTTGGATGAAGGTATCGCCGAGTTTGAGGAACTGGGGACTGACGACGACACGCCCCGGAGTTGAAATTACTCAGGGAGTGAAAGCCCTTGATAGGTTTTGAGGTCCGCATCGTGGACTGGTCACATTGCAGCGAGGCGCTTTCATCACTTCGCCATATGGTGTTTGTTGAAGAGCAGGGCGTCCCTCTCGAGCTGGAACTCGATGGTGAAGATACTGGCGCCCGCCACGCCGCTGCGTTTGCAGATGACGGTGAGATTGTTGGGACCGGACGGATGCTTGAATCAGGAAAAATTGGGCGGATGGCCGTATGTCAGCCGTTACGATGCCAAGGGATCGGTCGGGCTTTGCTGGATGCACTGGTGGAAGAGGCGCTGCGGATGAATCTGCCGCAGGTCAGTCTTGGTGCCCAGGTTTCGGCCATTCCCTTCTACGAGGGAGCAGGCTTTCAAACTTATGGCGATGTCTTTCTAGATGCCGGTATCGATCACAAGATGATGAAACGAGTATTGGGTTAGTCGTTTTGAGACTTCCTTTTTGAAAGCAAAGCCACCACGTGTTATCACCTTTGGACTTGTTCCGGGCAGCCATCTTGCCGGGAAATACGAAGTGGTTTCGCGACTCGGGTCCGGATGGGAGGGCGAGGTCTATCTGGTGCGCGAGATTGGCACAAGAATTGATCGCACCGTAAAAATCTTTTTCCCTCGGCGAAATCCCGGTAACCGGGCGCTTCGTTTTTATGCGCGGAAGCTTCACAAACTGCGCCATTGTCCGGTGGTCATTCAGTACCACACACGGGACACCTTTGATTTCAATGGAATGCCTGTTTCGTTTCTGGTCTCGGAATTTGTAGAGGGCGAATTGCTCTCCGATTTTCTAAAACGCCAGTCGGGCCGGCGGGTTAATCCATTTCAGGGTGTGCACCTGCTGCACGCGCTCGCACTCGGGATCGAGGCGATTCACAACGTGGGCGAATACCACGGCGATCTGCACACGGATAACGTGATCGTGTTGCGCCATGGCTTAGGGTTTGATCTTAAGTTGCTCGACATGTTTAGTTGGGGGGCCCCAAACGCTGAGAACATCCAGCACGATGTGTTTGACCTGATCCGGATCTTTTACGATGCACTAGGTGGGCCGCACTGGTACAGCCGTCAACCACAGGAGGTCAAGGACATCTGCAAAGGCCTGAAGCGCTCTTTGATCGCACGAGAGTTTCGAAGTGCGGGTCAGTTGTGCCAGCATCTTGAAACGATGGAGTGGCAGTAGGATACCTACCATGACTGATCCAGTCGCGCTGAATGTCCCGGTGATGCTTTGTGGCCAGGACCTGGTTGAGCCTCAGTCGGTTGTATTGAATTCAGGGCAGGCAGTGGTATTCAGCCGCTCCCATGCCGGGCAGTTCGGCGCCAACGAGGATGCGCTGGGCGTTTTTGAGGACGCTGATGAAAAGATCTGTCTTGCGGTTGCTGATGGTGTCGGTGGGCTCCCCAGGGGTCTCGAGGCAGCGACGCTGGTAATCAGCCTGCTTGCTGAGGCAAGCCTGAGCAAAGAGACGTCCCTCAAAAGTCGTATCCAGTCGGCCAATCAGACATTGCTGGCACAGCTACCGAACTCTGCAACCACGGTCAGCGTCACTGAGATAGCCGATAGCACCCTGATCAACTGCCATGCTGGAGACTCAACGACATTGGTTGTGGGTCAGCGCGGACGGATCAAACTTAAGACGCAAGCCCACTCGCCGGTGGGCATCAAGGAAGCCAATGGGTTGGACGAAAAAGAGGCACTTTTTCACCCGCAGCGTCATCTGCTGAACAACATGATGGGTGACCCGGCACTTTGGCTCGAGAAGCAAGACACCCTCGAGTTGGCCTCCCGGGATACGGTGCTGCTCGGTACCGATGGCCTGTGGGACAACCTCTTTCTTTCTGAGATTGTCGAGTTGATCAGGGTGGGTGAGTTATATGAGTCAGCGGAACAACTGGCCGAAACCGTGATTCAACGAATGAATCACCCAGTGACGGGTCTGCCGTCAAAGCCCGACGATGTCACTTTTATCCTATATCGGCCCAGCGTAAACAACGAGGCCGATACCACGACGGAGGACTAGTTCGCTTCCAGCGCTTGCAACAGTTCGCGGGTCTTGGCAATTTGTTCGGTGGCATGCTCGTAATACTGGGCATGACTTGCCTCACGAAATACCTTGGCGACCGCTTCAAGTTGACTGAGCGCCAGCCCCGCCGTTCCGGCATCACCCAGGCGTTCTGCAAGGCTTTTCTGTGCGAAAGCAAGATTGGCCGCTGTCATGGCCCAAGTCATTGGAGAACGTTCTTGTGTCCACTCTTTGAGGGCGCTCTGGTAGGCTGAAATCGCGTCTTGGAAAGGCTGCACGCTTTCGCTTCGTTCCCCCAGTTTTTGCAGCGCGGTCCCAAGATTGTTCTGCGTCATGGCCCATTGCTGTGGTACCCGGTCACGGGTGCGTTCTGCCAGGGCGTTTCGGTAGGCAGCGACTGACTGTTCCAGGGTTCTGGGGCCTTTTCGTTTCTCACCTAGGAGCCGCAGTGCTGTCCCCAGGTTATTGAAAGTCGTTGCCCAGTGCAGCGGGGCCTGGTCACGGGTCCACACCAGTAGAACCTGCTTATAGGCGTCGACGGCACGTTTCAGCAGTTGTGGGTCTTTTTTTTGCTGACCGATTGCCTGCAGTATCGAACCGAGATTATTCTGCGTTGTTGCCCACTCCCAGGCATGGTGCTCCTGGGTCCGCACCTCAAGCGCCTTTTCGAAAGCCTTTAGGGACTGTTCGAGCATTTCTGCATCTTTTTGCCGGTGTGCCAGAATACCAAGCGCGTTACCAAGTCCGTTCTGGGTTGTTGCCCATTCAGCGGGAGAATGTTCTGGACTTTGCGCTTTTAAGGCTCTGCGATAACTCGTGATCGACTGTTCTAACTGATGCGTCCCCTGTTGGCGCTGACCCAGAATACCAAGCGCGTTACCAAGTCCCGCCTGGGTTCTCGCCCATCTCTTTGGATCATTGACTTCGTCGGTGAGCTCTGTTGCGATGGTTTCGTATAGATCTATCGCGGCCAAAAGTACATCGTCGTCAAGAGATTCCCGGCCATGGTCACAAAGGGCACCGGCGCCTTGACTTTGGTAACGCCATTGGAGCTGATCGTCGCCGGTAGATACAGTTGCAGCGGTCTGGTAGTGCTCTGCAGCGCTCTCGTATTCCCGCTCAAGGTGCGAAAGCAGGGCGTGCGCCTCGGCCAACGTGGCCCGGGGTGTTGTGTCACCCGACGTCTCAGAGAAAAGACTGTCCGCTTCCTCCAGAAACCCCCTGACTTTGGGTAGCGAAAATAACTCACCACTTTGGGCCGCGTTGCTTGCCTCTGTTAGCACTTTCGCAAAGGCCGTGGCTTCAGTGTGTATTTGGCATAGGCTATCCAGAACTGCTCGAAGATTCTGAAGATGGGTCCAGGATTTTTCGAGGAGGTCGCAGATCTGATCGCGAGTAATAGATTTCTTGAGGATGAGATTGAGCAGGATGGAAAGATCAGCAGCGGGCGCCTGAAGGCGTTTTTGCGCCGCAGCGAGTTCATTGGCGTAGCCCCTAACCTCGTCGGGCAGGACGGTTGGTGATTCAACTGTTTGAGTGTTCATGCTGACGACTAATATAAGTGATCCCGGATGCTTTTTCCGTGGATTGAGCCAGTGGCGCTTCAACCAAGTCTTTGGTCAGGGCGAAAAAAAGGCGGGCACAAAGGCCCGCCTTTTCGAAGCACGAGTGGTTAATCGACGATGTGATAAACCGGCGCTTTTTCCATGGTCCACTCTCCGGACTCAGGGTCTCGACGCGAGAGCGTTAGAGCATGCCAGTTCTCGTCGTCCAGTTTCATGAAGTCACCGCGATAGTAGTAGCCCGGCCAGCGGGTTTCCTTTCGGAAGAGTGTATGCTGTACAACACACTCCGAAGCTATCGCACGATGTTTAAGTTCCCATGCGCGCATAAGTTGGTGCAGATCCTCCGCGCCAAGATACTCGAAATCCTCATGCAGGGTCTTGAGCAGCTCGAGGCCGCGCAGTAACAGGGGCTCGTTGGTCATATAATTAACACCGATACCGCCGGCATATTCATCCATGAGTTTCTCCAAGCGCTGCAGGCCCTGAATCGGCAGGATGTAACTCGGCGAGACGGTACCACCCACGATCTCGTTACGACCAACTTCATAGGTTTCAAGTGGTCTGTAGATCTCCTCGCGAAGATCCTCGATCTGCTTGTCCGAGATAACGATCTTATCTTTGGCATGATCGCGGATGTACTTGACGGCCGCCTTCGCTGCAAGGCGCCCTTCGGTAAAGGATCCTGAGGAGAAAGCGTGTGCCGTGCCACCCAGGGCGTCGCCGGCGCCGAAGAGTCCATCGATCGTCATCATCCGGTTGTAACCCCAGTAATACTCATCGGGAGATAGATCCTCTGGTCCACTGGCCCAGGCTCCGGAGCATGTGGCATGGGAGCCCATGACATAGGGCTCAGAGGTAGTAAGTTCCGGGTTGGTATATTTGGGATCGATGTCCTGGGATGCCCAGACCACGGCCTGACCCACTGTCATCCCAAGGAAGTTTTCCCAGCCTATCGTTTCTTTATGCGGATCCTGGAAGGCCTCTTTGGTGACCATATGAATGGGGCCACGGCCGGCTTTGGTTTCTTCAATAAAGGCATGGTTGCGCAGGCAGGTCGGCGTTGGGTGATGGTCAATATAGTCACCCACCATTTCCTTAGTATTTTCGTACCACTTGGACTCGTACTCATCACCGTAGGCGTTTTGGGTATAGGTCTTGAGGTGTAGGAAGTATGCGCCGACCGGCCCGTATCCGTCTTTAAAACGGCAGAGCACAATGCGGTTTTCCATCTGCGTCATTTTGGCGCCCGCGAGGATGGGAAGCGCATACGCTGATGCGCTGCTCCAGGGGGCATACCAGGTTCGACCCATACCCTCGCCGACAGAACGCGGTTTGAATATATGGGAGGCACCACCTGCGCCCACGATAACCGCTTTGGCTTTGAAGATGTGCAGGTCACCGGTGCGCACGTTAAACCCGATGGCGCCACCAACCCGGTTGTCCTTGTTCTCGTCCATCAGGAGGTGCGTGACCATGATCCGGTTGTAAATCTTATCGGCCGATTTTTTGGCGGCCTCTGCGACGATTGGCTTATAACTTTCGCCGTGGATCATGATCTGCCATTTGCCTTCCCGCTGGTACCGGCCGTTCTCGGGGTCGCGCATGAGCGGCAAACCCCATTCTTCGAACTTGTGCACTGTGGAATCAACGTGCCGGGCCATGTCGTAGGCGAGGTCTTCGCGCACCATGCCCATTAGGTCGTTGCGTGCGTAGCGCACGTGATCCTCGGGTTGGTTTTCATCCCACTGCATGCCCATGTAGCAGTTGATTGCATAAAGACCCTGCGCGACTGCGCCACTGCGATCGATGTTGGCTTTTTCCGCGACGACAATCCTCATGTCGCGGCCCCAGTGCCGAGCTTCGTAGGCGGCACCCGTGCCGCCCATGCCGCCGCCGACGACCAGAATGTCGCAATCTTCAAAAACGGTCTTGAAGCCCATTAGTAATACACTCCCTGTTTGAACTTGCTCTTGTCCATAATGGGAAGTCCACGCTCGATATTGAGGGCATCCGGTTCATGGCAAAGCAGCTGTGAGTCCACTTCTTCCTGGGTTGGCTCGGCAAGTTCAGCGAGTTTCGGAATCTTTTCCCCCCAGGGCTGTGTCGTGATGGGCGAAACAAAATCTTTGACCTCGCCGTTTCTGAACTTGATCTTCCATGAGATCGTGCCTTTTTCTTCTTCGCGCAGGACGCGGACGCTGTGTCCCATCGGAGCGAAATCCGCGTAGCCGCGGGCGTCGATTGCGTTCTGTGGGCAGGCCTTAACGCACGAATAGCACTCCCAGCACATATTGGGCTCGATATTCATTGCACGCCGGTAGGTCTTGTCGATATGCATGATGTCAGACGGACAGATGTCGACGCAGTGACCACAGCCATCGCACTTGGTCATATATACAAAAGTTGGCATTGATTTCTCCTTGTTTCGGGG
>JABJIU010000032.1 GCA_018661145.1 Pseudomonadota bacterium | reverse complement strand
GCCCGTGCGCGCTGAGCAATCCGGGTAATCAATTCTTCTATTTTCTTACCAACGACCATCAAGAGATCGGCAAATTCGTCGACAATAACCACTACGTAGGGAATTTTCCCGAGCTTGGGCGCTGACGAATCGTCACCGGGGACTGGCTCGAACAGTGGATCATCCAGAGGCTTACCACTGTTGATTGCCGCTTCCACCTTCCGGTTGTACCCGACGATATTGCGAACCCCAAGAGCCGCCATCAGGCGGAAACGCCGATCCATCTCCACGATACACCAACGTAAAGCGTTGGCGGCCTTTTGCATGTCCGTCACGACCGGCGTCAACAGGTGTGGAATTCCATCGTAGACAGAGAGTTCGAGCATTTTCGGATCCACCATGATCATCCGCACATCTTCCGGGGTCGACTTGTAGAGAATGCTGAGCACGATCGCGTTGACACAGACCGATTTTCCGGCGCCCGTTGTTCCAGCAATCAGCACATGGGGCATCTTGCAAAGATCAGACACCATCGCCTCTCCAGCAATATCCTTTCCAAGAATAACGGTGAGCGGACTCTTACTGGCCTCGTAGACCTGCGACGCAAGTCCCTCGAGCAGGAACACAGTCTCCCGACTTTCATTCGGAATCTCGAGGCCGATGTATGTTTTTCCGGGAATATTCTCAACCACGCGAACGCTGACAACGGACAACGCACGAGCCAAATCCCGTGACAGACCCACGATCTGGCTCGCTTTGATTCCGGCCGCGGGATCAATCTCAAACCGAGTAATGACCGGCCCTGGTTGGACAGATACAACCGTGACGTCTACATTGAAATCACGAAGCTTTTTTTCCACCAACCGCGACATCATCTCGAGGGCTTCCTTGCTGAATCCTCCCGGCTGGTCACCAGGCTGATCGAGCAACTTCAACGCTGGCAGATCACCCTGGGGAGCTTTGCCGTCGATAAAGAGAGGTATCGATGCCTGCTTTTCCTTATGAACACGAACACCCGCCTTTGCCGTCTGGATCTTAGGCTCAATCCGGGGGGGCTCCTTGTGTTCACGCTCCCGCCTGATCTCGGCAACCGTTTCCTGCCGTTGCCTTCTGGATCTCACCCCTCGCGTCTTGTCAGCCAACTCCGACAACCAGATCTTCGCCCGGTCAGACCATCTCCAAGCGAACTCCCCGATGCGGTCCATGACCGTGAACCAGGAAATATCAAGAGTCCATGAAATTCCCCCGATCAGCGCCACCAGAACCAAAACCGTCGCTCCAACCGATCCAAAAGCGTCTAGTAACCAACCGCCGGCCACTAAGCCAAGCCAGCCGCCACCAGAAAATCCCGATACTGAGGCCGTGTTGCTGAAATGCAGAAATCCGATTCCGCAAGCCGCAAACACGGTGAGCACCAGCCCGACCCCGTGAACGGCTCTCACTTGCGGACTTAACGGTGCAGATCGATTTCTGAGGATCCGGGCGCTCAAGAGCGCAAAAATCAAAGGAAAGAGGTAGGCTGAATACCCAAACGCATGTAGAAAAAGGTCGGCAAACCACGCACCAAACCGTCCCCCGAGATTCCTAATCGGACCTCCGTCGCCCGTGGACGTCCAACCCGGATCAGTTGAGGAATAAGAAACCAGACAAATCAGCAGATACCCTGTCAACCCCACCAAAGCGAGGACTAGCACCTCGCGACCGAGACGAACGAGTCTCGGGGGAATACCACGCTCAGAAGCGTTTCGGGTGTTTTTCGTTTTTGCCTGAGCCAAAGAAAGTCAACCTCTTGGCCGTTGGGCCAAACAAAGAACGAATTATATCGAATCCTGACGTTATTCCTAAGCACTAGAATCCTCAACCCGGTTTTATGGATTCCCAACCCCTTTCTTGAGAAAATACGGTCCGAAATTACTTAAGGAGCACGAAATGGATTCCCAGCAGCACTGTCGCCTACTGATTCTCGGATCTGGACCGGCCGGTTATACGGCTGCGGTCTATGCGGCGCGGGCGAATCTTTCGCCGGTGCTGGTCACCGGAATTGCCCAAGGCGGTCAGTTGATGACCACCACCGATGTAGACAACTGGCCGGGGGACGCGCATGGGTTGATGGGTCCTGACCTGATGGCGCGAATGCTCACCCATGCTGAGCGCTTCGGTACAAAGGTGCTGTTTGATCAGATCCATACAGCAAAGCTAGATCAGCGCCCGTTCACACTTCAGGGGGATGCAGGTACCTATACCTGTGATGCCCTGATCATTGCCACCGGTGCGTCCGCACAATACCTTGGTCTGGATTCGGAGGATGCCTACAAAGGTAAAGGCGTTTCAGCCTGCGCCACCTGCGATGGGTTCTTCTATCGGGGCAAACCGGTCGCAGTTATTGGGGGTGGGAATACCGCGGTCGAGGAGGCGCTATACCTTTCGGACATCTGCTCAACGGTCACCCTGGTCCATCGCCGAGACAGTTTGCGCGCCGAGGCAATCCTTCAGGACCAGCTACTCGCACGCACCGGCGATGGCGGTAACATCAGAATTGCCTGGAATCACACCCTTAGTAAGGTTCTGGGTGACGACAGTGGTGTCACGGGCATTCAACTTCAAGACATTCTGACAAAAGATCAGAGCACACTCGACGTTCATGGCGTATTCATTGCTATTGGACATACACCCAACACTGAACTCTTTTCTGACCAGTTGGAGATCAACGGCGGCTATATCCGAGTTAAATCTGGAATCGATGGAGAAGCGACGACCACCAGCATTCCTGGTGTATTTGCTGCAGGTGACGTAATGGATCATGTCTACCGGCAGGCCGTTACCTCTGCCGCTACCGGGTGCATGGCAGCCCTCGATGCAAAACGCTTTCTCGACCAGGTGGATTGAGAGCACCCATGGCCAAAAAGTCCCGGCCTGGTCCCGGACTCTCCCCAGAGGACACCGAACTATTCCGGGCCGCGGTTTCCAAGGTGAATCGGTTGGATCACGAGCCCCGCGCTTTGCAGCCTCGGCAGAAAAGGCCGAAGAACAGATCACCACAAACCGACCAGCGTGCAGCACAAGGGATTTCCGGTGAAGAGGGAGAGTTGTTCTACCGAGCCAACTTGCCGGCAGGCGCGTTCAAGGAATTACGCCAGGGCTATTTCCGTCCCAGCGCTACGATTGACCTTCACGGGCAGACCGTGGCACAGGCAGAAAGCGCGCTGCTAGACTTTATTCAAATTCATACTGACTTCAATCTGAAATGCCTGCTCGTGATTACCGGCAAGGGGTCGCACTCCCCGGAAGGCTATTCACCGGTACGCTTTGCCGCGCTGGATCTTCTTCAGAAGCAACCTTGGATTCATGCGTACTGCTGGGCATGCCCTAAAGATGGCGGCACCGGAGCCTTCTATGTGCTCACACGGAAGGGTCGTTCGTGACCATCGCCACAGCAAGCGCTGCGATCCCCTCTCCCCGGCCCGTTAATCCGAGACCTTCGGTGGTGGTCGCTTTGACGCTCACCTGGGATACCTCGACCTGCAGATCCGCCGCTATATTCTTCCGCATCTCATCGACATAGGGCGCAAGTTTCGGCTTTTCCGCAATCACAGTCGCATCAATGTTCCCGATAGACCAACCGCTAGTGACTAGGACCTCACGGACTTCCTGAAGGAACTCACGACTGGCCCGGCCCCTATGCGCTGAGTCCGAGTCAGGGAAATGCAACCCAATGTCCCCTGACGCGACGGCGCCGAGGACCGCGTCGCAGATAGCATGGAGTAGGACATCGGCATCACTATGCCCGGAAAGCCCCATAGGGAATGGAATCTGGACCCCGCCAATCCAAAGGTCACGTCCTGCCTCCAGGCGATGAACATCATAACCCTGCCCTACCCTGAACATGCATTCGACTCCTGTTGAGAAAGGATCGCGCAAGCTAGGGCCAGATCTGATCGTTGCGTTATCTTGAGGTTATGATCCGCACAGGCAACTATCTTGGGGCGTAACCCCATATGCTCGATCGCCTGCGCATCGTCGGTACATTCGAGCTTCTGGTTGCCCGCCTGAATTAAGGCTTCCTGGAGTAACCGCACCGGAAACAACTGCGGAGTTTGTGCACGCCAAAGATTCGCCCTAGGTACCGTCTGGGTGACTTGTGCCGCCTCATCCGCCGACTTCAAGGTGTCATTGACGGGAGACGCAAGGAGCCCACCTGGGGGCTGGAAATCAACAGCATCGATCAGTCGATTCACATCCTCGGCACAGACACAGGGCCGAACCGCATCATGGATTAAAACCCAGGCGCTACCCTCGCCCCGACTCACCAGTTCGTCGAGACCGTTACTGACCGTCTCCAACCGCGTTGAGCCGCCTACAAACGACCAAACTGCCTCCGAAAGACCAGAGGTGACCCTTGCCCAAGTCGTATCATGAGGCGAAATTCCAACGCCAATACCTGAGATCCTGCCCACATCCCCCAGCCGTTGTAGGGTCCGGATAATGATTGGTTTTGCAGCTAGCTCGTAATACTGCTTTGGCATTTCGCTGCCAAACCGTATACCAATTCCGGCCGCAGGAACGATTGCCCAGATTTTCGTATTCACCAATGACGGATTCCACGAGGTGGTGGTGACGGATCATCCACAAGTTTACGATAAAATAGGGTTTTGCTTTCGTCGACTTCACCTGTGCCATCATCATCTGCTGTGCTGTCGGCTTCGGAAGAAAAAACGCCCACGGTTCGTTGGTCGCATTCACCGGGATCAGCGTTAGCGCTGAGAGTTGCCCGACTGACCGAGACTCAGTCTCACACCGTTGTGGTCGCATCATCCGCCAGGGAGTTAGACCTCCTGGTTGATGAGCTGCGCTTTTTCCTAGCTGACAACGCCAACCAAGTTTGCACTCTGCCGGGCTGGGAATGCCTTCCCTATGACCGCTATTCCCCGCATCCTGAGATTACGTCTCGGCGCATTCAAACCTTAGAGCGCCTATGCCGTGCTGATCCATTCATTCTCCTGCTGTGTGCCGAACAGATTCTTTTTCGTCTCCCTGCGAAGGGTTTCATCTCAGGATCAAGTTTTAATCTTTCCTGCGGGACCACGATCGATCCAATAGGACTTCGGGATCGACTCTCTGACGCTGGATATCTGGGCGTCTCCCAGGTTGTGTCCGAGGGAGAATATGCTATCCGCGGCGGCATTATTGATGTCTTCCCAATGGGAGCGGACTCACCCTTTCGACTGGATCTATTCGGCGACGAAATTGAAAAGATTCGTCTATTTGATCCCGAGACCCAGAAATCGACGGGTGAGACCTCAGCACTGAGCGTGCTTCCCGCTCGAGAATTTCCGACAGACCAAGCGGCGATCGAGCAGTTTCGAAAGTCTTATCGACACTTCTTTTCGGGAGATCCTCAGTCTTCGATCATATACCGGGAAGTCTCCCAAGGCCGGCTTCCGGCCGGTATTGAATTTTATCTTCCGCTCTTTTTCGATAGTCCGGGTACGATCTTTGACTATCTTCCAGAAGATACACAGTGGATCGCTCCACAAAGCTGGCGGGATCAAATAAGTTCTGAATGGGCAGGGGTCAATGATCGATTCGAGCACACCAGTCTTGACCCTGAGCGACCTCCTCTTTCTCCAGAAGTTCTATGTCTCGATCTCGGAATCGTGGCCAAGACGATTTCCCAGTCCGGAGTGGTTGAAGCTGCCGGACCCTCTGGCGAGTTGTCGAAGCCTGATTTTGCAGGGTCTCCTCCGTCCTATCCGGTTGACCATAAATCCCCCGCACCGTTTTCAGCTTTGACCGAGCGTCTTAATGATCCCTCAAGGCCTAAAGTGCTGCTGAGCGCCGAAACTTCTGGTCGTGCGCGGGCATTGCGCGAACTTCTGGCGGGCCACGATCTTCACCTGGAAGAGGTCAACAGTTGGTCTGAATTCCTCAGAGACGGTATAGGTCGTTCTGGGATTACTGCCTCACCATTGGATCGAGGACTCGTCGCATTCGAGCCTTCTGTTGAGATCATCGTCGAATCTCAACTCTACGGCGAGCGGGTCCACCAGCGCAGAAAAGAGAGAGTCCAGGACCCGGATGCGATCATTCGCTCCATTGCCGAATTGCACGACGGTGACCCGGTCGTGCATCTTGACCATGGGATTGGCAGGTTCGGAGGACTCCAGTGGTTAGACATCAACGGGCAGAAGAATGAGTTCCTCATTATTCGCTATCTGGATGACGGGAAACTCTATGTACCAGTGCTCAATATCAACACTCTCTCCCGATATATTGGTGGAGCTCCTGAGAGCGCACCCCTCCATCGGATGGGCAGCGACCAGTGGAGAAAGGCAAAAACTCGGGCTGAAAAGCGCGCCCATGACGCTGCTGCCGAACTACTGAAGACGCAAGCCCTGCGGACTCTCCGTCCGGGCCGCGTCTACTCGGCCCCACAGGATGAATACATGGGTTTTCGGGCGGGATTTTCCTACGACGAAACGCCGGATCAGGAACGAGCCATCGAAGAGGTCCTGTCGGACCTTGGCGCACCTACGCCGATGGATAGGCTCGTCTGCGGGGACGTAGGATTCGGGAAAACTGAAGTGGCACTTCGCGCCGCCTTTGTCGTCGCGCAGAGTGGGCATCAGGTTGCAATCCTAACGCCGACCACCTTACTGGCCAACCAGCATTACGACGTCTTTAGCGAGCGATTCGCTGACTATCCGGTGCGGATTGAGATCCTCTCCCGGTTCAAGACACCGGCGGCCAATTCTGCTCTGGTGAAGGAAATCCAGGAAGGCAAAGTTGACGTCGTGATAGGCACGCATCGCCTGCTCCAACACGATCTGGACTTCCAGCGCCTGGGTCTCGCCATCATCGACGAGGAGCATCGATTCGGTGTTCGCCAAAAAGAACGCCTAAAACAACTCCGCGAGGAGGTCGATGTTCTCACCCTCACTGCGACGCCAATCCCGCGAACTCTGAACATCGCACTAGCGGGATTACGATCCATTTCACTGATCGGCTCTCCACCGCCAGGAAGGGTAGCGATAAAGACAACGGTAAATCGTTATTCGAACCACCTGATTCGGGAGGCCTGTCTGCGCGAACTTCATCGAGGTGGTCAGGTCTATTTTCTTCATAACGATGTCAGCACCATCGAACGAGTTGCTGCCGACCTAAGAGAACTTATTCCTGAGGGCTCTATCGAGATCGGCCACGGTCAGATGCCAAAAGGCGGATTGGAAGCGGTAATGCGAGATTTCTACCATCAACGTTTTGACATCTTGGTCTGTAGCACCATCATAGAGAGCGGTATCGATGTTCCCACTGCGAATACCATCATCATGAATCGGGCGGACAAATTTGGTCTTGCGCAATTGCATCAGTTGCGCGGCCGTGTCGGTCGTTCCCGTCACCAGGCCTTTGCGTTCCTCCTCGTTCCGGACCCTGACTTCATTAGCGAATCCGCAAAAAGGAGGCTTAACGCGATCGAGAACCTGACAGAGCTGGGCGCAGGTTTCACGCTCGCCAACCACGATCTGGAAATCCGTGGTGCCGGCGAACTGCTCGGCGAAGGGCAAAGTGGCATCATCGAAGAGATTGGCTTTTCGATGTACACCGATTTTTTGAATCGGGCAATCCGAGATCTATCAGGACGGAGTGATTCGGCGCCGGTGTCCAGACCATCGCCGAGTGAAGTCGACACTGAGGCAAGCGCTTATATACCGGAAACCTTTATCCCCGATGTCCACGCCCGTCTGATGCTTTACCAGAGAATCTCCGACTGCGAAGACGAAGCCGCACTCTATGAACTCAAGCTGGAAATAATCGACCGCTTTGGCTTGCTGCCTTCTGAGACCAAAATGCTCTTTTATCTCAGTGCTTTGCGGGCTAAGAGCAGCGCTCTCGGAATCAAACAACTGCGGTGCGGGGCTAGGACTGGCCGGGTGGTGTTTCATCCCGACGCTCAGATCTCTCCTGAACGGTTTTCAATCCTGCTGACGCAGTATCGTGCGATCTTCTCAATGAAAAGCCCAGTTGAGCTCTCCATTCGTCTTGCCCTGCAGAATGCGGAACAACGGGCAACGCTTGCGGAATGGATTCTGAACGTCTTGGACGAGCACGTTGCGCTCCTCCCCTTTCCACAGGAATTGTTGCGGGATTCAACCTTATGAAGGAAACATCGTCGCAGCCGCGGTCGGGACCGACCCGACGCATCCTGTCGTTCGTTTCTACTGTTCTGCTTGCTCTGGCCTACGTCTCTCCCTCGATAGCCGATGACCGAACAGGTCTGGAGTATTTAATCTTCCGTCTTGAGGCGCTCCCGGATGATTCGCCTGCTCCTGCAAACCTCCAGAATAAGTTGTTGGCACTAAAAGAGATCTCGGGAAGTGCCGCGCCAACCGGTCAGGGTCACTCGCTAGTCGGTGAGTTCGGTGCGTTGGGGTCGGCAAAGGAGCGTCTAAACCAGAGTCCGCGCTACCTCGTGATTCTTCACGCGCAGGCACAAAGAACCGCGGCAGGCCGGTTCGCACCAGTCCGATTCCGTATCAAGAAGGGAAAAACAGAATCAGATATCCAGGTGTACTTTCAACTGCGTGGAGCCGATACCCGTCTGCTCAGCGCCTCCATCGTTTATGATCCCACAGACTCACAATCGATACCCCAGAGTGAGGCTGCCAGCGATCAACGCCAATCGTCGTGGGTGATTCGAGATACCCGGAAAATCAATGCCGGCGAGGTGAACTATATCGATCATCCCCGGTTCGGGATGCTGGTGGTAGCGACACACCCCGACTGAAAGCCTCCTCAGGCGGCCTGGATCGGAGATTGCGCGCCGTTCTCAGCAACATCCTCGCGATATTCTGGGACTAAGCCTACGGCAATCTCTCGAGCACGTTGATGGTCATAGTCCTCAACACAACTGCGCAGCTCATTCAATTGACTCATTAACTCTGGACTGTTTATGCCGCGACTTTTCGCAAGGAGAATCTTTTCATAGGAGGTCGGGGTAAGATCTTCATCCGGATGGAAAAGCTCCTCGTAAAGTTTCTCACCAGCACGTAGTCCGGTATACCTGATCTCAGTTTCCTCGTCCGGTATCTTCCCTGATAAGCGAATCATCTGTCGCGCCAAGTAGTCGATATTGACCGGCTCGCCCATGTTAAGTACAAAAATCTCACCCCCCTTGCCAATTGCGCATGCCTGGAGAATTAATTGGCACGCCTCCGAGATAGTCATAAAGTAGCGCGTCATTCTAGGATCTGTAACCGTGACAGGTCCTCCGGCCCGAATTTGACGCTCGAAAAGCGGAACGACACTTCCCGCTGAACCGAGGACGTTGCCAAACCGAACCGTGATAAAGGCCGTCTGCGAATTGGAGTTATTCAACTGCGCCACCATCTCCGCCAAGCGCTTGCTTACCCCCATCATACTTGTTGGATTTACTGCTTTGTCCGTCGAAATCAGGATAAATCTTTGCACTCCCGTCTTCACAGCCGCATCTGCTGTCACCATCGTCCCGACTGTGTTGTTCTTGATCGTCTCACGTAACTGGGCCTCCAGCATCGGGACATGCTTATAGGCGGCTGCATGGAACACGATTTGAGGCCGGCATTCTGCAAAGACAAACCCAACCGACTTGGGGTCGCACACATCCCCCAGCAGGCGTCGAAACGTCACCGATGAAAACCGCTCCTCGAGTTCAAGCCCAAGTGAATACAAATTGAACTCGTTCTGCTCAAAAAGCGTAATTTCCGCTGGCTCCAATCGGGCGACCTGTCTGCAGAGTTCACTCCCGATCGACCCGGCACCTCCGGTAATCAGAACCCGGCGTCCTTTGAGCATTCCAGCCATCGCCTCCCAGTCAAGGCTAACGGGCTCGCGCCCCAACAGGTCATCCAGCTCCACAGACCGAAGATCGGCACTGGATGCGGCACCGTCCAGAATATCCTGGACCTTCGGCAGGGTACGAAACGGTGTTGCCGCTTTCTGACAGTAGTCGACTATCGACCGCATCACCTCTGCACTCGCGCTAGGGACGGCTATTAAGATCAATTCAATCCGCAGTAGTCGGGCCAACTGGGGTATCGCTGCACATCGATCCAGCACTCTGACACCTTGAATCTCTCGGCCCTTCTTAGTTTCATCATCGTCTATAAATC
>JABJIU010000243.1 GCA_018661145.1 Pseudomonadota bacterium | reverse complement strand
TTGATCATGGTATCCATGATCGAGATGCAGAACATGGCCAGCAGCAAATTAAGAACAGCTTTGAGGTTCAAGGCGATTATCTTTGAGTACGTGGCTTAGCGTGCTAGCTAAGTGCGGGGGTCATCTCTAGCAAACGACCCGGGTGCCGATACTACACCGGTTACAGCGACCTTCGCATAAAACGTCGGGTCGATAGGATTCACCTCCTGCCAGGGTCTCGTAACGGTGACTCGCCCTTAATGCCGGGCGGCACGCATATACTTAGCTACTGAAAAAGAAGGCCCGATCTAAATGAACATCCTCTTTATCATGTGTGATCAGTTACGCGCGGACTATCTGTCGTGCTCTGGCCACCCTCACCTTGAGACCCCCAATATCGATGCGCTGGCTGCGCAGGGGGTACGTTTTGATCGCGCCTATTGCCAGGATCCTCTGTGCGGACCGTCAAGGGCAAGTTTTTACACCGGTCGATACGTCTCTTCCCACGGCGTCATGGCCAATGAAGACCCTCTTCGGATTGGCGAACTGACGCTGGGGGACTATCTTCGGGAAACCGGTATGCAGGCAGTGGTTGTCGGTAAATCCGAGGGCAAATTCAATGCCGACGCTGCAATGCGTTTTCAGGTAACCGAAGGGTCAGAACAGGAACAATGCCTTCGCAATAACGGGTTCACGCCCTATGAACTCTTTGCCGGACTTTACCCCGACCCCATCCTCCCGGCAGACCTTGGTTACAGTGACTATCTTCGAAGCCACGGTTTTGATGGCGACAATCCTTGGGAGACCTGGGCCAACAGCGCGGTTAATGAACAAGGTAAAACCGTCAGCGGATGGCAGATGCGTAATGCTCACCTCGCGGCGAGAGTACCTGAGGAATATTCAGAAACCGCTTTTGTGACTGACCGGGCAATCGAGTACCTCGACGGCCTGCAGACGGGTAAACCCTGGTGCATGCACCTCAGTTACATCAAACCGCACTGGCCTTACCTTGCGCCAGCGCCCTATCACGAGATTTACGGCCCGGGAGAGGTCGTCCCCGCAGTACGCAGCGATCAAGAAAAAGAAAACGCCCATCCTGTGTACCAGTCTTTTATGGCACAGGACTACAGCGAAAATTTCTCACGCGATGAGGTCCGGCAAACCGTGATCCCGACCTACATGGGCCTCATTCAACAGATCGATCACCACATCGGGCGGGTACTCACAAAACTCGAAGAAAAGGGCTTAAGGGACTCCACGATGATCGTGCTGACCAGCGACCATGGAGATTATCTTGGAGACCACTGGCTTGGGGAAAAGGATCTCTATCACGAACCTTCGATCCGGATACCACTGATCATCAGCGACCCTTCGCCCGATGCCGACGCCACCCGCGGCCTTGCGCGAGATGACCTCGTCGAATCGATTGATCTGGTGCCCACTTTTGTTGAGAGTGCCGGGGGCGTTATCTCTCCCCAGCGCATGGAAGGACGCTCGCTCCTGCCTCTGCTACATGATGCCGCGCCAGCCCTGCCCTGGCGCGAGTTTGCCGTCAGTGAGATCGACTTTGGTGACCGTGGTCCGCGTCACCTCCTCGGGGTGCATCCTTATGACTGCCGGGCTTGGGTCATCCGTACCGCCAAATGGAAATACGTCCTGCACCAGAAATTCCGTCCGCAGTTATTCAATCTGGTGGACGACCCCAACGAGTTTAATGATCTTGGAAATGATTCCAACTGCAGTCGAGTGCGCGAAGAACTTCATGAGATGTTGTTTGGCTGGCAACGCACCTTAAAGGCTCGTACCGAAATCCCCATAGATAATCTGATGGAACGTGGACCCAACCGAGACGAGGAAGATTTCGGAATCCTAATCGGCCACTGGTAGGCCTGGGCACCAGCGGTGCCTACATTGGGCGGCTTTGCCGCCTTGTGTTCCTCGCCCTAAGAAGTGCCACAAAGTGCGCCACGAGTGCGATGACAATGATGGCAAAAATCGTGCCGGAGACCGGCCGGTTAATAAAGTCGAGCGGCGTCTCAATGCGCGCCAGACTGGCCCGGAACCGCTGCTCCATGATGCCTCCTAAAACCATGCCCAGTACGATCGGGACCAATGGCAGTTTGAGGCGCTTGAGGATATAACCGATCAATCCGAAAACTGCGCAGACGGCGCAGTCCACAATCGCATTTCGCAGTGAATAAACCCCAACAAAAGACAGCACCAGTATGCAGGCGCCCAGGAAACGGCCCGGTATAGCAATCACCTTGAGCAGGGTATTGGTGGACACCATCAAGAATGCCAGCACCAGGACATTCACCAGGAACAGACACATGTAAAGGGTGACCAGAAAATCCGGCTGGGTCTGAAAAAGCGCCGGACCGGGAATAATGCTGTGTATATAAAAGACCGAGAGCATCATGGCGGTGAGCGCCTCTCCGGGGATGCCGAGCGCCAGCAAAGGAATCATCGCCGCTGCTGGGACCGCGTTATTCGCGGACTCCGAAGCAATTAACCCCTCAGGCGAACCCTTGCCGAAAAGTTGAGGCTCGCGGGAAAGATTCTGTGCCAGGGTGTAGGAGAAAAATTGGGCGAGAAACTCACCTACCCCGGGAATGATTCCCATCACCACGCCAAATCCAGAGGAGCAGCCTACGACCCGCTTGTGGCGGAAAAGCTCTTTCATACCGGAGAACAGCCTCCCCGAGACCGATTCGGCGCGGGTCGGCGTATCGCGGCCAACCAGCAGCACAAAGGCCTGGGAGAGAGCGAAAAGTCCCAACAGCACCACAATCAGGTCAAAGCCTGAAATCAGCCACGCCTGATCATAGGTAAAGCGCTTGGTGTAGCGGACACTTTCCATGCCGACCGTATCGAGAAACATGCCAAAAAACACCAGCATGCCTGCGGCAAAGGTTTGGCCCCGATGGGCAATCACGACGAGGATCACACCAAGCAGGGCCGCCATCAGGATATCGCGTGACCCGAAAAGCGGTGCGACCTTGGCAATGTAGGGTGAGAGCGTAATCAGACAGATCACCGAGATAATGCCGCCGCAGAATGAAGCGCTGTATGCCAACGAAAGGGCCCGACCCGCCTGCCCCTGCCGGGTGAGCGCATGCCCGTCATAGGTCGTCAGCGCATTCACAGGCGTACCCGGAGTGTTGATCAGAATCGCTGGGATAGCCCCACCGTACATGGAGGCGCCGTAGATACCCAGCAGCAGGGTCAGACCCACGATCGGCTCCATAGCAAAGGTTGCTGGCAGCAGAATCGCGATTGCGACGGCGGGTCCCACTCCCGGAATTGCCCCTATGATCACCCCGCCAACAGCGCCTACCAGAAGCGCCAACAGCACATCCACCCGCCAGAGGGTATCCAACGCTGAGAGGAAGATCTCCACCGCGCCTCTACCTAGAAATAAAGAATGAGGAGATTACGCAAACCATCCGGAAGAAACTCATACCAGCGCCCGCCTGGAATCCGGACCTGCAGCAGCGTCTTGAAAACAACAACAGTACAAAGGCCGACCAGCATCGATGCCATCAGTTTGGATGGGCTTCGGTACCCAAGGCGGAACACCAAGGCGGGCAGAGCGAGCAGCGTGGTTGGCAGGTACCCGAGTTGGGGCACCAGAAAGACATAAGCCATAAAGTAAAGGGCGTACTCTGTGGGCCGCGCCCAGTTGGCCAACTCATCGGGCGGCAAAAAAGAATACTGACGGGACTTCCGGTGCCTGGTCCAGGTGCTGATGAAATGGCAGAGCGCAAAAAAGGCGAACCCAGCGAGACAAAGTCCGGGCCAGAAGCGCGGTTGTACGAGCAGGGCAGCCCCTTTAAGCCACTTGGTCTGCTCATCCATCTGGGCCAGCAAAACAAGGGCTCCCAAACAAACGGCCAATGCAAAGACGACTGCGCCCGGTCGCTCCTCTACCGCGAAAATATCAACGACATCCGGCTGCTTTTGCTCCATAGGCGCCTGTACCTGGACATATATGGCCTATCGTAATCGAACACACACCCCAGGGCACTTTGAATCAGCCCGGGTGCTGGAAACGGCACAACCCCAACTTCACGCCGGGGCTGTGCACGTTAACCGAAAAAATCAGTTGCCCAGCAGTGACCCGATAGTGCCCATGGTGGCGATGTCTTTCTCGATCTGCGCGGCAGATTCCGCCGCGTCCATCCAGTACACCTGCGCACCAGTATCGTTGGCGACCTGCTGTGCTTTTTCTCCCATCATGGATTTTTTCGCCACCGCGATGATCTTGTCGCGGACATCCTGCGGCGTGCCCTTGGTTACGAAGAGGCCATTCCAGAGGAAGATGTCCAACTCAGGCACGATCTCACCCATAGTCGGTGTATCCGGCACTTTGGATATGCGGGAGGCCGTTACCGAAGCCAGCACCTTCACCTTGTCAAGACATGGCAGGATCAGCTGAATTGTCGTGTTAATAACATCGGCATCACCCGAGGAAAGCGTGTTGCAATCGAGCATATCGAATGCAGCGTCTGAGCCCCATTCAAACCCGAGTTCCTTGGCGGCCGCCTTGGTGGCCTGTGTTGGTGTCAGCGGATCACCAAAGTGGCCAAGTGCCACTTTGTTGCTCTTGGCATAACTTGCCAACTCCTGCATGGAACTATAGGGCGCGTCCCCTGAAGTTGCGATCACAAAAGGGTACGTCAGGAAGATGCCCAGGGGTTCGAAGGTCTCCGATGTCAGGCCATCAATACCGAGATTGGGACCAACCACCGGCACACCAATCACGAAAGATCCGACCATGGAGCCATCGGCAGGCGCATTCGCCACTTCCATTGCACCTGGGAAGGGTCCGCCACCACCGCCAGGCTTGTTCACCACCGCTGCTGCCACGCCATAGGTAGACTGGAATTCGTCTGCAATCATCCGCGTCAGCACGTCTTCAAGGTCACCCGGGGGCCAGGGCACCACAAAAGACACGGGCTTGTCCGGATACTCTGCATATGCTGCCCCGGCAAAACACATCGCAAGACCCAGCAACAACATACTTACCAGCTTTTTAATCTTAAACATCTTTACCTCCTCACTTGTTGTGGTTACTACCAATCAGGGGGAACCAAAACTGTCCTCCCCTTTGAAACCCTGGCCGAACGAGAGCGCACATTAGGGCTTACGTCCATCCTGATACCGGCCGGTCAAACCACATATGGACCTGACCGGTACCAATCGCATTCTCATATTCACTAAATCGCCGACCCACGGCGTGACATTCCGCCCCGCCAACCGCCGCCACCATCATCAGGTAGTGGCCGAACAAACCCTCCGGGCGATGGGACATGAACTCATCCATGGTGTTGACCACAGAGGCGTGATCCCCCTGCTCCCACCATGCAATTCGTTGTTCATCTGCTGCCCGCGCCTGAGGTGTGATGATATGCACGGGGTCACACGACTCGTGCTTGTCCAGTTCTTTCATGGGATAGAAACGATGACTCAAAGAACCGCTGGCGATCAACACCACCCGTTGCCCCGATTGCCGGATAGCGGCGCCGAAGCCCTGTCCTGCCCTAAGAAAATCATCGTGAGCGGCTGTCTGGCAGATACTGACCGAAAGCCATTTCTCACCGCGGTTGAGATAATGGGCGATATTGACAGTGCCGTAGTTGACCGGCAGATGTGAATCGGCGTTGGCAGTACAACGGACACCGGCATCGCTTGCACCCGCTGCGAGAGCTTCGGCAAACACGGAGTCGCCGAGCATGTCGTAATGCACTTGGTTCAATCCCCGGGGCACCTCCTCTGAGGTATAGGTGCCCACTCGACGCTCTTGCGCCGTCACGATAAATTCGAACAGGGAAACCCAGTGGGTGTCGAAAACAATGACCACGTCCGGGCGCAATTCATCCAGCACCTCGGTCCTCAGTCGCTCGAGCCCCGGAACCAGACTGATCTCGTTACCGTCGTTTAGCTCCCGGCGCACCGCCTCGGGAAGCATAATCGTGGGGACATGCGACAAGAACCCCGCACCGACCACTTCACCCATACCACCTCCTCCTATTCCAACTTCCTGTTCTACTTCTTCTATCAGAAAAGTCTAATAGACAAATCGTTCGGGTCTAAACTATCATGTCTTCGACGACCCCGCAAGATAGATCACAATGAACCCAACCGAACTCATCGCACCCGGTGATGCCCATGCCGATCTCACGTCGCACGACACCTTTGCCGAGGGTGTGCCTCATGCGACTTTTGAGAGGTTTAGACGGGATGATCCGATCTGCTGGCTGGAACGCGACGAGGGACTGGGGTTCTGGTCGGTTACGCGCCACGAGGATGTGGTCAAAATCAATAGGGACCACGCCCGGTTCAGTTCGGCCCACGGCATCCGGATC
>JABJIU010000237.1 GCA_018661145.1 Pseudomonadota bacterium | reverse complement strand
TGTGCCGCGAAGGGCGTACTTTTGCGACTGCCCCGGAACCCTGCACCACCCGAGGTTGCCCAGGCTACCGCATTCCCGTGCCGGTCAGTGATGGTAATGATCGTATTGTTGAAAGTGGCATGGATGTGTGCCACGCCCTCGAGCACGCTCTTGCGAACTTTCGCTTTTGTTCTTTTCTTGGTTTGTACCTTGGCCATATCTTGAGTTCCTGCCTTTATTTCCGGATCGGACGTTTGGGTCCTTTTCGGGTCCGCGCGTTCGTCGATGTTCGCTGACCCCTGACTGGTAGACCTCGTCGATGACGCATGCCTCGGTAACAACCCATGTCCATCAGGCGTTTGATGTTCATTGAGATCTCCCGCCGAAGATCTCCCTCGACGGGAATCGATGCGACCTGGGAACGCAGACGGTCGGCGTCCTCCTCAGAGAGGTCGTGAACCTTAGTATTCCGACCAATAGCCGCTTGATCGCAGATCCGCTGCGCGGTGATACGGCCGATGCCATACACTGAGGTGAGCGCAACCTCGATATGCTTGTGCGACGGTAGGTTAATGCCTGCTATACGTGCCAATGTAGTTGCCTCTTGCTGTTACGGTTCCGAGTGCAGAATGCTGCATCTAGCCCTGACGCTGTTTATGTCTGGGGTCAACGCAAATCACACGGACGCTTCCATTTCGCCGGATGATTTTACAATTCCGACACATTTTCTTTACCGATGCCCTTACTTTCATTTTGCTTCTCCTGCTGATCCCAAAGGTAGACCTAACGGGGCATACCCATACCACCGACCAGCGATGACTTCTTCATAAGACTTTCATACTGTCGCGACATGAGGTAGGACTGAACCTGCGACATCATGTCCATCATGACGACAACGATGATCAACAAAGAGGTACCCCCAAAATAAAAGGGCACGCTCCATTTGACGATCAAGAATTCTGGAATAAGGCAGACGACGGTAAGGTACGCGGCCCCGGCGAGGGTCAGGCGTGACACCACTTTATCAATATACCCCGCTGTCTGCGCGCCAGGGCGAATACCTGGAACAAATGCGCCAGACTTCTTGAGATTGTCAGCGATTTCCTTTGGATTAAACACAAGTGCGGTATAGAAAAAGCAGAAAAAGATGATCATGCCCGCATACACCAACGTATATATCGGCTGTCCTGGAGAAAGCGTAGTCGCAATATTCTTTAACCAGCCCATTCCGTCAGACTGCCCAAACCAGCTTCCGAGACTCGCGGGGAACAGGATGATGCTCGATGCGAAGATCGGGGGAATTACGCCTGACATGTTCAACTTTAGCGGCAAATGAGTAGACTGCCCGGCCAGCATCCGACGTCCCTGCTGACGTTTGGCGTAGTTCACAGTGAGACGGCGCTGCCCTCTTTCAACGAACACAACAAAAGCTGTTATCCCGATTGCTCCAATAAAAAGGGCCAAGACGCCGATCGGCGTGAACGCGCCGGTGCGCGCGAGCTCCAATGTCCCCGCAACTGCGGACGGTAATCCAGCGACAATACTGCCGAAAATAATGAGCGAGATACCGTTCCCGATTCCACGCTCTGAGATTTGTTCTCCGAGCCAGACCAAAAACATGGTCCCTGTCACCAAGGTTGCAACCGTGGTGATCTTAAATCCCAATCCCGGCACTAGCACCACTGGACCCCCGGCTGCCTGCTGGCCCTCAATAGCGATGGCAATGCCAAGGCCCTGGAAAAGGGCTAGAGCGACGGTACCATATCGCGTGTACTGGGTAATCTTTCGTCGCCCAGCCTCACCTTCCTTCTTAAGCGCTTCCAATTGCGGAATGACGGAGGTCATCATCTGAATGATGATAGAGGCAGAGATGTACGGCATTACCCCGAGCGCAAAGATTGACAATCGCTCGAGTGCCCCACCCGAGAACATATTGAATATATCGACAATCGATCCCCGTGTTTGCTCAAAAAGCGCCGCGACTGCCGTTGGATCAACTCCGGGGATCGGGATATGGGTGCCGACTCGAAACACTACGATTGCGGCCAGCACAAACAGAATGCGCTGACGCAGTTCCGTCATCTTGCCAATCGCTGCCAGGGAAGATGCTGCCATGTCGACTAGGCCTCGACCTTGCCTCCAGCCTGTTCAATCGCAGCGCGTGCGCCCGCCGTCACACCAATCCCGCGAAGCACCACAGCACGCTCAATACTGCCCGAGGCAATGACTTTGGCCCGGAGAGCATCGTGCCGGATTACTCCAGCAGCTTTCAACACAGCGAGATCGATATCACCGGAGTCAAGTTTCTGCAACTCGTGCAATCTGACTTCGGCAACGCGAGGACGCATCAGCGAGCGGAAACCTCTTTTCGGCAGGCGACGCTGCAGCGGCATCTGTCCACCTTCAAATCCGACTTTGTGGTAACCACCGGAGCGGGATTTTTGCCCTTTTACGCCTCGGCCTGCCGTCTTGCCGAGTCCCGAGCCGGGACCGCGCCCGACCCGTTTGGCGGCCGGACGAGAGCCGTCCGCCGGCTTAAGTTCATTCAACCGCATTTCAGCTTACCTCTACCTTAACCAGGTGGGATATTTTGTTGACCATGCCTCTGATGGCCGGTGTCTCTTCAAGTTCCACGGTCTGGTGCATCCGCCGCAGTCCAAGTCCATGAACGCAGGCCAGCTGCTTTGCTCCTCGACCAAACTTGCTCTTGACAAGCGTAACCTTTATTTGGCGATTACTCATCGCTAGACTCCTGCCCTCTGATCTCTTCAAGCGATTTCCCCCGCCGAATTGCAACCTGCCGGGGGTTACGTATGCTCGTGAGACCAGCGATTGTCGCCCGCGCCACATTGATAGGATTAGTCGTCCCGATCACCTTTGCCAACACGTTGCGCACGCCCGCGGCTTCAAAGATCGCCCGCATTGTGCCGCCGGCGATAATGCCTGTCCCGTCAGATGCGGGGCGCATAACCACGCGTGCGGCGCCATGACGTCCCACGGTCGAGTAGTGCAGGGTGCCTTTTCTGAGGCTGATCTTCTGCATATTGCGGTGCGCTTCGTCCATCGCTTTCTGAACAGCAACCGGGACTTCACGTGCCTTTCCCCGCCCAATGCCGACTCGCCCTTTTCCATCACCCACAACAGTCAAGGCCGAAAATCCGAAGATCCGTCCGCCCTTCACTACTTTTGCAACCCGCCGTACGTTAATCAGCTGTTCAATAAAACCTTCTCTGTCCGTACCGGTCTGATTCGCGTTCGTTGCCATAAAACTTTCTGCCGTTTCTAATTTTTGATCTTTATGATCTTGTTAAAACTTCAGCCCGCCTTCCCGAGCTGCATCTGCAAGTGCTTTGACCCGCCCGTGATAACGAAACCCGGAACGATCAAAGGCTACTGTGTCGACGCCTGCGGCAATAGCCTTCTCAGCGATACGCTTGCCGACAACTGCGGCCGCCGCAGTATTTCCGCCATGCGGCAGGTCGGAACGGATTTCCGCTTCGAGGCTTGAAGCGCTCGCCAACACCCGCCCGCCAGACGGATC
>JABJIU010000153.1 GCA_018661145.1 Pseudomonadota bacterium | reverse complement strand
TGAAACGGTCGAAAAGGGTAAGAAGCACGCGAGTTACATGGTCGGTGGTGGCCCGTCCTTCGTGACGCTCAATGGATACGCGTATCAACGATTCGACTGGCCGCAGACGATCGCGGCGAGGGAGAAGAGACAGAACTTAGCGGCGATGACCGATGCGGAGATGGATGCGGCCGAGATAGCAGCTGATGCCGAGTTCCTGAAAAAAACGCAGCCCAAGAAGGACACGGAGGCCGATAAAATGGCGGCCGACCTGGATAAGGCAAGGGAGGATCGTCGGAAGAAAACAGCCTTGATGGCGGGGCATGACCTGGATCTGTTCCTTGAGTCCCTCACACCGGAAGACCGGAAGGCATTTGACGATTGGGCCGGGTCCTCGGGCCTCGAAGATGTGGCAGCTTCTGTGACCATTCCGAAGAGCAGTAATCCGACGTTTACGGCTTTCAATCGGACCCAGGTCAACGAGAACCAGATAAAGGGATTTTATGAGCGCGCAAAGCCCGATATCGTCGCGACTTCGGGGCAGTGGGCGAAGGTGGAGCCTGCCACCGCATCAGACGAAGAGTTACTCGAGGGCATCTGCGAGACGACTATTGCCAGCGGCATGTTCTGGTGTAGCAACGGTGGCCACACGTTTGGTGTAGCCAAGTCGACGGATGACCAATTGCAGGCGTTTTTACGCGAAACACTGCCGGACCATAACTTCACCAGCGGACAGTTCCTCAGCGGTTTCAAGTCGAAGACCATGGACGCCAACGAGCACCTGTTTGAGATCGCCAGGAAGATTCGTGTCGATAAGGGGCTCGCTGAGCTTGTCATTATAACCCCCGCCAATCGGATGATGAACACGTTGCGTGAGCACCCGGACGCGGGTCCGGTTGTCGAGGCGATCAATGAATACCTCGCCATCTATGGACATCTCGGATACAGCCTGGACTTCGCGGAACCGTTGCCGCTCGAGGATCCAGCCGGTCTGCTGGCCACGCTGAAGACGATGATTTCAAACACGGACTATGACCCGAAGAACCATGTGGCCAAGGCGTTGCAAAAGCGCGAGGCGGCGATGGAGGATATCATCACCCTGCTCAAAGGCCTGCAGTATTGGCAGTTCCGGTTCCGCCTCTGGTTTACCTATCGCTTCTACTATATTCGTGAGGAAGTGATGTTCTATCTCTACATGCCGTGGCCGGCGCTCCGGCGCCTTGCGCTCGAATTGGGCCGGCGCCTGACAGAAGCTGGCACCATTGGGGAAATAGACCATATCTTCTACTTGCACACCGACGAACTGAAGAACGCGATTGAAGCGCGGCGGCAGAACAAGGCGGTGCCGGAGTATGTGTCACTCACCGCCGAGCGTTTTGAATTGCGAGAGGCCCGCAAGCGCCTGCATCCACCAGGAACAGTTCCTTTCGACGCAAGCGAAGACCCCGGCCTCAAGTTCAAGGAAACACAGTTCGACAACGATCCCAATTCCGACACCATGATCGGCGTGCCGGTCAGCCCTGGAACGATCACCGCACCGGCCAGCCTGATCAAAACACCTGCAGAGTTCGACCAGATGAGACCCGGTTCGATTCTTGTCTGCCCCATGACCAATCCGGCCTGGACGCCACTGTTTGCGCACGCTGCAGGACTGGTCACAGACATGGGCGGCATCCTGGGGCATGGATCCATTGTGGCCAGGGAATACGGTATCCCGGCGGTGGTGGGAACGGGGACCAGCACCGTGCGGATCAAGCATGGTCAGATGATCAGCATCGACGGAGATACCGGTACCGTGAAGCTGCTTGACGAATAGACAAAGGAATAGCGACCATGAAAATACAATTGAGGCAAATCTGCCTGGTAGCAGCAAAACTGGCTCCGGTCATCGACGACCTGACAGACATCCTTGGTATCAATCCGTGCCATATCGACCCTGGTGTTGGGCAATGGGGGCTTGAGAACACCCTGCTGCCGATCGGGCGAAATTTTCTCGAGGTGGTTGCCCCTGTCACCGACGGCACTGCAGCCGGGCGCTATCTGGATCGCCGCGGCGGTGATGGTGGATACATGGTCATCACTCAGGGTGAGAACCGTGAAACCTATGACACCGTCCGCCTGCGTGCGCCGGAACTGGGTGTGCGAGTTGCCTTTGAGCGTAGTCGGGACACGTCAGGCATTTGCCAGCTTCATCCCCGGGACATGATTGCCTGCTTCTGCGAGATCGAGTGGAATGAAGCGAACGACTTTAACGGGCTCTGGCATCCGGCCGGACACAGTTGGGAAGACAAGGTCCGCCAGGATGTCACCGTCGATCTGCTCGGAGTTGAGATTCAGGGTGATGATCCGGAAGCGCTTGGCGATCATTGGGCGAAAGTGATTGGTACCCCCGTCGCGGTCAAGGGCGATGTGCGAACAATTACACTCAATAATGCCGTCCTGCGCTTTGTCGAGTCGACGGACGGGCGGGGTCCTGGTCTTGGCGGGCTCGTGATCGCAGTTGCCAATCGGGCACACATTCTGGCGCGCGCCCGTGTGCGCGGGTGCTATGTCAACGACGATCGAGTGGACATTTGTGGAACCCGGTTTTATCTCACCGACGCTGATTGAGAAGCCCTCGCGAATGATGCAGCCGATTAGGGTTGTCTTGTCTGATGGTTCATTTTGTCTCCGCACGCATGCTGTAGATAGCGCCTATCAATTCCAGCAAATGCAGCGACTCTGCCTTGCTGAATTGTGGGCACTCGCGCAGACCTGCAGCCAGGCATCGATGGATGGCTTCAACCATGTAGATAAAGCCCTGCTGGTTGGGAAAGGGTCGCGGCATGCGGATCGAATCAGGCAGGGGGTATTCAAACCGCTGCAGTGGTGACGGTGTATTGCCGTTCATATAACGGGACGGCGTCACCGGTGGTATACGCACGGTCAGGGCGGTCGGGCAATGCCCAGGTTCTTCAAGTGTGATGCGACCCCTGGTGCCGATAAATTCGGTCACCTCATGAAACTCACTCCGGAAGGCAACAAACGTCAGGAAGGCAAAACGGTCGTTCTCAAATTCCAGCATGGCACCCCCGGCAGCACCTTGCTTCCCACTCACCTGTATGTTGGTCGGTTTCGCATCACCGTAGGCGAGCGTCACGGCTTGCGCGGTATACAACACTGTAAAAGCCGCCTGCACCATCACCACGTCGCCAATGGCTCCCGCCTCGATCAGGTGACGTGCATGCTCGACCGCGGGGAAAAAACGTGTCCACACGCCATCCTGTAACATCACATTGTGCTGCTCTGCAGCGGCGTACATTTCCTTGCCGTCAGCCAGGGTGTTCGTGAGCTCCTTTTCGCACAGCACGTGCTTGCCGGCTTCGATGGCCATCAGACTATGTTCCTTGTGCACATCACCAGGGGTACCGACGTAGACCACATCGATATCCGGGGCAGCCACCATATCCTTATAGGTGTCGTAGGCCTTCTCGACGCCGTGATCCTGTGCAAATGCATGAGCGTTGTCTGCTGACCGACTGGACACGGCCGCTATGGTGGCGCCGCTGCATTCGCGCGCGGCGCTAACAAACTGGCGAGCGATTTCACCAGTACCCATGATCCCCCAACGCAAGGGGAAGTCCACGTCTTCGGCGCGAGTCAGACCGAGGCTCACATCCCGGGGTGTGAAGGCCTGTGCAGGTGGGGGCGGCAGTTTTTTTTCCTTGACAGCCTTAATCCGTGATACCGCAAAGTTTAATAAACGATTTCTTTTGCTTGTCCGTCATTTTCGCAAAGTCGGGCACAAGCAATTCGGTAACCGGCAGTTCTGCGAATTCGGGTGAAGGCATCTGCATAGTTGCTGCGATGTTATGCAATCCATTGCCTTCTTCCCCACCTTCACCCAGCGCACGGCCAATCTCCGACGGCCAGACCGCGGGTGACAGCATCGCCGAGGGGTTTCCCTTGGCATCTCGTCCTTTGAGGTCGAAATAATCGGAGCGACCAAGATATTTGCCTATTGCAGCATACAGTACCTGTTCGTCCGCGGACCGTTGACGTTGGCCGGCGCTACCGTACTTGGCGCCTGACTGGTTGCAGATTGCGGCCCATGGAATCTGGACATGAAAACCCGGAATGGAAAGACATTCCTGCGGTACACCATCGCCTGCGGTAACCTTGCCGTTATTGACCATGATGAAATAACCGGCGTGCGTCCGGCCACCCTCCATCAGCCGGGCCGGTGGATGCGTATAGTCCTCAGTGAAAGCCCAGCTGAGGTCGTCTGGTAGATTTGCTGCCTCAAGGATCTTGATGGAACCTTCAGCGCAGGCTTCGCCCCAGGCGCGGGAGCCAAATTCTCCAACCGGTTTTAGGGTAGATATGTCGATTACGGGCACCGCAATACTCCAATCATGAATTTGAAACATTGTGGCATATTTATGAGTGCTGCCGGTGCCGGGGTCGGTGCAAATGCTCGGAATGTTCCCCCAAAATGCGTGCTTGCGAGGCTTTTTGGTACCAGAAACGACGATATCAATGTGGCGCACTGTAAGGGAGATTCGTTTCTGCAGCCCCTGAAATGGACATAGTTCCTGACCGAGTGGTTTAATCGGTTGTCGCGTCGATGCTGAAACGGGTGAACTCAAAAAACAATACTTTGACACCGCGTGTTGCACTTCCTAGCCTCAGGCTAGATTGTGCAACAATAGCCAGAGAGCACCGGGCGTTATGAATGAACTTGGACTTGTCAGCGGATACCTGGAACAGGGCGAGGCGGAACCACCGCAAATGGGCTTTCGCAAAATGTTCCGGCTGGCCCTGAAGACCTGGCCTTATATGCGGCCCATGCTGAAACATCTGCTGGTCATTGGCGCATTTGGTATATCCGGTGGTCTGGTCGGTCTGGTTACCGTTTTTGTCGGCACAGACCTGTGGACGAATAAAGTCCTCGTTGGCGAAAAACTCCAACCGTTTCAAGCAACAGTGCTGTTTGTCGATGATGAGTATGTGACGGGTGACCCGCAAAAGCTGGGCAAAGAGCTGGCTCCATCAGCTGGCCAGGGGCAATCAATCGAGGCGGGCCTGACGCAGCATCAACGTAAGACTGTCCGCAATCGCCTGATTATCTGGGGCATCGTTGGGAGCGTACTCACCGCCCTGATTGGCATGTTCGCCTGGTATTACACCACCTGGATTTGGCAGCGCATCAACCAGAACCTGCGTGTGGCCATGACCGAACGCGTGGAATCCCTATCCCTCAAGTACCACGACAACCATCGCGTTGGCGACGCCATGTTCCGCGTTTTTCAGGATAGTGCACAGATCGTAAATCTCCTGCAGGCTGGCATCATTAGCCCTTTGCTGACGATCTACGGCCTCATCATCGGTCTCTTCTTTGTGGCGGCCTTTGACCCCCTGTTTTCCCTTCTGCTGGTGCTGGTAGGCATTCCTATCGGTTGGCTCGCCGTGGTGACTACACCACGAATACGGCAACGGTCACTGGCTAATCGGCAAGCCAACAGCGAACTGACGTCACGATCGCAGGAAGTGTTCTCTGCAATGAAGATCGTCAAGGCAAATCATGCAGAGGGCCGCGTATGGAAGAGGTTTGACGCTGACTCCAGGCGAGCACTCAATGCGGCCTACTTTTTGCGTCTGGATATGGTGTTGGTCACCTTAGTGGTTTCCCTGCTGGGTGGCGGCATGGTGATATTGACGGAATTCATGATGGTGAACTGGGTAATAGAAGAAAGGGAGACATTTCTCGGTGCTCTGGTGGCGACCTTTATTGGATTCGTCGTCTGGAACTATGGGGCGTTCTCCATCGCCCGGGTAAGAGTCGCCGGCGCCCTCTATGGCGTGAGCGGGCTGCTGGGGATCTGGATGCGCATGCAGGATTTATTCATCGCGCTCGAACGGGCTTTCTTTCTGCTGGATATGGAGCCTGACGTTAAGGATCCGGCAAACCCGGTCGCCTTCCCGACACCCATCAATCGGGTCACATGGGAGAGTGTGTCGTTCGGATACAACGCCAACAAGCGTATCTTCAATTCCGTAAACCTTGAATCAAATGCCGGTTCGGTCACCGCGGTCGTTGGTACCACGGGTTCTGGAAAATCTACCTTAATGTCCATGTTGCTCAGGATTTACGATCCTGACGAAGGACGGGTATGCGTAAATGGCCTTGATTTGCGAGATATGGCCATTGATGACATCCGTGTAAATACGGCCATTGTGTTGCAAAAAAATGTTCTGTTTGCAGATACAGTGGCCAACAACATCAAATTCGGTACACCGTTTGCTGACCGTACCGCCATTGAGGATGCGGCGCGTGTCGCGTGCGCTGATGACTTCATCGCACAGATGGCTGAAGGCTATGACGCTGAATTGGGAGAACGTGGTGGCAAACTGTCCGCGGGTCAGCGACAGCGACTTTCAATTGCCCGGGCCATTGTGCGCAATACACCCATTCTAATCCTGGATGAGCCGACCGCCTCTTTGGATGCTCGCACAGAGCAACAGGTGCTTGCAAACCTGTCCGAGTGGGGAGCAGGCAAGGTCATCTTTCTGATCACCCATCGCCTGTCCACCATCCGCAACGCCGATCAGATAGCATTTTTGGAGAATGGCAGAATCAAAGAGCTGGGCCAGCATGATGAATTGATGGCCAGGGATGGCGGACGGTATCGCGCCTTTGTCAATGCAGAAATCTTTGGCAATGCAGCAGGTGAAGACCTTGAGTGAAGTGAACAACAAAAGCTCCATCCTTGGCGAGGTCTTCGGCAGGAATAGATTTGATGATCGGGTTGATCAGAAGACGGATGTCACGACCGTCGAGTCCCTGCGGATTATTGGCCGATGTATCAAGATGTTGATGTCGGTAAAGGGGCTGTTCTGTGCCAAGTTTCTAATGCAGCTTGGCCTCGTGTTTCCCGCGTTGTTACTTCCATGGATTGCCAAAATTGTCGTCGACAATGCCGTTCTGCAACGACCCGTCGGTGGGACCGAAGTTGTGTTCCCGCCTTTTATGAACCCGATACTCACGCTGATTGAGGGCAAGGACCCGGTTGGCATCATGTTGTCACTGACCACCATCTATTTTGTGATGCTGATCACCATTGGCAGTCGCGCGACCTCTAGAGGAACAAGTGCAGGCCTATTGCAGGGTCGCGAGGCGTCTTCTCAATCCGAAAACACGATCAGTCAGGGTAGCAGCAGTGGTAACGGTCTATGGGGTATCGCTGAGTTCATGATTCATGTCCGCATGACCCAAACGATAGCAAACAATTTGCGCACTCTCCTGTTTGATAGGCTAACTCGGCTACCCATGACGGCGCTGGACGACCAGCGGATCGGCGATTCGATCTACCGCGTACTTCACGATGCGCCAGAAGCCCCCGAGATCGCCTATCAATTGACCCTGGGACCGTTTTTCGCGGTACTCGGTGTCGTCATTAATTTGTATATCCTGGAATATTCATTTGGCAAGGTGTCGCCGGAACTGGTCTGGATTGCGTGGGCCGCGATACCCATGGCGTTCCTGACAACATTCCCATTTTCTGGCGCCCTGCGCCGCACTAACCAGAATAAACGAGCCGCAGGTTCGGCGATGACCAATGCCATGGAAGAATCCATGAGCAACGTGGCAGCGGTGCAAAGCCTGGGCGCGGGTAAACAGGAGCAGAAGCGATTCGCCGAGAAAAGCGAGGAGTCCTTCCTGCGAGAACGTTACAACCTTGGCGTCCTGATCGCGATTATCTCCCTTGCAAGCGCCGTATTCGGCGTTGCGGCGATTTACGTTTCCATTATCATTTCTGACCGGATCATTGAAGGTGCGATGTCGCCAGGCGACTTTGCGGTGTTGCTTGGTGTCTACGGCGGCATTGCAGGATCTTTCAGCTACTTTGGTATACTTTGGATAAAGCTACAGGACAGGATCGCTGCTGTACGTCGAGTCTTCTTCTTCCTCGACTTCGAATCTGAGTACGATCGCCTGGGTGGCACGAGTCTTGAACGCATCGAAAAAGGGGTTCAGTTTAAGGACGTCAATTTTAGCTACCCCGGCGGTCATCAGGCGCTTGGCAATATCGATCTGGAACTGCACGTGGGAGAACTGGTTGCATTGGTTGGTCCAACAGGCGCCGGTAAAACCTCACTCGCCTATCTCATCCCCTCTTTGTTGACACCAACGTCAGGGCAGATCCTGATCGATGGACATGACATCATGGATCTGGATATCACGTCGCTTCGCCAACAGATCACCTATGTGTTTCAGGAGCATGTTCTGTTATCAGAATCCATCCGGGAAAACCTGTTGTTTGCCAACCCACAGGCGAGCGAAGTGAATATTTTGGAAGCGTTGACGAGCGCCGGTTGCATGGAGTTCATCGATGCTTTGGATGACGGAATCGACACAGTTCTGGGAAGGTCGGGCGATACGCTGTCAGTCGGCCAACAGCAACGGCTTTCCATCGCCCGTGGTCTGGTCAGGAAATCCAGCGTCCTGATACTGGACGAACCGACGGCCGCACTTGACCCTGCAACAGAAAACCAACTGGTCGCTTCCCTGCAGGCTGCCGCATCAGATCGGCTGGTGATTGTGATCGCGCATCGTCTGTCAACAATACGCTCGGCTGATCGCATCGTGTTCCTGGATGAAGGAAAGGTTCGAGAAGTGGGTAGCCATGACACCTTAATGGCCAAAACAGACGGTGCATACCGGGAATTTGTGGCAATGCAGAGCGTCAAGTAGCGCGGATTTAAAAAGCGGCCAGGTGCAATCTCGAGACCCGCGAAAAAATGCAATTAATCAGAGGTACCCTGCCTAATTCCAGGGCTAATTCCAGAAACGATCCGGCCTGAACCAGGCTCGTACCGGAATGGCCTCGCCGGTAATCATGTCGGCAGCGGGTGACGCCAGGAATCGACACATCGCAGCCACATCTTCCGGCCCGGGGGGCCGGGTAAGCCGAGGTACTTCCTCACCTTCGTCATTAGTGTCAGCAGGGATTATACCCCACTTGATCATCTGGGGTGTTGCAATCATCCCGGGCACGACCGCGTTGACGCAGATATTGTGCGCTGCCCACATGAATGCCAGGTTGTTGGTGAGACTCAGCACCGCCGCTTTGGCGGCGGAGTAGTGCAGCATACCGGGGTTACCTTTGGTTCCCGCAACGGATGAGATGTTGATGATTTTGCCGGAGTTCTGCTCGATCATCTTCTTGCCCGCAGCCATGCAGCAGTTGAACGTGCCCGTGAGATTAAAGTCGATTAGACGCACCCACTCATCGTAGGGTGTGTCCTCTGCCTTACGCATGGCGGATCCGCCGCCGGCATTGTTGATGATCACGTCGATCCGACCAAAGGAATTCATTGTCGCGTCGATAAGATGCTCGACCGCCGCTGGGTCGGTGATGTCAGTTGGTACGACCAGCGTCTTGCCCTCGTTTAGTTCAGAAGCCAACGAGGAGAGCGATGCTTCTGTGCGTCCAGCAAGAACGACGGTCGCCCCGGCCTCTGTAAACTCACGCGAAATCGCTTGACCGATGCCACCTGCGGCACCGGTCACGATGACAACCTGATCAACCAGTTCGAAGTCGGACATGTTTTTGTTCTCCGGGATTTTATCTACAAGATCTCCAAGACAGCAGTATAAAGTCTTCGGCGTTTGATGGCTCTCTGCCTGGTACGCCGTCAGGATCAAGTTCACCCATAACGGAGGAACTGGACGTTGCAATGGCAAACATTCTATTGTGGCAAGAGAATATGCAATGCCCGTGGTCATGGCAACAGGCGTGGGTACTCGCTGTATCAGTCAGGGATTACAGTCGATGGTGATGCCGAGAACTGACGTTGCACAACTGCCTGATCAATAATCAGGGCCAGGCTTGAAAAAGCATAAAAGTGGCGGAAGATGCAATATAGAAAACTTGGGAATTCAGGTATCGAGGCGTCCATTGTTGGCCTTGGCACCTATGTAACTGGTCACGGCGACGACAAAGAATCCATCAAAGGTATTCAGGCGGCACTGGATCTTGGCGTCACGCTGATCGACACAGCACCTTCTTACGGCTGGGGTCACAGTGAAGTAGTGGTTGGCCGGGCCATCCGGGACCGACGCGATCAGGTCGTTATTGCCACCAAATGCGGCATCTGGTGGGAAGACGGTCGGGGCTCACCCAATGGCTCAAAAGATGGCAAAGACGTCCGCGTCAGCCTGCGGCCTGATACCATCCGGGTAGAAGTCGAAAACAGCCTGAGACGCCTGGGGGTGGACACGATTGATCTGATGCAGGTGCATAAACCATCTATTCCACCGGAAGCAACACCCATTGCGGAAACCATGGGCTGTCTGATGGATCTCAAGAAGCAGGGCAAGATACGCGCCATTGGTGTTTCCAACGTGTCACCTGAACAGCTTGAAACCTACCGGGCGTCCGGTGACCTTGCCAGCGATCAGTTTCGCTACAGTATGCTCTCCCGCCAGATGGAGGAAGACATTCTCCCCTACTGCGAGGAACACAATATTGCCACGATTACCTACAGTTCACTTGAACAGGGTCTGCTCTCTGGTAAGTTTGGCCCGGATTACGTGTTTGAAGACGGTGATTTCCGCAGGGATGCTGGTCCCTGGTTACCCTGGTTCAAACCAGAGAACCGACGCCGTCTGGGTGAGATGTTCACCAGTTGGTCTGACCTGAAGGAAAAGCACCAGTGTACAGTCTCACAGTTGGCCATTGCCTGGACTGCAGCCCAGTCTGGCGCAACCCATGTGCTCTGTGGGACGCGAAATGTTGAACAGGGTGTTATGAATGCTGGCGCCGGAGCTGTGCAACTGGATGCTGAAGAGGTTCAGAGTATGCGCGATGACTTACTCAATCTCGGTGATCCTCTCTGATCATCGGGTAGTTTCAATCCAGACCGGTCTGTTTACGGAAGTGGCGACAGCATGTGTACCGATGCTGAGCCATAGAGGTCTACGACATCACGCGCTGTTGATCAGAAAACAGGAAGACTATGTTGGGTTTGCGAGCCATTGTTAGAGTTCCTCCTCTGGTTATCCGGGAGATCCCGATATAGTCATCATGTGCCCTGTTTGACGATTGGAACATCGGATACGGAGCCACTCCCGACTCGCTTCAGGTCATCCAGGATGAGGCAGAGGCAGGGGAGCAGGACAAGCGTGATCAGGGTTGCGAACAGGATGCCGAACGCGAGCGATATCGCCATGGGAATCACAATCTGGGCGGTCACGCTGGTCTCCAACAGGATGGGTATCAAACCGAAGAAAGTTGTCAGTGACGTCAACGTGATTGCCCGGAAGCGTGACATGCCAGACTTGATCACGGAATCCTTCACCGGAAGTCCTGCCGCAACGTGCTGGTTGATCGAATCAACCATGATGATGCTGTCGTTGACTACTACACCCGCCAGTGCCACAAGGCCAAAGAGCGACAGGGCGCTAAAGGGAATGCCAATCAGCAAATGCCCGACCATCGCACCGATCATGCCAAATGGGATGACGCTCATGATTATGAGCGGTTGCAGGTACGACCGCAGTGGTACTGCCATCAACGCGTAGATCGCGAATAAACCAAAAACCCCGCCGTATAGGATGCCAATGAGCAGTTCCCGTTCCAGTTCGGTTGCGCCACTCATTTCAAGTCGGACACTGGGAAAGCGGCTCGCCAGCTCACGACGAAATGCGTCTGAATCGATATCACGCACAATGTCTCCGGGGCGCACCACGGCGAAGTCGATGCCTGCGGATACTTCAACAGAACGATCACCATCGATTCGGGTTATCACTGACGGGCTCACACGTTCGCTAATCTCGGCCACGGCGGAAAAGGGCACCAGTTCTCCAGTCGGTGCACGTATGTACATTGATTCCAGGTTGCCAAGCGAGTTTCTATCTGACGCCGGGTATCGGATCAGAACCCGAATCTCCTCTGAGTTGCGTTGCAAGCGCTGGGCCTCTACGCCATAGAATGCGGCGCGAACCTGTTGCGCCAGAACGCCGAGCGTCAGGCCGAGCGCCTCTCCATTTGGCAAGATGTTGATGTTCATTTCCGGGATCGAACCCTCGGCGCTGTTCTCCACCTGGTAAACGCCGTCATAGGTGCGCAGGTGTTGTTGCAGGTATTCAGCCGCCGCCTTCAATTCCCGTGGCGTTGAACCGAGCAGCTTGAAGCTCATGTCGCCGCCACCCCCATGCGACCTTTGCGCACCAGAGAACGCAAGCTTACGGGCACCGACGATGTCGCCGACTGCATTGCGCCACGCTTCCGCCACCTCGGTTGGCACAATGTGATCGCCCTTGGCAAGTTCGACCTGGATGCTGCCATTGGTCTCGGAGGTCCAGGCAGCAAAATTCACCAGAAACTTCTCGCTCTTGGGCCTTTCGTCATTCAGCATGACCAGTTTGTCAGTGACTTCACTTACTACCTTCACTGTCTGCGCCGATGATGTACCTTCAGACATCTCCACCCTGGCCGAGATAGAATCATCACTGATGTCGGGGAACATCACTGTCCTGACATAGGGGCTGACTACCAGGCCAATAGCCACGATCAACATGCCGACGAATACCGCCGCCGTCAAATAGCGTGCCTTGAGCGCGCGCTCAAGGAAGGGTGCATAATACTGACGAATCAGTTGTCTGAAGCCGAGCGAGAACCGTTGTTGCGTGCGCGCGAGGGTACCGCTGTCGCCGTGATTACCTAGCGGCTTCAGGCTGGTCAGGTGTGCCGGCAGGATCAGCTTTGATTCAATGAGAGAGAACACAAGGCACAGGACGACGACCCAACCGAGGGCCGCTGGCACCGCACCAAAACTACCCGGGACAAAAAGCAGTGGGAGGAAAGTTGCGATGGTGGTCAGCACGCCGAAAGTGGCTGGTACCGCCACCCTCCTTGCGCCCCTGATCACCGAGTCCACACTGTAGCCTTCATCTTCCAGTGATGTCTGCACGCTCTCACCGATAATGATGGCGTCATCCACAACGATGCCCAGCACGAGAATGAAGCCAAACAAACTGATCATGTTGATCGAGCCCCCTGTTAACGGCAGCAGTGCAAACGCGCCGAGGAAGGCGATTGGTATGCCTAACATCACCCAGAATGCCAACTGGAAACGCAGGAAAATCCCGAGCACCACAATCACCAGCGCAATGCCAAACATCATGTTGGAAAGCATGATGTCCAGTGTCGCTGACAGGAACTCGGTACTGTCACGCCAGGTGTCCATGTAGATCCCGGGCGGCAGCGTTTTCTTTCGTTCCGCAATGTAGTCTTTCACTTCCTTCGAGATTTCGATCTGGTTCTGTTCGCCGACCGCCGTGATGTTGATGCCGATACTGGGTTTGCCGTTGAACAGGGAAAAGAAGCGCTGGTCTACAAAACCATCATTGACGATTGCGATGTCACCCAGCGTTAACCGCGTACCGTCGGCTCTGGTCAAGAGCACCAGGTCCTCAAACTCGGTGCCCACGTAGACCTGGCCCTGGGTGCGCAACAGGATGTCTCCGGCATCGGTTCTGATGGAGCCGGCACCGAGGTCGACCGAAGATGTGCGGATTGCCTGTGCAACGTCGCTCAATGTCAAACCATACTTGCGCAGTGTGGCTTCAGTGACCTCAACGCTGATCTGGTAACCTCGGGAGCCTGCCAACTCGGCTTTCGTAACGCTGGGCAGATCCAGTATTTCACCACGCACCTGTTGCGCCAGCATTTTCATGCCGCGTTCATCCAGATCACCGGAGATTTGCACGTTTACCGCGCTGAACTGTTTGAAGCTGCGTGAGATGATCGGCCGTTCGGACTCGACAGGCAGTGAGGCAACCCGGTCGATTGCCAACTTGACCTCGTCCATGGCGACTTGCGGATCGTAATCGCTTTCGATCGACAGATTGATTGAGCCACGTCCCTCTCGGGCAAAGGACCGCATTTCCTCGATGCCCTTCACATCACGCAAGGACTCTTCTATACGCGCCACAACCGCTGATTCGACTTCGCCAGGCGCCGCGCCGGGGTAAGGAACCTGGATACTGATGGTGTTCGGTTCGATGTCCGGATTGGCTTGAATTCGTATCTGCGCGACAGATGCCAGTCCCCCAACAAGGATAACGAGCATTAGCAGGTTGGCAGCGACGTGATTGCGCGCGAACCAGGCGATGAGACCAGTATGAGTATCAATCACGGTTGGTTCTGCTCGGCTTCAACATGACGGACGACAGTACCGGGCAGAGGATTCTCAAGCAGCGTCAGGCAGACTAATTCGTTGTCTTCAAGGCCACTATTGATGTACACGCTGGATGCATCGGTCCGAAGGACGCTGACTGTTTTCGGTACCAGGAGATTGTTTGAATCAATGGTCCACACCCTGTTGTCCCGTCGCAATGCACTTCTGGGTAACACGACAAGGTTATCGGCACGACGTCCCTCGATGTTCGCCCCGACGAATGTGCCAATCCGCAGTGGATAGGCCCAGCTCTCGCCGTCCTGGTTGTAGGGATCAGCTACTTGCGCGACGACGTACAAAACACGACTTTGCTGGTCAAATACGCCTTCGGTGCGCACAATCTTACCGCGCCAGTAGTAGTCAGTGCCGCCAATATTGGCCGTGACTTCTACCGGTGGCTGCGCCTTGAGGTCAACAAAGGGCAGATCCTTGTCTGGCAACGGCAAGCGTATTTCAGCAACGTCGGATGCAAAAATGACTGCCAGCTGCGTGCCCGCACCGACAAACTGTCCGACATCAGCGAGTTTCTGCCGAATCATGCCGTCATAAGGTGCACGAACCACCGTTCTTTCGAGGTCTCCTTCTTTTCGTTCAAGGTCAGCGAGCGCAGACTGCAGGTTGGCTCTCGCTTCTGCCAGTTGTGGTTTGCGAAGCGCGAGATCTGTCGCTTCTTTGTCGGGATTCAATCGGTGCCAGTCCTGTAGCGCATAGTCCGACAGCCCTTGTTCGCGAGTGATAAGCGTTTCTGCCGCCGCCACCGCGGCCTGTGAGCGTTTCACTTCGGCGCGATAGGTGCGGTCGTCGATCTTCACCAGCACATCACCACGCTTGAAGAATCCGCCGCTGACAAATTGGGGAAATACCTCGACAATCTGGCCAGCCACTTCACCGGTCAGGCTGGTCTCGGTGCGCGGTGTAACGCTACCCAGGGCATGGACCTTCAGTCGCACGGAGGCCAGTTCAGCTACAATGGCATCAACAAGCAGTACGGGCGGATCTGGCCGTTTCTGCGCCGGTACCGGACGTTGCACAATCAACCAACTGGTGATCAGCAGGGCACCCAGAAGGACAATGATGGGGAGGGCAAATTTTCTCAGCATTGGCAATCTGCAAAACTCAGACTAAATACCTTCCGGCAGCTGATCTGGGGCAACTCGAGTATATCTTCGATGGTGTATCGGTCCATCAGTCCAAGTGCGTCCAACGTCTACCTCGCATTATCATCGTGGGGCCAACTGGGGCCAACTGGGGCCAAGTGGGCATAAGAAGGCGTGATCTTACCTGTCGCGACAGGGTCTGACAAAACCCCGCGGTCAAAATTCACCCAATACTCGGTCCAAGGCCGCAATTGAGCCGCATCTGAGAAGAAATGCAGTTGCCTCATCAGCAGCCTGGCAGAGCATCGTTGTGTGCCGTCGCGTCGACGAATATACCGGCTGAACGTTGTTATCGCTATCAACGTCATGGGCAAAGCCATTGAGGGACGATCGAGGGTGTCCGATTTTTTGGGGAGACTCTTTCTCGGCCAAAATTGCAAAATATTTGAGCTTGGCCTAAGTTTGTCTAGCGGTAGGTGCTATGAAGTCACAAATCAAAGGATTTGGGCGATTCATTTTAGCGATTCATTAAGGGGGTCTAGCATGAAGAAAACATTAACGGTCTTATCCATGGGCGTGGCACTGAGTTTGGCATTGCCAAGCGCCTATGCTGAGGAAAGCGAAGAAGACAGCAAGTACATTGAAGAAGTTATCGTTCAGGGTGAACGGGGCGACATGAACGTCCTCGATCGAGCCATGAGCGTCACCGGTTTCAATGATGCAATGATTGAACAACTCGGCATGGAAAATGCCGATGATCTGGTCAGCCTGGTGCCCGGCCTCGAGATGGGTAATCGAACTCAGGGTGGTGGTAAGGGTGAGGACGATCACTTCTATATGCGCGGTATCGGGTCCGAGCGAACCGTGAACTTCTTCAGCGATACATCCGTCGCGGTTTACATAGATGGGGTCTATACCGATCAGACTTACGGCACTGACGGTCTATTCGATGTAGATCGTATTGAAGTCGCGCGTGGTCCCCAGGGAACCACCGGCGGCCGATCCGCGATGTCAGGCTCCATTAACTTCCATACCAAAAAGCCCACAGACGAGTTCGACATGCGGGTTCGTGCGGAAATCAACGATATTTCCACGCAACGTTATCGTGTCGCGTTCGGTGGGCCCATCAGCGATTCAGGCTTCAGCTACCGCTTAGGTGCCAGCTACATGGTCGGCGATGGCATCATCAAGAACCTGGGCCTCGGTCCTGACGGTGGTGAGCCGGATCAGACCATCTTTGCACCGCAGTTGCGATGGCAGAATGATCGTTGGGATGTTCTTGCCAGATATTCCAATCAAAAGGATACAGGAACGCCACGCGTGTCCCTGCCTTTGGCATCGCGCAATACGGTAGATGAATTCATCCTGGTTCCCGACGGTATGGGTGGGATGACGCCCAATTGTCCGGTCAATCCCATTACCGGGCTTGCAGAATGCCAGCGTAATCCCTACTTCGGCACACAAGCGTCGCCATCGGTAGCGGGATGTTCAAACACATTTTCGGATGGCACCCGTGACGAAATGAGCATCATATGTGACGCCGATGAATTGCGACAAGAGGTCGCCCTCAACGCGCCAATTTATACCGACAATGCTGCAGAGGCTGCGTCGTTGGATGTTACGTTTGCGTTGACTGAAGCGCTATCGATTAACTACAAATTTGGCTGGCGTGATACCAAGCAAGATAGCTTGAACGACAGCGACCAATTGAGTCGGGTCGGTGGCGGTGTTTGTCCGTTCAACCATCCAAAAGTATTGAGCGGGCAGCTGATCGAGGGTCAGAGCAGTCCGTACTGTGCGCTTGATGGTGGTGGGAATGGGGCCTTCCTCGATAGCCGTTCGCACTATATCTTCACCTCCGAACAGACGAGTCATGAAATCAGCTTTTACTCCAACTTCGACGGGAATTTCAACTTCACAATGGGCGCAGTCTACATTGAAGGTGAAGAGCCGTACATCTGGCAAGGCTACGACTACGGCTCCGGCTCCAACGATTGGGCTTTTACCGACACGTCGGCCGCGTGTAACGCGATGCTTCCCGGGCTCGTAGGTGCCGGTGGGCTTCTAGAGGGCAGCCATTTACTGGCAGGCCTGTACACCAATTCGGATGCTATGGCTGTGGTAAATGCCGGTGGCTCCGTTTATGCCTGTCCGGGCTCTCCCGAGCTGACGAGTTTCTCCAACACTGGAGATCCGAGCTTTGAGGCGAACCCGATGGGCCAGAACGGGGCCTTCTACGGTGGCGTCGACTATGAGACGACGGGCTTCTATTTCAACGCCGAGTACGACCTCAATGACTCGTGGAAAGTCTTCGCCGGTGTGCGCGACGACACGGACACAAAGTCGCGAGGCAGAGGTAACGTTTCCTACGGCTACCCAATTGCGGTAGAGAGCGACGGCTCCGGTTTTTGCAGCGCAAACGTTTGTAACGATGGCGTCGCTGTTATTGCTATCGGTGTTCGCGACGGTGATATCACCGGATTCGAGGCAAAGAACGACGTGGAGTGGGGCGACACTACCTGGAATGTCGGCGTTGAGTATCGAACACCCAAAGACCGGTTGATCTACGGCCGGGTCTCCACGGGCTATCGTGCCGGTGGTATCGGCGGCTATGGCAACCTGACCGGGAGAGATTATTCCTTCGACTCGGAGGAACTCATCAACTACGAGACGGGAATTAAGGGATTGTACTTTGACGGTGCAGTTCAGTTGTCGGCTACCTATTTCTTCCAGGACTTTGACAGCTATTGGGTATACGCGTCTCGTCTTCGTACCGAAGCGGAACAGTTGCAGAATCCCGGGGGAGGACCATACACCGGCGAAAACACAGCAATCTCGGGAACTGAGATTCAGGGTATCGAGCTCGAAGGCGCCTGGAGCATATCTGATCGTTTGACCCTACGCGGTTTCTACAACTGGTTGGATTCCAGCGTGGGTGACTATGCATCGGCATATCCTTACGCAATCCCAGGAGCACCTACCTCATGGGCGCAGGTTTTTTACCTTGATGCAGACGGTAACCAAACATTCACGTGGATTATGGGAGATGGCACACCGGTGGAATTTGGTGGCAACCAACTTCCGTCCAGCCCGGAACACAAGGGCTCACTGACCGCTGTCTACGACACCCCGTTGCCGGGTGACTGGGGGAGCCTGGAATTGCTGGCCACAGCCACTTACACCGGCGAGAAATATGTCGAGCGGGCTAACTTCGACGCCTACGCAGTGGATGCGTACACAAGGGTGGATCTACGTGCTAACTGGCGCTCGCCAAGCCAGGCGTATACGGTCACGTTTTATGTGCAGAACGCGCTGGATGAGGCTGCGCTGCATAACTGGTCGCCACGCGAGGGAACAGCAGCGCCATGGGGTACTGTTGTGGAACCCCGAGAGATCGGCATGCACTTTAGCTGGCAGATGTAGCGCTAGAGGGTTTAACGGAACGCACTGCTTAGGCGGTGCGTTTTGGTTTGCCGGAGTACTTTTCCTATTCACATGACTAATCTCCAACCTATCCTCAGTGTTGTCGCTCTGTTGCTATTGAGCGGCTGCGGTGGTGGAGGTGGTGGAGGTGGTGGAGGAGCGGTTGCGGCCCCCACGCCGAATCCTGGGGGAGTCGAGGGTGGTGGTGCCAGCCAACCCACGGTCACCTTCCGTGACGCCACCAGCAGCCTCGGTCTCAACTACGACGTCGTCGCGGACCCAAACGATCCTCAAGATTCCAATGAACAGACGGTCCAAAGCGGCGGTCTGGCTCTGGACGACATCGACAACGATGGCAACCTCGAGCTCTACGTCACTCCGGGCAGCATTAAGAAGGGCAGACTTTTTACCTTTGTTGATGGCAGATTTGTCGAGTTGCCAGGAAACAAAGGCATTGCACCGAAGGAAATGGAACGGGCCGGCTATTTCGTCGACCTGGACGCTGACGGTTGGAAGGACTTCGTGTCGATTCAGTATGAGTCGGTCGAGGTGTTTAGGAATGACGGGACTGGGAGTTTCGTCGAGGCGACTGCGGCTTCAGGAATCGCCCATCAGCGCTTTACCTTCTCGATGGCGGCTGCCGACTACGATCTGGACGGCGATCTCGACCTGTTTTTTGCGCACTGGGGCGGGATAGTGGATCGCAGTGCACTGACCGAGTATCTGTGGCAGAACGATGGCACAGGCAGGTTCACGGATGTCAGCGACCGGGTCGCCATCACCAGCAGCGCGGAATTCGACGGTTCTGACATTGCCGAGTTTTCATTTACCCCGAACTTTGCCGACATCGATGACGACGGCTACCCCGACTTGTTGCTCGCCAGTGACTCCGAATCGAGTCAGGTCTTGCGCAACGAGGCAGGCCTGCAATTCGTCGATGCTACGACGGATGTAATCTCCGATAGAAATGGTATGGGCGGAACGGTTGCAGACTATGATCGGGATGGCGACCTGGATTGGTTTGTTTCCAGTATCCACAACCTAACGGGTGATGACGTCGGCACCGATACGGGCAATCGCATGTATAGCAATGTCGACGGGCTCGGTAACTTCGAAGATGTGACCGACCTGACCGGACTGCGCAATGCCGATTGGGGCTGGGGCAGCTGTTTTGCCGATTTTAATAACGACGGGCACACGGATCTATTGGTTACCAATGGCTTCGTTGATTCGGACCGGTATTCGAACGATGCAACACGGTTGTTTATGGCCGATGGCGAGGGTGGTTTTAACGATGGTGCGGCGGTGTTTGGTATCGACCACACCGGCCAGGGTCGGGGAGTCATCTGCGCAGATATCGACGCGGATGGCAGGGTCGATGTTTTGATCAGCAACAACGGTGCCGCGCCCAATGCGTACCTCAATGAAACGGACAACACCAGTCATTATCTTGCGATCGACCTTGTGGGCGCCGGAGCCAACCCGGATGCGATCGGTGCACGCGTCACGATCACATCGGCTACCGGTGAGCAGACCCAGGAGGTCCAGCTCGGTACCTGGTACCTGTCGCAGGGCCCGCAGACGCTGCACTTCGGCCTGGGCGAGGATCAGGTAGTCACCCGCATCGATGTCGCCTGGCCGGGCGCGCCCAGCGCAGAACGCGTAACCAGCAGTTTAACCAATGTTGCGGTCGACCAACGGGTCGTGATCACCGCCCCGGCGGCCGCCGGCGGTGGATCGGGGCCAGCGCATTGCAAGAGCAGTGGCAGCGGAGCGTCGTTCAGAAACGTTACGACTGAGCTGGGCTTGTGCTACAACGCCATCGTCGGTGATGGCGCGCAATCCGAAGCCCAGGAGTTAGGCGGGGGACTGGCGCTGGTTGATATCGACAAGGATGGCATGCTGGAGTTGTTCGTCGCCCATGGACACAGCACCCTCGGCAAGCTCTACAGTTTCGACGGGACACGTTTCAATGCGCGGACCAACAATGGCCTCGACATCACCCGCATGGATTTGGCGGGCTATTTTGTCGACCTTGACGGCGATGGATGGAAGGACTTTCTCTCCGCCCAGTACGAGGGCGTCGAGATATTCATGAACGACCAGACGGGTGCCTTTGTCGATGGTGATGACGCCACGTCCATATCGCATAACCGAGCGACGTATTCCATGGCGGCTGCGGATCACGATAACGACGGTGATCTGGACCTGATTTTCGCACATTGGGGAACCGGCATAATTGATGGCCAAACGGAGTATCTGTGGGTGAACCATGGTGGCGGGACCTATACAGACGAAAGTTTTCGGATCCCGATAGAGATCGGTCGTTCGGGCAACAACTTCGAGTCTGAATACTCGTTCACGCCACTGCTCACCGACATCGATGCAGATGGCGATGTGGACCTGTTGCTTGCCAGTGACTTCGAGTTGAGCCAGGTGATGGAAAACGAAGTCGGCGGCGATCTTTTCGTCGATCAGACCATGGACGTCATCTCGGATGAGAATGGCATGGGTGGCGCGGTAGCGGACTACGACCGGGACGGCGACATGGATTGGTTTGTCACGAGTATCTGGGATCCGGAGACTGCGAACAATGGATCTGGCAACCGTCTATATCGCAATGATGGTCGGGGCAATTTCGAGGACGTGACGGACGAAGCAGGCGTGCGCGAAGGTGATTGGGGCTGGGGAGCTTGTTTTGCCGACTTCGACAACGACGGCCACGCTGACATTTTTCACACCAATGGGCACCAGTCGCGCGCGAAGTTCGAAGACGATCCATCACGCTTGTTCATGTCGAATGGCGATGGCACGTTTACCGAACGGGCGTCGCAAATGGGGATAACGCACACTGATCAGGGCCGTGGGGTTGTCTGCGCGGACTACGACCGCGATGGCAAAGTCGACATATTCATTGCCAACAACGGCACGTCCCCCACGATCTTCAAGAATGAGATCGACAATGCTAATCATTATATTGCCATCGACCTGGTTGGCACCGATGCCAATGCCGAAGCCGTCGGCGCACGTGTAACAGTCACCACGGCGTCGGGGAGTCAGGTACAGGAGGTCTATCTCGGAACGGCATACCTGTCACAAGCGCCGTCGACCCTACACTTCGGACTTGGGGCCGATGACCTGATTTCGTCGATTGACATTGCCTGGCCCGGTCCCGGCTCCATCGTCAGTCGGGTCGAGAACGTTGAAGTCGATCAGCGCGTGGAGATTATGCAGGACGGGGTCAATTTGAATCTGATCGTGACGCAAGGCGTGGGCGGCGGCGTTTATGATATTGGCGACATTGTGCCTGTGCAAGCCAATGAGCCGGCGGAAGGGTACTACTTTTCGCACTGGACGAGCACAGGTAGCGGGACGTTTGCCGATCCGACCAGCGCCGCTACGCAGTTCATGATGCCGGGCGGTACCGTCTCGATTGCTGCGAATTACGTGCCGGGTATTGCGCCCGGTGCCGACGTGTCGGTCGCGCGGAGTTGGAATGAGGTTTTGCTGCAGGCGATTCGCAACGATTTTGCCCGGCCCACAGTTCATGCGCGCAACCTTTTTCATACATCGTCCGCGATGTATGACGCCTGGAGCGCTTACGCGAGTGTGGATGTGCCGTGGTTGTTAGGGCGTACGCGTGCCGGTGTCACGTGTGATTTTGACGCGATACCCGAACCGGCAGAAGTCGAGGCAGCACGAAATACGGCGCTGAGCTATGCGACCTATCGCCTCATCCGCCATCGATTTGCCAATTCACCAGGGTCGAGCACGATTAGACGCGATGCCGAAACGCTCATGAGTGCGCTCGGCCACGATGTGGATGATGAAGACAGCGATTACACGAGCGGCTCTGCTGCGGCGCTGGGCAACCATATCGCGCAATGTTTTATCGATTTCGGTCTCGCCGATGGCGCGAACGAAGCGGACGATTATGCAAATCAGTTCTATGAGCCGGTGAACGCGCCGCTGGAACCGGCGGAACCGGGTAATCCTGATATTACGGATCTGAATCGGTGGCAGCCATTGTCACTGATCGAGTTCATTGATCAGTCCGGTAATCCGATCAGCGATTCGCCCGAGTTTCTGGGCCCGGAATGGGGTCAAGTGGTGCCGTTTGCGCTATCGCCCCAGGATCTGACAACGTATCAACGCGACGGCTTCGATTACCTCGTATACCACGATCCCGGTCCGCCACCGACCTTCGATGGCGCCCTCGCAGATCATTACAAATGGGCATTTTCGTTGGTCTCGATCTGGTCGTCACACCTGGATCCCAGTGACGGGGTGATGATCGATATCTCACCGGCCAATCTCGGCAATATCACCACATACCCGACGGATTTCACTGATTACGATACATTCTACGACACTCTGCAGGGTGGTGACGGCAGTATCGGTTATGCGGAGAACCCGGCGACGGGCGAACCGTATACCCCACAATTCGTGGCACGCGGCGACTATGCGCGTGTGCTCGCAGAATTCTGGGCGGACGGCCCCGATTCGGAAACGCCACCGGGACATTGGTTCGTGCTCGCCAACGGGGTCAACGATCACCCGTTATTGCAGCGACGCATGGGTGGGGGGGCCGGCCAGGAATTGGACCGACTCGAGTGGGATGTCAAAACCTATTTTACATTAGGCGGAGCGATGCACGATGCGGCGGTGACGGCATGGGGAATAAAGGGTTGGTACGACTATATCCGTCCTATCTCGTCGATTCGTGCCATGGCGGACCGGGGGCAGAGTAGTGAGCCGGGCATGGCGTCCTATCACATCGACGGCATTACGCTGGTGCCAGGTTACATCGAACTGGTCGAGACCGGCGATCCGCTGGCGGGAGACGGTAACGAGCACATCGGCAAAATCAAAGTGCTGGCGTGGCGTGGCCCTGACTACATTAACGATCAGGACACCGACGAAGCCGGTGTGGATTGGATTCTAGCCGAGAACTGGTGGCCGTACCAACGGCCAAGCTTCGTCACGCCGCCGTTTGCCGGATACGTTTCCGGGCATTCGACTTACTCGCGCGCCGCGGCTGAGGTCTTGACCGCGTTAACGGGCGATCCGTTCTTTCCAGGTGGCATGAGCAGGTTTGAGGTCATGGAGGGTGACTTTCTTGTGTTCGAGGACGGACCGTCTGCCAGTATGACGCTGGAGTGGGCGACATACCGCGATGCATCCGATCAATGCAGCCTGTCGCGCATCTGGGGCGGGATCCACCCGCCACCCGACGACATTCCCGGCCGTTTGATCGGTATTGAAATTGGCACCGATGCATTTGATAAGGCGACCACCTTCTTTAATGGTACGGCGACGCCCTAACTCGCCAGCGGCGTCTTCAGCCTGCCTCTTCTGGCCCGAATAACCCTGGTTCAAAGGAGACTTCAACCATGAACGTGTTACCAAAACTTAACGCTACACCTGTCCTTTTTGCCATTTCACTGTATTTGGTTTTGCCGATTTCTGGATTGTCGGCGAAACCGATGCATACCCCCACAAAGATGCCGCTGGCCAAGGCGGAGTCGGTCGGCATGTCGACCGAAGGCTTGAGTCGTATCGACGAAATGATGCAGGAACAAATCGACGCCGCGCGTATCCAGGGTGGGGCCACGATTGTAGCCCGACGCGGCAAGGTAGTTCACTTCTCGACGCATGGCGAAATGGATGTCGAAAAGGGCCGTATCATGGAGCCCGACGCCTTATACATTATGGCCTCCTCGGCGAAGCCCGTGATAGGCGTTGCCACGCTGATGTTAGTTGACGAAGGGCTGATTAGTCTGAGTGATCCCATATCGAAATTCATCCCCGAATTCGCCAAACAGAAAGTAGCGGTCTCAGCCAAACCGGCGAAAGGGGAAGGCAAGAAAGCCTGGAGCAAAGGAGAAGGCGACAACAAGGGCAAGAAATGGGACAAGAGCAACAAGGGTAAAAAATGGGACAAGGCCAACAAGGGCAAGGGAGATGTTCCGCTGCAGCGTCTCGTACCTCTCGAGACGCCTGTGACTATTCACCATTTGCTCACGCATACATCTGGTCTCACGGGCGGTGGAATCAAGCGCAGCAAAGAAGATTCGCTCGCGACCTACATTTCTAAACTTGCTCAGGCGCCGCTGATTTTCCAACCCGGGACGCGGTGGGTCTACGGCAATGTGGGCATCCATGATGTATTGCCACGCATCATCGAAATAGTTTCTGGAACCCCATTCCATGAATTCATGCAGGAACGGGTGTTCAATCCGCTGGAGATGAATAACACCTATTTCCATGTGCCGAGTGATAAGGAATCAAAAGTAATCCTGTGGAATGACCTCAAGAAGAAGGGCGGCGGCGGGCTTCTCAGTGCCGCCGAAGATTTTCTTCATTTCGAACAGATGCTGCTCAATGGCGGCGAGCTTTTTGGGCGTCGATTGTTGAGTCAGGCCAGCGTAAAGATGATGGGCAGCAATCAGGTTGGTGACCTCTTTGCGACCTCAGGCAAAGGTGCGAAGGCGCAAAAGGGGATGGGTTTCGGATACGCTGTCTCTGTCACGCTGGATCCGATCGCCGCAGCCAATGGCCGTGAGAAAGGCGCTTTCGGCTGGGGCGGCGCGGCCGGTACGGTATCCTGGACGGATCCCGAAAACGAGTTGGTTGCGGTGATCATGCTGCAGCAGCCGCGTGGCGGGATGCAAGGCGCATTCGCGAAAGCCATTCATCAGGCGATTATCGATTGACCACCTCTCCGCCTCAAATCCCGCAACCAGCTAACACGTGAGGCAATATGGTAGATCAACCACCTTTTCACTTCACAAAGCAGGACAACGGCGTTGCGGTGATCTCTACCAACGATGATCCCTTGAACCGTATGACACTGGAATACATCGACGAATTGGAAGGCGCCATTGAAGACATTGCTGCAGATAACAATATCCGTGCTTTTGTCATTATGGCGGATGGATTAACCAATTTTTCTGTTGGCATGAACCTAAAACAAATAGGCGCGGGTGTTGAAGCAGCGGGTAATCGGGATGCGTTTTTTGATCAGCGCCTGCGCATTATCCGGCGTATTGAAACCATGGAGAAGCCATCGGTAGCAACGCTGTTTG
>JABJIU010000246.1 GCA_018661145.1 Pseudomonadota bacterium | reverse complement strand
TTTGCAGAAGGAAAAACCCCGGCAATACAGGATATGCCCTGGGATGCCATGATCGATTACCAGTTCATGCGTCGGTGCACTGACAGTTTCATGGCTCTGTGGCGAAGCCCCAAGCCTGTCATCGCGAAGATCAATGGCGATGCGGTGGCCGGCGGCAGTGATATTGCCCTGTGTTGTGACCTCATCATCATGAGCGAGGATGCCCGCATCGGTTATCCACCGGCAAGGGTCTGGGGGTGCCCCACCACTGCTATGTGGGTATATCGCATCGGCGCTGAGCGCGCGAAGCGAATGCTCTTCACGGGCGATCTTATCTCGGGAAAAGAGGCAGAAGAACTAGGTCTTGTCCTTCAAGCCGTACCGTCTGATCAGTTAGATGATGCAGTAACTGCGCTCATCGAGCGGATCAAGGGCGTGCCCAAGAATCAACTTGCCATGATGAAGATGATGGTCAACCAGGCTTACGACAATATGGGGCTCGCCAGCACGCAAACGCTGGCGACTGTGTTTGACGGCTTTGCGCGCCATAGCCCTGAAGGCGTCGCGTTCAAGACGCGCGCCGAAACAGTGGGATTCAAACAAGCTGTGGCCGAGCGTGACTCCGGAGACCCAATTCCCGGCAGCAAAAAGTGAGCTACGAGGTTCAACTCACCGAATCTTACTTTCCGGCGCAGTCCGACCGCACGATCCGTAAGGTCACACTGGGGGAACAGTTGCGGGAAACCACTAAACGGTACCCCGAAAAAATCGCTCTGGTTGAGATCGATATTGACGGTCTGACCGGCCGTAGCTGGACCTACCGGGAATTGCTCTCAACTAGCGAAACTCTAGCGCTCGCGCTGGCAGGACGATTTACGCCGGGTGAGCGGATAACTGCGTGGTCACCGAACACCCCCGAGTGGGTCATCATAGAGTTTGCCTGCGCTCTCGCTGGAATCGTTATTGTTACCGCCAACCCCGCGCTACAGTTCCGCGAGTTACGCTACGTCATTGAGCAGTCCGGTTCCGTCGCTCTCTTTTTAGTAGATGAATACCGTGGCAACCCGATGCGCGAAATCGGTATCGAGGCATGCGACGGCCTTGGAGCGGTGCGGGAAATAATCGATCTCAACGACTTGGAAAAGATACCGAATTCGGCAGAACCCGCTCGGTCACTACCCACGGTCGATTGCAATGACCCGGCGATGATTCAGTATACGTCTGGCACAACCGGGTTTCCAAAAGGCGCGGTGCTTTCCCATCAAAGCCTGCTCAACAACGCACGTTTTTATGCAGATCGACTGGAGGTAAGCGCTGATCACGTGTGGGCAAATATTATGCCCATGTTCCATACCAGTGGCTGCGGCATGGTCACCCTGGGCTGCGTCCAGACCGGGTGCAAAATGTTGATCGTCAAACTTTTCGATCCCAATGTCGTCTGCCGAATCATTGAGGAACACCGTGTCAGCACTATCCTGGGGGTGCCGACTATGCTGGTTGCCTTACTGGAGGCTCTGCAGAAAGAACCGGTGGATGTCTCTTCCTTGAAAGATTTTTCTTCGGGAGGTGCGATGGTGGCGCCTGAACTCATCAGAAACATTCAAAGGGTCTTTTCCTGTCGCTTTAGCACTCTTTATGGACAAACGGAAACGTCACCGGTCATCACCCAGAACTTTCCCGATGACTCCATTGATAATGTTTGCCACACCATAGGCCAACCACTGCCCCAAACCGAGGTCAGCATTCGATGTTTGGAATCCAACAAGGTTGTCGGACTCGACGGCGTTGGAGAAATCTGCGTGCGAGCCTATTGCAACATGATCGGGTACCACGACAACCCAGAGGCCACAAAAGACGCTATCGATGACAACGGTTGGCTGCATACAGGTGACCTTGGCACCATGGATGCCCGCGGCTATGTACGCATTACCGGACGGGTCAAGGACATGATCATCCGGGGTGGGGAAAACATGTTTCCCACAGAGATAGAAAACATTCTGATGGAACATCCGAACATCGCTGAGGTGGCCGTGGTAGGCATTCCAGACGAGACGTGGGGTGAAGTGATTGGCTGCTTTTTTCGCACTGAAGATAGCAAGCCGATCTCAGTCCGGATCCTGCATGACTTCTGCCGCGACCATCTGTCGCCACAAAAAACACCGACGATCTGGTGTCGCGTCGATGAATTTCCTATGACGGGCTCTCGCAAGATTCAGAAATTCGTGATTCGTGATCAGTTTCTGGACGGCGTCTATGACCCCCTGCCAATGGAGTAACTGTAATGAATCTCAAAGATAAAACTGTCGTCGTTACCGGGGGCGCCCGTGGCATAGGCAAGGCCCTGAGCCAAGCGTTTTCGGATCAGGGTGCTCGCGTTGTCGTTGCTGACATACTTGCCGAGGAAACTTCTGAAAC
>JABJIU010000190.1 GCA_018661145.1 Pseudomonadota bacterium | reverse complement strand
TGAACGAATCAGTGTCCCTGTTTCTCCTCCGGGTTTTTCTGACGACACCGCTGATCCGCACTATGTGCCTGCTCCGTGCCAGGTGGCCTGTCCGATCGGGACGGATGCGCCGTCTTATATTGGATACATCTGGGAAAAACAATATGCCGAGGCGTTTGAGGCGATCACCGCAACCAATCCCTTTAGTTCGATATGTGGGCGTGTATGTGACGCCCCTTGCGAACCCGCTTGCAGGCGTGAGAGTAGTGACGGCGCCGTTCAGATTCGTAACCTCAAACGTTTTGTCATGGACAAGCTTGGAGCGGATCTTCCGAAAAATCAGTTCGCGGTTTCACGCCAGGAGTCGGTGGGTATTGTGGGCTCGGGACCGGCTGGATTGACGGCGGCGTTCGAGCTTTGCAAGGCCGGTTTTTCGGTATCGGTTTACGAAATGACAGACCGCCTCGGTGGAACCATGGTCTGGGGTATTCCACAGTTTCGCCTGCCATCTGGGATCATCGAAGAAGATATTCAGCGGCTGCAGCATCAGTGTCCGGGACTTACGGTACACCTCAACACAGCTCTCGGACCCAACGTATCGTTGGATGAACTCAAGGAGCGGCACGATGCCGTGCTGCTCGCCATCGGTGCCTGGTGGGGAAAGCCGATGGGTGTGGCCGGAGAGAATCATCCGAAAGTTGAGGATGGGGTGAGTTTTCTCAGACGGATCAACGCGGGGGAGCGTCCACAAATGCCGGAGACAGTCGTCGTAGTCGGTGGGGGTGATGTGGCGATGGATGCATGCAGAGCTGCTTTGCGGTTGCCGGGCTGCAAAACGGTAAAAGTGGTGTACCGTCGCGGACCTGATGAGATTCCAGCTCGCAAAATCGAGTTGCATCATGCGGAGAAAGAGGGCATCGAGTTTGTCTACAACACGCTTCAGACAGGCATTGCGACTTCAGGGGACAGCCTTGCGATGCAGTGCGTACGGACGAAATCAGGCCCACCTGATGACGACGGCAGACGGTCTCCGGTTGTTGTGGAAAACAGCGCGTTTGAAATTCCATGCGGCAGGGTGATCGCAGCGGTCGGACAAAAAGGTGAGAGTGACGCGCTGAGCGCTGTAGGACTGATGGAGTCAGATCGGGTACGAGCTGATTTCTCAACTATGCGCACAGCGGACCCAAAAGTTTTTGCTGCAGGTGACGGCGCGTTTGGAGGATCGACTATCGTCATGGCGATGCAGCATGGGCAACGGGCGGCTTATTACATTCACGCGGCGCTGGATAAGATTGATTCGCCGATTGCTTACCGCACTCCATACCGTACGCGCCAGGTTCCCGTAGCACAGGATCTGAAATGGGAACAGTTTGCTCTTGAGGAGCCGGTATTTCACGGCGTTGGTGATCAACCGGAGACTTTCCCTGAAATTGAGGACACCTATGACGAAGAGGCGGCGATGCGGGAGGCGGCGCGGTGTTACCGCTGCGATACCGAGACCGGATCGACAGATTATTCGGTCCGCCATAGGGAGGATCTTTTCTCGATGGCTCGCACGCACCCCAAGGACATAGATAAACATCGCGCGATGCTGCAAAAACGTCTTGAGGTCCGAGAAAATCCTTACCCTCCACAGCGCCCAGCATCGCTGGACGACCTCGTTTTTCTGCCTGCAAATCTTTCGCGTCTGGTTATTGATCCCTACCGTGAGGCGTGTCGTATCGACATTGATCTTGGTCAGGGTCTGAAGTTCAGACAACCTTTTCTTGTTAGCGGCCTTGATGGTGCGCCCGAAGAGCTCAGGCAGGCAGCCTGGCAGGCTATCGATGACAATGGCGCGGGCTATGTCGGTGCCACACCACCGAATCGAGGCATTAACTGGCTGCAGACCCTAAGTTCAGGCGACTCCTGCGATCCAACAGCTGGCGGATACATTCAGCGGTGGCAAGAGGGATTGCCAAAACAAGCTTCGATCTCCAGCAAGAACGGTTTAAGGGGTATCAGTATCTCGTCGATCGAAGATGTGGAGACAGCGGTAGAGTTCGCTCTTTTGGCTGAGTATGATTTTTTGCTGCTGGACAGTACCGGTAATTATGGAGCTTGGCACGAAGAACTAGTTACTCAGCCGAGTTTTGAACTGCTGGTGGAGACGGTAATGGCACTTAGGAATCGGAAAAAGGAAGAGGTACTTACACTGGTATTCAGTGGAGGTGTGCGATCCGGAACCGATGCTGCACGTCTTATTGCCATGGGCGCGAGCGTGGTGACCTATGGCGTTACCGCCGCTATTGCTATGGGCGGTGAAATCAGTGAAGGACAGGTTGTCTTCCAATCGGATAGATCAGTCAACGAACGCACCGAGGGCCTTAAAGCGATATTGAATGCGAATGCCGGTGAGGCGTCCATGATGGCGAGATGTACTGGTAAAACACGGCTTCATAACCTTGAGCCTGAAGATCTTCGAAGCGTTACGCTCACGACGAGTTCGATTACTAGAGTGCCGGTTCCAGGCCATAACGTGAAACGGCTTCACGACCGTCCATGAGTCCGAGACCCTCAAGGCATCCTCTCGAAGTCGTCGACAAGCATCCTAACGCGCCGACTCCGGAGCGTGGAACCCGTCTTGAGGATGCGATCGGCAGGCAAGTACGAGTGTATCGGACACAACTTGGCATGACGATAGCAAATCTTGCTCGTCAGTCGCATTTGTCACCGGGGATGCTGTCCAAGATCGAGAACGGTCAGACATCACCTTCTCTGACGACGCTGCAATCGCTGGCTGGCGCACTTAATGTGCCTGTCACAGCTCTTTTTAGGAAGTACGAGCAGGACCGTGAGGCATCTTTTGTAAAGGAGGGCAAGGGCCTGGTTATCGATCGGCGCGGCACCCGTGCAGGTCATCAGTATCACCTGCTCGGCCACTCGGTGGGTGATCGGACACCCCGTGTTGAGCCATACTTGATTGTGATTTCAGAGCCATCGGATGTGTTTCCGTTGTTTCAACACGAGGGAGTCGAGTTTATTTATATATTGGAAGGGGTGATGGTTTACCGGCACGGATCTCGTGTTTACGAGATGAGCAGAGGTGACTCTCTTTACTTTGATGCGGATGCCCCGCATGGCCCCGAAGAGCTTAATCAACTGCCGATCCGGTTTCTTTCATTCATCGTTGAGCCTGATCCGAACTCATGAGATCATCAATAGCATAAGAGTTTACGAACTGCATTTTAGAAAACAATTCAAGGGAGGATGGTATCTATGGCAATCAATTTGGCCGCTGTCGCCAAGCAAAAAAAGATCAAGTATTTTCTGATTAGCTTTGTGGACCTGTTCGGTGTGCTGCGCTCCAAGCTGGTGCCTGCCCGGGCCATCAATGGTATGCAGAAAGACGGAGCAGGTTTTGCCGGCTTTGCAGCCTGGCTAGACATGACGCCGGCCCACCCGGACATGTTCTCGATTCCCGATCCTTCCAGTCTGATCCAGTTGCCATGGAAGCCCGAAGTTGGCTGGTTGGCAGGCGATCTTATGATGGCCGGAAAGTCAGTTGAGGCTTCTCCCCGGGTGGCCCTGAAAGCACAAATTGCAAAGGCGGCGAAGCTGGGTTATCGCATGAAGACGGGCGTTGAGTGTGAATACTTTCTAGTGAGTCCTGATGGCATGTCTTTGTCTGATCCCAGTGATACCCAGGAGAAACCCTGCTATGACCAGGCCGCACTGATGCGCCGCTATGATGTAATCAGTGAGATCTGCGACTGCATGATTGCTCTTGGCTGGGGGCCATATCAGAATGACCACGAGGACGCGAACGGCCAGTTTGAAATGAATTGGGACTATGACGATGCATTGATCACTGCAGATCGTCATGTGTTCTTCAAATACATGGTAAAGGCGATTGCCGAAAAACACGGACTTCGTGCGACCTTTATGCCGAAGCCCTTTTCAAGCCTGACGGGCAATGGTTGTCACGCCCACGTCTCGGTCTGGGATAAGACGGGCAAGAAGAATCTGTTTCATAACGCGCGCGACAAGATGGGGCTTTCCAAGATCGCGTACGAGTTTCTCGGAGGCGTTCTGCACAATGCGGACGCGCTGACGGCCGTATTTAACCCAACGGTTAACAGTTACAAACGGATTGATGCCCAGGTGACGCTTTCGGGCGCAACCTGGTCGCCCAATGCCATCACCTATGGGGGCAACAACAGAACACATATGGTCCGCGTTCCAGATGTTGGCCGCTTTGAAATGCGCCTAATGGACGGTGCCGCTAACCCTTATCTCATGCAGGCTGGCATATTGGCAGCAGGACTCGACGGCATTGCCAGTAAACGCAATCCCGGCAAGCCGCTCGATATCAATATGTATACCGAGGGTCATACTCTAAAGAACGTACGACGTCTGCCCACGAACCTGTTGGATGCGATCAGAGTATTTGAAAAAAGCAAGGTGCTGCGCTCATGTCTTGGCAACGAATTGGTCGATAGTTATGCCAAACTAAAACATCAGGATTGGCGCAATTACAGTGCGGCTATCAGTCAGTGGGAGCGCGACCATACGTTGGATTGTTAGAACTGAACCCGTCGCCCACGCCTTGCCATGAAAGTACTCGTCTTTCAGCATATCGCCTGCGAGCATCCGGGCATCTTTCGCAAGTTCTTCAGTGAATCGGGGATTGACTGGCAGGCGGTCGAGTTGGATGCCGGGGACGCGATCCCAGACTTCGACGGGTTCGATGCTTTATGGGTGATGGGCGGTCCCATGGATGTCTGGGATACCGATACGTGCCCCTGGCTGGTTGCCGAAAAGGAGGCCATTCGCACCTGGGTGCGGGATCTGCAAAAACCGTACCTCGGCCTGTGTCTTGGTCACCAGTTACTGGCGGACGCGCTGGATGGAAAATGTGAGGTGCAGGGCACCCCAGAGATTGGCATTCTGGATGTATACCTGACGGATGCCGCTCACAATGATCCCCTCATGCAGGGCTTGGCGCCGCAAATGAAGTGCCTACAGTGGCATTCCGTGGCAGTTACGCAACCCCCGTCCGGGGCCGAGTTGCTTGCAAGTTCGCCGGAGTGCATCTGGCAGGCAATGCGGGTCGGGAAGCACGCTTGGGGAATTCAGTTCCACGTTGAATTGCAGGACCAAACCATCAGCGAGTGGAACGAGGTTCCAGCCTATGCTGCGGCCCTGGATAAGGTCAAGGGTCCGGGAGCGCTCAAAGTCATGGAGGACGAGGCGCTTCAGTATATGCCGCAGTTCAAGGACAATGCGCGCCTGCTGTTTGACAACTTCTGTCAGTCGATAGGTTAGGGCTCACCTTTACCAGGCGCCCAGTCTTTGGGCGCAAGTTCAAAGTCATCAAAGGTGAAAGCTGGCGCTACGGTACAACCGATCAGGGACCATTCCCCGGTTGAATGCATTGAGAACCAGGTACCTCTGGGAACGATGTAATGATAGCAGTGTTGATCTGCGACTCTTCGCCCAAGGGTTTTCTCCTGGACTGAAATGCCGTCTGGGGACAACAGGACCGTTAGTGCATCCCCATCATAAAAGTGAAGGATTTCATCCTTTGTGAGGCGGTGCCAGTGTGATCTGTCGCCTGCCTCAAGGAGGTAGAAGATCAGACTGACGCTGTTTGCTGAATCGCGGAATGTCTCGACAAAGTGACCACCTTCTGGGTGTGGCGTCATGTTCAGTGAGGCGATGATGGATGTGGGTTCGCTCATGGCGGCAGGTCGATGCAGGTGCTGACATAAAGGTTTCGACAGCATAACCAAAGAATCGTGATTCCTCTACGATGAGGTCAGACCAGCGTGGTCTTGGACTTAAGCAAGGTCAGGCACTGTGACATACTGACGCAAGAGATCAAAGACAGCTTTGGAGGATTCTTGACCGAATCACTTAACCCGGCTTTCCTGAGTGAACTACTGACCGCACTGCCCGAGGCAGCGGTGTTGCGCTCACCGGATGAACGCCGTCCCTACGAATGTGATGGCCTTTCCGCTTACCGGATGCTTCCCGGCGTGGTGGTTTTGCCAGACACCCTGGAGCAGGTCCGATCGGTGATGGAGTTGTGTCAGGCATATTCGGTTCCTGTGGTCGCAAGGGGCGCCGGGACCGGTCTTTCCGGTGGTGCAACGCCTCATCCTGAAGGTGTGCTACTCAGTATGGCGCGGTTTAATCAGATTCTCTCGGTTGACCTCCTGGCGTGTACTGCGCGGGTTCAACCGGGCGTTCGTAATCTTGCCATCAGTGAGGCGGTCGCCGCGCACGGCCTTTATTACGCCCCAGATCCTTCATCCCAGATTGCCTGCACGATCGGTGGCAACGTGGCTGAGAATGCAGGGGGGGTACACTGCCTCAAGTACGGGCTCACGGTGCACAATGTCCTTGCTGCCGAGGTAGTCCTGATGGATGGCGAGGTGATCGAGATCGGTGGCGAGACGCTTGATCAGCCGGGCTATGACCTGATGGCAGCCTTTATCGGATCCGAGGGCATGTTGGGGGTGGTCACTGAAATCACCGTTCGGCTGTTACCGACTCCACCGACTGCCAAGGTGCTGATGGCAGCTTTTGAAAGCGTTGAGGAAGCAGCCTCGGCAGTTGCCGACATTATTGCAGCGGGCATAATTCCTGCGGGCCTTGAAATGATGGATACCCCAGCCATTATTGCCGCAGAGGACTTTGTTCAGGCAGGTTACCCGCGAGACGCTGCCGCAATTTTGCTTTGCGAACTGGATGGCACACAGTCTGAGGTTGATGCTGAGATGGAAGCGGTTTCGGCACTGCTTTTGGAATGCGGCGCCCGCTCCGTGAATATTGCCCGGGATGAAAGCGAGCGCGAGCGCTTTTGGTCAGGTCGAAAGAATGCATTTCCGGCGGTAGGGCGGATTTCACCTGACTATTACTGCATAGACGGCACGATTCCCCGGCGCGCTCTGGGCGAGGTGCTCAAGGGTATCTCGCAACTCGCTTCTGAGTACGGGTTACGGGTTGCGAATGTATTTCATGCCGGCGACGGTAATCTGCATCCCCTCATTCTCTATGATTCTGGAAAGCCAGGAGAGTTTGAGCGTACCGAAGCCTTGGGTGCCAAGATCCTGCAGTTGTGCGTCAGCGTCGGGGGTACGATTTCGGGCGAGCACGGAATCGGGCTGGAAAAGATCGATCAGATGTGTGTGCAGTTTGGCCAGAACGAACTCGAACAGTTTCATCTACTGAAAGCGGTTTTTGATCCCAACGGCCTGCTTAATCCCGGCAAAGCCGTGCCAACACTTGCCCGATGTGCGGAATTCAATGCGATGCATGTTCATAAAGGCAAGCTGGCCCACCCGGAACTGCCGCGGTTTTAGCATGCCTCACGACTCCGATAGTGCAGTAGCGATCGTCCAGGAGCAGGTCCAAAGAGCAGTCCGCGAACGCGAACCCCTTTGTGTCACCGGCGGCGGCACTAAACGATTTCTGGGTCGTAAGCCGCGCGGTACACCCTGTTCTGTTCGTGGTATCGAGGGCATAGTGCACTATGAGCCTACGGAGCTGGTGGTCAGCGTGCGTGCTGGGACTCCCCTGAAAGACCTTCAGGACACGCTTTCGGCATCCGGCCAGATGCTGCCGTTTGAACCGCCCGCGTTTGGAGAGGAAGCCACGATCGGTGGGACGATAGCGTCTGGATTATCGGGCCCATCCCGCCCTTATCGTGGCGCGGCGCGGGACTTTGTCCTCGGAGTGCGTTGTCTCAACGGCAAGGGGGACGTCTTGCGTTTTGGCGGCGAGGTCATGAAGAATGTGGCTGGCTACGATGTTGCCCGGCTGATGACAGGATCTATGGGAACGCTCGGCATCCTGACCGAGGTTTCGCTCAAAGTCTTGCCATCGCCCGCCTGCATCGAGACCCGTACTTACGAAATGCGTTCGGATGCTGCCTTTGGGGTGATGACGAGTCTCCTGAGCTGACCCCTGCCGGTGTCGGCCAGCGCGTTCCACGACGGCCTCTTGCGGGTACGTCTTTCCGGAAGCGAGGTCGCGGTCAAAGCGGCTGGGGATGAACTTGGCGGCGAGCTGGACGCGAGTGGAGATATCTTCTGGAGGCGATTGAAAGAGCACCAACTTGACTTCTTTTTAGAAGATTTACCCCTGTGGCGGGTCAATGTGAAGCCGCAAGATCTCCCCATCGATCTACCGGGCAGAAGCATTATTGACTGGGGTGGCTCACTCTACTGGCTCAAGGCGGATACCCGTCTTGAAGAGCTGACTGAATTGGTCCGGCCGTTTGGGGGATGGGTCACGGGCTTCAGAAGCGCAGATCAGGACAGGGACTTCAGCAGCCCCAGGGGTTCAATACTTCAACTTAACCGCCGACTGAAAAAAGCGTTTGACCCGGCTGGAGTCCTCAATCCGGGCCGGCTGTTTGCGCACGACTGACCATGCACGTTCAACTCGCCTCAGCGTTTGAAGGGACTTCGTTTGGGAAAGAAACAAGCGATATCCTTGGAAAGTGTGTGCATTGCGGTTTTTGTACAGCAACTTGTCCGACCTACCAGTTGCTTGGAGATGAGCTGGATGGGCCGCGCGGTCGGATTTATCTTGTCAAGCAGTTGCTCGAGACCAAAGAAGCATCAAAGATTACAAGAGTGCATCTGGACCGGTGCCTCACCTGCAGATCCTGTGAGACAACCTGTCCATCCGGTGTTGACTACGGCCGTCTTGTAGAACTTGCCCGACCGGTGGTAGATGAATTGTGCCCACGGCCGGTGTTTGAGCGCCTGGCTCGGTGGTTGCTGGTGCATCTGATGTTGGGTCCGTGGTTTGGTCTTTTGCTTCGGCTGGGTCAGACACTGCGCGGGTTCCTACCGGAAAGTTTGGCCCGCCACATTCCGAAGAGGTACCCCGTGGGTATCGTTCCTGAGAGTCACGGAAATCGGCGGGTGCTGATGCTTGACGGCTGTGTACAGCCTGCGATGGCGCCCCAGATTAACGCAGCCGCGCGGCGAGTTCTTGCAAAACTTAATGTTGATGTCCGTAGTGCCAATCAGGCCGGGTGCTGTGGCGCATTGCAGCTGCACCTTGGCAACACAGATCCAGCTTTGGACGCGATGCGCCGAAATATAGATGCCTGGTGGACTGAGATTGAAAACGGCGTCGAAGCGATCGTGATGACAGCAAGCGGGTGCGGTGTGACGGTGCGCGAGTACGGCCAACTCCTTAAAAATGATCCGATCTATTGCGAAAAGGCGAAACGGGTGAGTGAGATGACTGTCGATCTATCTGAATTTGTTAGTGCTGAGGACGTAGCATCTCTCGGACGAATTTCCCAAAGAAGAGTGGCTTTCCATTCGCCGTGTACTTTGCAGCATGGCCAGGGTGTCAGGGGTAAAGTTGAGCGAATTCTAAAAGCGGCGGGAGCGGATCTGGTTTCAACCCGCGACAGTCATTTGTGCTGCGGTGCGGCGGGAACTTATTCGGTTTTGCAGTCGGAACTCTCCATTCGTCTTCTCGATCAGAAGATCTCCGATCTGAACCAAGACGGGCCAGAGTTGATCGTGACCGCCAATCTTGGCTGTCTGGCACATCTGGCATCGGGCAGCCCTACGCCGGTCCAGCACTGGATTGAGTTAATTGATTCCTCCCCAGCGAGTTAACATGCCGCAGACCCTGTCTGAATCGCCTAGAAACGATACTGTCGCCCCCGGGCCAGATTTGTGGCCGAATCCCGGTATTCAAGACGTTTTAAGCAGAAATACTTGCCTCGACGGTTGGCTTCTAGTACCATCCGCGCCTCGTTTTTGCGCAAAAACCAAGATCCTGATGAAAACCTTCAGCGCCAAGTCTGAGACCGTACAGAGAGAATGGTATGTTGTGGATGCCACTGACAAGATTCTGGGGCGGCTTGCGAGCGAGGTCGCGTCGCGGCTTCGTGGCAAGCATAAAGTTGAGTACACGCCTCACGTGGATACCGGTGATCACATCGTGATTGTGAATGCTGAGAAGATCCGGGTAACGGGTAACAAGGCCGAAGCCAAGCGTTACTACCGGCATTCCGGATACCCCGGCGGGATCAAAGAAGTGGTCTTGGGTGACCAGCTTAGGAAGCATCCAACGCGAGTCATTGAAAACGCGGTGAAAGGCATGCTCCCCAAAAATCCCCTCGGAAGGTCAATGTTTGCAAAACTCAGGGTATACGCAGGACCGGAACACAATCATCAGGCCCAGCAGCCCAAAGTGCTGGAGATTTAGCAACACCTAAATCAGCGATAAGGAAAAGGACGATTACATTGGCACAGACAGGCGAAATTCATTACGGAACAGGCCGACGGAAGTCATCAGTGGCCCGTGTTTATCTCACTCGCGGCTCGGGCAGTATTACGGTCAACCGCCGCACGCTAGACGAATACTTTGGCCGCGAGACTGCCAGAATGGTGGTTCGCCAACCGCTCGACACCGCCGAACTCAATGACAAATTCGATATCACGATCCGAGTGACCGGTGGGGGTGGCACTGGCCAGGCCGGCGCAATTCGCCACGGAATAACCCGAGCCCTGCTAAGTTACGACGAGACGTTGCGTGGGCCTCTACGGAAAGCCGGGTACGTAACGCGCGACTCACGCAAGGTCGAGCGTAAGAAAGTCGGACTGCACAAAGCCCGTAAAGCACCTCAATACTCCAAGCGCTGATTTTACGCGCAGGCTGGAGCCTGCTCAGTAAGCAACGAAGTTTGTAGCGAGACAATCTTCGGCGAATTCCCGTCCCACGGCGCCGAGCAGGACTGAGTCTATTTTCCCTGCCGCATCTATCCCACAAGATGCCTGCACCTCAAAGACCTCCCCAGCCGCTGATAGCGGTTCCTTCAGGGGTCGAGCAGTATCGTGAAGTCGGGATCCACCTCAGCGGAACGCTGACTCACCCTTGGGGCGGTTTCGCTCATTCGCCCGTACGGATTCGATAGATATACTAGGATCACGTTCTTATTAGCCAATCATCCAAAGGTGGAACTTCCTGGGTAGACCTCACATGCAGACCGTTTTCATGAGTAGAGCTAGATGACAGATCAAACCATTAAAGCTTTTTATCAGCGTCAGGACAT
>JABJIU010000242.1 GCA_018661145.1 Pseudomonadota bacterium | reverse complement strand
GGCATAGCCTTCCGCCGACTCGGTTTCGATGAGCAGGTCTTCAGATTCAAAAGCGATGCTTTCTCCGTCGATGTCGAGTGTGATCCCCTCACCACGAGCACAAGCTACCGCAATGGCGCCACCGTCCGCCTCGACCAACGCTTGTCGGATGGCCGGAATGCGTTTGCCGTAGCGTTTTCCAAGACGCGGCAAGTTGGGCTTGATCCGGTAGGTTACCAACTCGGCGTCAGCTGCAATGAACTCCAGGGATTTGACGTTGAGCTCCTCCAGAACCTGCTGTTCATGATCCTGCACAGCCTGACGCGCCTCTTCCGTGGGTACTCTGACCAGGAGTCTGGCCAGTGGTTGGCGGACTCGTATCTGGCTTGCTTCCCGGGCGCCCCGCCCGAGGGCTACGATAGCCTGAATGACTTCGGTGGCTTCTCGGAGCGCCGTGTTCTGCCATGCATCCGGAACCTCAGGCCACTCGCTCATGTGCACGCTGATCGGAGCGGTTGAGTCGCGCGAACACACCAGATTCTGATACATCGACTCGGCAAGAAACGGCATAAAGGGTGCGATCAGTCGTTGCAAGGTGTCGAGGCACTCATATAGCGTTAGATAGGCAGACTGCTTATTAGTTCCGGCTTCGCTCTTCCAGAATCGACGACGGTTGCGCCGGATATACCAGTTGCTGAGTTGGTCCACAAAGTTCTCAAGCGCCTGCCCAGCACTGCGGGCATCGTAAGCGTCCATGGCAGCAGTGACGGTCCGAACCGTGTGGTGCGTCAGCGCCAGCGCCCATCGATCAATTTCCGGGCGATCGGCAAGCGCAACCTCCTCATCGAGATCGATATCATCGAGCGAGGCGTAGAGCGTAAAGAACGCATAGGTGTTCCACAGCGTGTTGACAAAAGAACTGGCGACCTCGCGCACAATTTCAACGGAAATCCGCTTCTGGCTTTCTGGTGCGAGTCGGGCCAGAAAATACCAGCGCAGAGGATCCGCGCCGATATGATCAAAGACATCGTAAGGATTGACGATGTTGCCAAGCGACTTGGACATTTTTTTGCCGTCTTCGTCGACGATATGACTCAGGCAGATACAGTTGCGGTAGGCCACACTGTCCGAGACAAGCGCGGCGATGGCGTGCAGGCTGTAGAACCAACCGCGGGTCTGGTCGATAGCCTCACAGATGTAGTCCGCCGGAAAATGCTGGGCAAAAGTCTCCTGGTTTTCGAAGGGGTAATGCCACTGGGCATAAGACATTGCGCCCGAGTCGAACCAGCAGTCGATGACTTCGGGGACACGCCGATAGCGTCGGCCGTTTTCCGGATGGGTGAATTCGATCTCATCGATCGCGGGGCGATGCAGATCGGTTTCACTCAGCGAGGTACCGCAAAGTGACTCGAGTTCTTCGACAGACCCGATACAGAGGTAATCACCCTCACCGTCAGTCCACAGTGGCAGGGGCGTGCCCCAAAATCGTTCTCGCGATAACGCCCAGTCAATGTTGTGCTCGAGCCAGTTGCCAAAACGGCCGTCGCGGATCGATTCCGGTACCCAATTGATTGTTCCGTTCAGCGCGACCATGCGTTCCCGAACGGCGGTGGTCCGGATATACCACGCGTTTTTGGCATAGTAGATAAGCGGGTCACCCGTCCGCCAGCCGAAGGGATAGTTGTGGCTGTACTCTTCCGCTTTGAAGAGCATTCCCCGTTCCCGCAGCAAGTCGATGATCACAGGATCGGCATCTTTAAAGAACATCCCGGCGACCGGTTCCACCGCTTCAACGAAATGGCCGTCCAGGCCAACACCGTGTACCACCGGCAGACCGTGCGCCTGTCCCAGTGCTAGATCGTCCACACCATACGCGGGCGCAACATGCACGATACCGGTGCCATCGTCAGTACTTACGAAGTCACCGGGCAGTACGCGGCAAATGTCACCGGGAGCGTCAAGGTGATCAAACAGCCGATGGTAGTGAAGACCCAGTAGTTCGCTACCCTTTACCGTTTTCAGTATCTGGAAGTCGTTGTCGCCCAGCACCTCAGAGATTCGGGCCTTTGCCAGGATCAGGGTTTCTCCACTGACATTGACATAGACATAATCAATATCGGCGCCCACGGCGAGCGCGAGGTTGGATGGCAGTGTCCACGGCGTGGTGGTCCAGACAAGGAACGATATATCGTCATCGACAAGCTGGAAGCGGACCGTGACCGAGGGGTCAACGGTTTCGCGGTAGCCCTGCGCAACCTCATGGGAAGACAGCGTTGCGCCGATTCGAGGATCGTAGGGGACGACCTTGTAATCCTGATAGATGAGGCCCCGATCCCAGATCTCTTTCAGCAGATGCCAGACAGACTCAATGTACTGGTTATCAAGGGTGTAATAGGCCTGATCTAGGTCCACCCAAAAACCCATTCGCTCGGTCATGGCCTCCCAATCACTGATGTATCGCATGACCGAGTCGCGACACCGGCGGGTGAATTCAGCCACCCCAACCGCTTTTTCAATTTCCTTTTTATCAAAAATGCCGAGTTCTTTTTCGATCTCGTGTTCGACCGGCAGACCATGCGTGTCCCAGCCGGCTTTTCGCGGCACATGGAAACCCTGCATCGTTTTGTAGCGGGGATAAATATCCTTGAAACTGCGTGCGAGGACGTGGTGGATGCCGGGTTTGCCGTTGGCGGTGGGCGGCCCATCGTTGAAAGTAAAAAGGGGCCTGCCCGCACTGTGTTGCAGGCTCTTCTCAAACACCGTCTGGTCCCGCCAGAATTCAAGAATGCCCTGCTCCAGGGCCGGGCCGTCATAGCGTGTATCGACTTTGCTGAAACTCATGCTGACTCGCGCGTTCTGGTCCCCTCACCGGGTTTATCTGCTCCGGGGCGATTCGAACCTCCTCGGGGAGAGGGGCGCGCGCGCGGTACCACCCGGCTTTGCCTGGGCTGTTGCCCGGCCTTGGCACACGTTTCGTGTCCCGGACCTGTCTCGAAGGTCAGTCGGCTGAGCCTACTGCCCCATGCTGTTGGTCAGCTGTAGGGTTCGGTCAGCGGCTCAGGGGTGATTTTTATCGAGACCCGGCCCGGGGATTTCAGCTCCCCCCGGTCTCTGGGTGCACGGGCATGCCCGATTACTCTTCCCCGTCAGCGCCTATCGTCTGCAGGAGGTTGCTGGACTCCTGTCTATAGAGGCTAAATCTAACCGTGCGGCATAAGCAAGGCAAATCAACTCCTGTGTTCGGTGGCTATCCCTGCGGTCGACAGCCCGTTAAAGTCAGTCGCATGAAAGTCGAATCATTACTTCTGCATAACATTTAGCCATGATATTGCCGGTAGTCGTTGATGTGATCGTACCGGTTTTCGGTGTTGTGGTTCTGGGCTATCTCGTGGGCGCCTTTCGCTGGCTGGATTCAGGTGCGGTACGGGGCCTGTCTCTTTATGTATTCAACATTGCGATACCGCTGCTGTTGTTTAAAGCCATGAGTACGGTGACTCTGCCGGTGCAAATGCCTTGGGATTATGTGCTTGGGTTTTTTGCTTGTGCCCTCGGTTCGTTTCTGACGGTGTTCTGGCTGATGCGCACGGCCTCAGGTCGGCCTATAGGGGAAGTCGGTGTATTCGCGTTTGGATGCAGTTACGGAAACTTTATTCCCCTTGGTATTCCTTTGGTGATGACCGCCTTTGGAGAGGCGGCCACCGTACCGCTTTTTCTTCTCGTGGCGTTCCAGGCGCCCATCTTTTTTGCACCGATGATTGTGATTCAGGAAAGTGCCAAGCAGCGGGATCACCGTGTGCCGATCGGGTGGCCCGTGTTCAAGAGCATTGTCGCGAACCAGTACCTGCTGGGGATTGGTTTGGGCGCTGCCGTCAATCTGTCGGGGCTTTCACTGCCCGGTCCGATATCAGAGATCATCGCCTTGATCGGCCAGTCAGCGGTGCCGTGCGCGCTTTTTGCCCTGGGTAGTGCGCTCAGTTTTTACGCCGTCGAGGGCGTGTTCAGCCGCGCTCTGGCGGTGGTCGCGGTCAAGAACCTGCTGCTGCCTTTACTGGTGTGGTGGGTCTCGCACTGGCTAGGATTGCCGCCGGTCTGGCAGGCGGTCATGGTAGTGATGGCGGCGCTTCCCGTCGGCATCAACACCTACCTTTTCGCGGAGCGTTATGAGTGTGGGCAAGCTCTGGCCGGCACTGCAGTAGTGCTGAGCACGGCGGTCTCAGTGGTCACGCTTTCGATCGTTCTGTCGGTTTTGGCCTAAAGGGTTGGCAGTCAGGGAGCGTCGTCGAAGTGTTTGAGCGTTTTGATATGACTCGCAACGCTTAAAGCCAGCGCGTCGAGATCGTAGCCACCCTCCAGTACCGATAGGATCCGGCCGTTGCAGTGACGATCCGCGCACTCCATAAGCCGTTTTGTCATCCATGCGTAATGTTCAGTGGTCAGATTGATGCTGCCGAGGGGGTCTGCCTGATGCGCATCAAATCCCGCGGAGATCAGAATGATATCGGGCTTGAAAAGTTCGACAGCCGGCAGGATGTTTTCAGTGAACACTTCGGTATAGGCCTCGTTGTTGGCACCCGCGTCCATTGGGCAGTTGAGGGTGCTCCCTTTGCCCGCACCAATGCCGGTCTCCGAATATGACCCGGTTCCCGGGTAATGCGGGTACTGATGGGTGCTTACATAAAAAACACTGGGATCCTCTTCAAACAGATGCTGAGTACCATTGCCGTGATGTACGTCCCAGTCGAGGATCAAGATTTTCTCCAGCCTGTGCTGTTGCTGCAGGTACCGGGCGGCGATCGCAATATTGTTGAAGAGACAAAAGCCCAAAGCCGCGTCGTATTCGGCGTGGTGACCGGGCGGGCGAATCAGGGCAAAACCGTTATCTGAGCGGCCTGAAGCGACCGCATCCGCAAGGTTGAGCACCGTGCCCGCAGCAAGACAGGCAATATCAAAAGACACGCCAGAGATGGCGACATCAGGGGTGTCGAGATACGGCAGTCCCTCTTCACAACTGACACGTGCACGCTCGATCAGCCCACGGTGGTGTACAGAAGCCAGCCACTCCGGCTCACAATCGACGGCGGGGACATTGTCCAGAGACGAAAACCAACTCTGTGTTTTAAGGTGTTTGAGCGTATGCGACAGCCGAGATGCCCGTTCCGGGTGTCCGTGACCGGTGTCGTGGTCTTCAAATCTGGGATCGCTGGCAAAAGCCGTTTTCATAAGCGCCGTCCGCTTCGGAGGTTACACGGGGCCACGTTAGAATCAATTGTCATACTAGCCCTTTTAAGAAACGCAGTATAAACACGTCGCGGGCCTGCATTTTTGCTGATGCTCTTCTCCCCAATCGACCAAGGTGCACCGATATGAGCGTATCGTGGATCATCGTGTTGGCGTTCGCGCTGATCGGGATATTTTTGGGGAGCCGGGCGTGGCCGGTAAGGATGGCTCGGGGCGGCACGCTCGATACTGACCACGAAGCCAGTCTATTTCAGGGTCCGTCATTCAGTGTTGCGACCTACAACATTCACCGTGCCCGGGGGACGGACAGTAGAAAAAATCTGGATCGCATTGCGGATCTGGTTAAGACTTGCGATGTTGTGGGTCTACAGGAAGTAGAGGGGACCAGCCCTTTGCGGCGGTATGACCAGGTGCATCGACTCGGTCGTATGCTGAACCGTCCAGTCCACTTCTCGCCCACAAGACGGCTTTTGTTTTTTGCGCAGCGTGGTAACGGCCTGATCAGCCGCTTCCAAACGGTGGCTTGGGAGGCTACGCCACTTTTTCCCTCGACTGGCAGAGCTCATCGGAATCTGACGGTGTACCACTTTGATTTCGGGGGAACTGCACTGGTGGTTATCAATACCCACCTGTCAAAGCCCGTCGAGGGTGAGGCACCGCTTGAGGAGGTTATGCGTACCTTTGCCCGTTATCCCCGCGCCGTACTATTGGGAGATTTCAATGCCGGCAAAGATCATGCCACGATGCGTCGCTGGATGCCTCCAGACGCCGAAGATGCGCTCTTGGGTCTTGATGAGGGAAGCAGGGTGGACATGATTTGGGTTCGCGGCCTCACGGTCGAAAGCGCGTGGTCAAGACCGGCGGGGCCATCCGATCATCCGTTTTTTGCCGCACGCATTCGCGTGGCGGACTGAGGGCCGGGCTCAATAGTGCCTTCAGTTCACGGCAAAGCCTGCGGCCTTCAGCAAGGTCCTGGACCTTTCCCCAATCCTTGGTTGAGGATCGTTCTTTTCCCACCACCGTATCCATCGGGCGGTGTCTTTGGCGAGCGCTCTCTCGCAGACCTTGGGATCCGTGTGCTGGCGTACCCCGTCCAGATCGAGCAGCACTGTTCTGTCCGGAGTTATTAATATGTTTGGTGGTTTCATGTCTCCATGAGAGAGCCTATGTTTGCGCATCCTTACCAGGTTCTGGACCATAGTGCTCAGCATCTGTTCGATCTGTTGGGGATCAGATCCATCGTTCAGGGCATCTGCCCGGATGCTGTTGCCAGTATGTTCATAGACAAACCAGGATCGTGCGCGCAGCCCGAACGAAGTTTCCTGGGCCCAGGCAACAGGTGAGGTGGTGATGATGCCGATCCGGGTGAACTGCCGTGCAGCCCAGAAACTGTGCTCGGCGCGGGATTTGGAAACGGCCAGCCGAAGCCGGTGCCAGGCATTCTTACAGTTGTAGCGCTTGACGACGAAGCGCGCACCATCGAAGGAGGTGCTGGCCAGCGTCGTTTTGACATCGCTTTTTATGAGTTCGCCACCGGGCTCCTCAAAGCTGCTGTCCGGATGCGACAGGAGACTTTGAAGCATAGGCGATCCGTATCGGGACACAAATGCTCCTTGAAGTCCGCAGATTCGCCACGACTCAACATCGTTCTTGAGCTGCGCGAAATCAGCAGTCCCACCGGCGTGCGTGGTCACGCGATAGCCGTTGGTCAGGGTTGCGTGCCGGCGCTATGCAGCGTCTGGGCTGGGACAATGTTGCTGGCCGGTAATCGCCGCTGCTCAGCGGCATACAGACGGTTTGCCCGACGTTCTACCCGTTTCCAGAACTGTCGATCACGGTCCAGGGTTTCCCGCAGGGGGGCCTGGGAATAAAGACGGATAAAGCGCAACAGGTCGCGGGTGGTGAGCCCAAGGTCCATGCTTGAATAGTGGAGCCCCGCAACGTCTTTGATTTTCCAGCGTTTAGGGGTGTGACCAGGCCGACGCAATTGCATTCGGTGCAGGTCGATGACGAAAATCCGGCTCGCATCGGCATGCAGTTTTCCATTTACAACACCTGGCTGGAGCAGAAAATGAACGAGATAAAAGTCCCGGTGGTTGGCGCCACTGTTGTGTAGGCGCCGCGCAATTTGGGCGAGACTCTGGATCAGCCAGCGTTTGTAGCGAATCTCATGTGCTTGACGCGGCGGTCGCTTCCGCCAGGTGCTGCAGAACTCTTCGAGACTCTGCGTATCCAAGATCTCGTCAGTAATGATGAATGAGCGCCGTCTCGCAGGGTTGCCACTCTCGGTACCATATCCGGCAAGGGTGAGCGTATCGATCCCCAACCGCTGCAGATGGTGGGCACCATGCCACTCGTTCATGGCACCGAGCACCGGCAGGCGGAAGTAGAAGAGATTCTTGATGATCTCCTGCCAGCCGACACCCGTATGGGTCTTCAGAAAATAGTTTTTCCTGTCCTTGGCAAAACGCACAGTTTTACGGCCTGGCGCTTCGCGAAACGATTCTCCCTCGACGGCCATGATTTGGTGGAAGTCCCCAAGGCTGTCGAGATCACGGCGCAGATACACCCAGGAATTGGTGACCGGCTTTTCGGTGGGCGCGCCTTGCTGTCGGCGTTGTACCGCCGACTCGATGGCGTCAACAGCGCTTGTGGGCATATGGTAGAGATTCGGATCGGCGCCATAGCGTTGGCCGTTTTGTGACCAGGTATCACGATCCGCTGACACGAGCGCGGCCGCAAGTTCACGGTTTAACTCGTCCTGATCAAAGGGGGATACCAGTACTTTCCCTGCAACAGCTTTGACGATATGGTCCGCATAACCGCAGACATCGGTTGCGATCACCGGTAGGCCTGCAGCGATGGCTTCAAGCAGAACGGTACCAGTATTTTCCGCGTGGGCTGGATGAATCAAAAGGTCACCCGCGGCCAATAGATCCGGGATATCGGTTCTCCCGCCTAAAAACTGCACACGGTCCGCTACGCCCAGCTTTTGCGCCAGGCGCTGGTATGGCCCTGCCTGATCCTGGCCGACGATCACGAGGTGGGTTTGCTCTGCCAGGTCGTCGGGTAGATGGGCAAGCGCCATAAGCGCGCGGTCAAGTCCCTTGGTTTTGAATCCGGAGCCGATAAAGAACAACAGTATGTCGGATGAAGCGACATTGAGATCTTGCCGGATACTCGCACGAATTCCAGAGCGGTCTGTCGCCGGCTTGCGGTCGAAATCGAGTGTGGCTGGGAGCATGTGGAATCGCTCTTCGGGTGTACCGTAGTACTGCTGGTAAACACTCTTCTCCCGACGGGACAGGGACAGAATCTGGGTTTCACTGTCTCGACTGAAGACCGCACGTTCGAATGCATAGTGATGACGATACCGCGGCATAAAACGGTAAAGTGGACGGTGCTGAGGCGCTGTTCTGCCAAGATAGCAAAAATCCGCACCGTAATAGAGGTCCAGACCCGGCATCTTGTTGAAGCCGATGACGGCATCGAATTGGGTGTTCGACAGGGCTTTTTGCAGGCGGCTAAAAAAACGCCGGTCGCGGACATGATTGCCCCCAATCCGACTGGATCGGAGAACATGTAAGACAACACCGTTTGGGCGCTCCCCCTGCCATTCGGAGGTATACACATGCACCGAATGACCGCGCTGGTGGCACTCTTTAAGAATGCGAAGAAAGTCCCGCTGGAGGCCACCGTAGGGGAAATACTTATACAAGCAAAGCGCGAGCTTCATGGGCGTTCTGACGGTCTGCAGTGCTACCTATGACCGACTATTCTACCCTTTCCGGGATTTCGGTCCTTGTTTGGCGCGCTCCCATTGAAACGCCGTTGAGCAGATCAGCTCCAGGTCGTTATGTTGTGGCGCCCACGTCAGCAGCTTGCGGATGGATCGGTTATCCGATATCAGGCACACAGGATCACCGTCTCGGCGGCCGGTCTCCCGGATACTGAAGTCGTTACCGCTAACCTTGCGTACCATATCAAGGACTTCACGAACGCTGTAGCCATGGCCATAGCCACAGTTCAGCACCGCAGAGTTTCCACCTGTTGCCAGATAGTCAAGCGCTCCCAGGTGTGCCGCCGCAAGATCCTCCACGTGTATGTAGTCACGAATGCAAGTACCGTCTTCGGTGTCGTAGTCGGTTCCGAAAATTGATACCGAATCGCGTTTACCGCAGGCGGCCTCACAGGCAACCTTAATCAGGTGGGTGGCCTCCGGTGTTGCCTGACCGAGAGCGCCGTCAAGGGAGGCGCCCGCAACGTTGAAATATCGAAGTGCCACATATCGCAGCGGTAGGTTCGATCCGGTTCGCTCGGCAAAGTCCTTGAGGGTCCATTCGGTAATCAGTTTGGTGCGCCCGTATGGATTGATCGGATTGGTCGGCGTTTCTTCGTGAACAGGAATCGTTGCAGGGTTGCCGTAGACCGCGGCGCTCGATGAGAAAACAAAGAGACCCACACCGGCTTCCTCGCAGCACTCAATGAGGTTAAGCGATCCCAGGACGTTGTTCCGGTAATACTTGCCTGGGTCCGACACCGATTCTGGAACTACGATGTGTCCTGCAAAATGAATCACCGCGTCGAAGTGCCGGGATCGCATCAACGCCCGCATTGCGACGCGGTCCCCAGCGTCGTACTCATGAAAATCGGCTTCAGGTGAAACCGCCCACCGGTGTCCGCTGTAGAGGTTATCCACCACCGTCACCTGGTGTCCGGCTGCGACAAGTTGCCGGGTAGTGTGGGAGCCGATGTAACCGGCGCCACCGGTAACCAGTACGGATAAGGTTTTGGCGTTCACGAGATTTTCTAAGGGAGAAATATCTGCCGATTATATCGGTCGGCTACTGAGACGGTTTTTCGAGCAGGGCCGATAGCGATGCGATTACACGATCAGGCTCCAGAGTTTCGAGACATTGTTTGTGGCCTAAGGGGCAGTGTCTTGCAAAGCAGGGTCGACAGGAAAGGGATAGGGACACCGTTGCCGCCATGGGCCCGAGCGGTGGCGTGTGATGCTCGCTGGAGGCGCCAAAGATACCGACCACGGGCGTCCCGGTAGCTGCGGCGACGTGCATGAGACCGGAGTCGTTACTGACCGCGGCACTTGCATGGGCGAGAAGGTCAATGGCTTCATCGATGCTGGTACGCCCTGTCAAGTCAACGCAATGTTTTGGTTCAAGACAGTTCTCGATAATCTTCTGTGCCACTGTCCGATCGCGTTCACCGCCCAGTAACCAGACCTGCCAACCTTGCGTCAGAAAGTGATTAGCCACGACAGCAAAATGATGTTCCGGCCAACGCTTGGCGGGGCCGAATTCCGCCCCGGGGCAGATTGCGATGGCGGGGACTGATGCAATGCTTTTGCCGATCCGTTGGAAGACCTGCTGCACATTGTCGGGACGGGTGGCGAGGTGTGGATGCGGGTAGGTCGAGACCGCTGGCGCATTTGCGGCAAGGCCCAACTGGACGAAGCGCGCCGCCATCGGATCCTCCTTGGTGGACGGCCTAGGCCGTGGGTCGTTGATTAGCCCCCACCGGGACTCCCCTCGGTAGCCGGTGCGTATCGGAATCTTCGCGAAAAAGGGGAGCAGGGCGGCTTTCAGCGAGCCCGGCAGAATGATAGCCTGATCAAAGTGGTGACCACGAAGAGAACGGCCGATCCTGAAGCGATCGGTGATGTGCAGACGGCCATGTTGGAACGGCGTCTCAACAATCTCGTCGATTTCGGGCATCCGATGTGCGAGCCGTGCAGTGGCCGGCGGTGCTGCGAGCGTGATGGCGGGATCCACCTGTCTTGACTTCAGTGTCTGGAACAGGCAGTGCGCCATCACCATGTCCCCGATCCAGGCGGGACCGATGACCAGCACTCGAGACGCGGATTCAATCGGGATGATGATCAGTCCCCGGGTCCGACAACCAGATGGGTGTCAGGCGTTGTGCTCGGGCAGGAAAAAGCGGTTACCACAGTAAGGACACAGTGCTGTTTCGCCTGGAGTGATAGGCAGATAGACCCGGGGATGCTGATTCCAAAGCTCGCTGTCATCTGGGGGGCAATGCAATGGCAGATCCGCCTGCCGGATTTGTCGGACCGGATGGGAGGCGGGTTCTTTAGAAACTGTCGGGCCGGAGGCATTCATTGAATTCGGGTCAGACAAAGGTCAGCCAGTCATCGTGCTGGCTATCGCGACCCTGGACGCAGTCGAAATAGCGTGCCTGCAGCATTTCGGTTATCGGGCCGCGGCTACCGTTACCGATCTGCCGGCCGTCAAGTTCTCGAACTGGTGTGACCTCGGCCGCGGTTCCGGTAAAGAACACCTCATCGGCAACATAGACCTCATCACGCGTAATTCTTTTTTCAATGAGTTCGAGTCCCGCCTCGGCGATGAGACGGATGACCGTATCTCGGGTAATTCCTTCCAGCGCGGAGGTAAGATCAGGGGTGTAGACCACGCCGTTTCGAATCACAAAGATGTTTTCCCCGGTACCCTCCATCACATAACCCGACGAGTCCAGCATCAGGGCCTCATCCGCACCGGCGGATAAGGCCTCCTGAAGCGCAAGGATCGAGTTTATGTAGTTGCCGCAGGCTTTGGCCCGGCACATGGTGATGTTGACATGATGTCTAGTGAATGAGGAGGTGCGAACACGGATACCTTTTTCGAGGCCCTCCTCGCCAAGGTAAGCCCCCCACTCCCAGGTGGCAATTGCGATATGAGTCTGCAGCATGTCGGCGCGGATCCCCATGCCTTCCGAGCCGTAAAATGCGAGCGGCCGCAGGTAGGCACTGGCCAGACCGTTTTCCCGGACCACCGCAACCTGAGCGTCGTTCAGGGTCTTGGCGTCGTAGGGGATTTTCATTCCGAGGATATGGGCCGATCCAAAGAACCGGTCGGTATGGTCCGCCAGCCGGAAGATGGCCGTTCCCCGGTCTGTCTGGTAGGCCCGCACGCCCTCGAATACACCCAGCCCGTAGTGGAGGGTGTGGGTGAGCACATGTACTTGTGCATCACGCCAAGGCACCATCTGGCCGTCAAACCAGATTACACCGTCACGATCTGAAAATGACATCGCGTTTTCCTGTTATGAGATTTTTCTTGGTAGCCAGATGTAGGAGGCCGGCCGCGCATTATTACAAAACCTGGGAATGGATGGTGCGCCCGGTACTAAGGGCTCAACATCGCATGTACAGCCCGTACCGCGGACTGCGCATATGGCCCGAGGCGCGGCGGGATCTGGTCGGGCAGAATTTCCGGGCCCAGTATGCCGACACCTACCGGTTTATTTGTCTCCAGTTGCAGATCGATGAGTGTCTGGATCACCGCCTGCCCCATGACGTGGCCGTGCGCAGTCTCGCCCTTCTCAATAATCCCCAGGACCACCACGGCGTCAATATCGTCGCGCTCCAGCAGTCGCTTTGCCGCAAGCGGTTTCTCCATGGACCCCGGCACCCAGACCTCATCGCGCACGTCAAGCCCCAGGGCGCTTGCCACCGACAGTGCTTCGCTCACCATGACCTCGCAGGATTCTCGGTGGAAAGCGCCCACTACCAGTGAAATTGCAAAGCCGTCGGTCATTCGTGCCACAGTCGAACCATAGAGAACGAGAATTCTATCTGATCAAAGCCCCCGGGGCTCGATGGGTTTCGCAACCGGGTCAGGGCGAGTTCGATTCGAGGTATTGTTGCCAGAGTTTGCTGACTGCCTCGCGTTCGGGCCGGAAAGCCTGAGCGGGTAAATGGGCTTGACGACGGCCGAGTTTGAGTTCGTTGTCTTTCGCAAGGTAGAGCCGCAGCGTCCTTGAAAGAGTCTCTGCGTCCTCGCCCGGAATTTTGCCGGATGTCTCGAGCTCGGAAATAATCTCCAGATTACTCCGATACTTCGTCAACGCCGGATTCTGCTGGGCGAATCTAAGCACGAGGTACTGGCACAGGAACTCGATGTCAATCAGCCCTCCGCGGCCGTGTTTGAGATCAAATCCGGGTTTACTCGTACGCGAATGGTGCTGCTGCATCCGCTGGCGCATATCACGTAGCGCCTTTTGCAGGCTGGCGGATTCACGTCGTTGGCAGAGTATGCTGCGCCGAATGTTTTCAAAACGCTTTCTCAGGTCTTCGCTTCCTGTCACGATCCTGGCACGGACCAGTGCCTGATGTTCAAAAGTCCAGGCGGATGAAGAAAGATACTCGTGATAGGCCTTGATGGGGGTGACCACAGTTCCGGCGTTCCCGCTCGGCCGAAGCCGCGTATCAATGGAATACACCTCACCGGCTGGTGTATGGGTGGTGAGGATATGTACCAGCCGCTGTACCAGCCTGCCGAAGTAATGACGTCTCGCCGCGATAGCTGGGGCGCTTTCTGATTCTGACTGTTCATAGAGAAAGACGATGTCGAGATCCGAGTGATATCCAAGCTCTTGACTGCCGAGCTTGCCGTACGCAACGATGCCCAGTTCGGTGTCCGTTTGTGGTTGCTTGGGTGCCTGCAGTGTCCGTTTAGCAAGGGTAAGTGCCTGGCACAACAGCGCCTGGGCAAGGGCGCTGAGCGATGCCGTGACGCCGTCGATATCAATCAGTCCGGCTACATCGGCGGCAGCTACCCGAAGGCTGTAGGCCTCACGATACTCCCGCAGCGTTTCCATGGCGGCCTCAAGATCATATTCATCAGGCGGGCCGAGTTTGCGCCGCAGTTCCTCTTCGATCTCCTTGTTATTCTGTGGTCGATAAGTTGCAATCGGATCGATCAGTTCGTCCAGGACCACAGGATGATTCGCAATCCAGTGACTGATCTCACTGGAGGCGCTTACCAGCCGGGTCAACTGAGAGAGTGCAAGGGAGTTTTCACTCAGCAGGGCCAGGTAGGCAGAGCGCCGACCGATGGATTCGATCACGAACAACACCCGGCCGATGGCCGTGTCCGGATCATCGGTCTTCGCGCATGTCTTGAGGATTAAAGGCATCAGTGTATCGAGCCGCTCACGGCCCTCGCGCGAGAAAGCCTGATAGAAGCGGCTGTGTCGAATACCAGCCAGTAGGGCCTGCACCTGTTGCGCGTCGCCAAAGCCTAGTGCTCGAAGATGCGTCAGTTGATCCTCCTCCGCGAGCGTGTTCTCCCAGAGATCGGCAAACAAGGGATCGTTTTCGCTGGCGGTAGGTCCTCGATCCTGGTGAAACACAGCAAGAAACAATCGGTGGACAGCGTCGTTGACTGATTCGACTGCGGCATCGAATGCGTTTATCTCCGGGTAACCCATCGCGAGGGCAATACGGGTCCGGGCCAACGGCTCAACCGGCACCGTGTGGGTCTGAGCATCATCCATGATCTGGAGACGGTGTTCGAGTACCCGCAGAAAGTCATAGTGCCTGCGCATCATTGCGCAGTCGTGGTCGGTGAGAACACCGTTGTCCTCCAGCGCCGCCAGTGCGTCATACAGGGAAGACGTACGCAACGTAGGGTTTCGTCCTCCGTAAATCAGTTGGTGGCTTTGTACGATGAACTCGATCTCCCGGATGCCGCCGCGCCCGAGTTTGACGTTACCGGTAAGTGATTTTTTGTTCAGTTCGCGTTCGATCAACGTCCTCATGGTCCGAATGGACTCAAAGGCTCCGAAATCTAGGTACTTGCGGTAAACGAAAGGTCGGAGGCTGGCCAGAAGATCATGACCGGCGGCAACGTCGCCAGCAACAGGCCGCGCCTTGATCAGCGCATAGCGTTCCCAGTCCCGACCGTGGGTCAGAAAATAGTGATCCATGGCGTCAAAGGACAGTGCCAGCGGTCCGCTGTCACCGTTGGGGCGAAGTCGCATATCGACCCGAAAAACGATTCCCTCATGAGTTGGGGTCTGCAGGATATCAATCAGCACCTGCCCGAGTTTGATAAAAAATTCGTGGTTGCTGATGGTTTGTGTACCGTTGGTTACCCCGTTTTCCCGATAGGCAAAGACCAGATCGACGTCTGATGACATGTTGAGTTCTCGTCCGCCGAGTTTTCCCAGCCCAAGGACACTTAACTGCACGGGGTTACCGCTGCTCTCGCCGATGGGTTCACCAAAGCGCTCCCGCAGTTCGGCGTAGGCGCAGGTCAAGGCCACGCCAATGGCGCTGTCGGCCAGCGTTGACAGGGTCTCCAGGACTTCATTAAGCGGGGCGAGACCGGTAAGGTCTCGCCAACCGAGGCGGACGATCTCCTCCTGGCGCACCCTTCTGAGTGCCGCGCTAACCTCTTCCCGGCTTCCACTGATCGCTTCGACCCGTTGGCGCAGCTGGTTAAAGTCTGCAGAGTTCTCGACGGTATTGAGGCCGTCCATCAGTGTCGGGGTACCGGTCAGTGCGCGGGCAATGAAGTCACTCCCTACCAGCACATCCGGCAAGACATCCCAGTGAGACTGAACCCCGGGCTGACCTCCCCTTTGCTTCCGAAGTTCCTCAAGACGGGTAATTTGTGACTGGACCAGACTCTGTACTTCTGGCGGCAGGTCATGGACGACATGCCGTGCGGGGGTGGGTGGAGATTCCATCTGTGGCTTTCAGGTTTGGACTAGAGGAAACACCAGGGTGTGATGGTTCAGGCTGGCGGCAGCGTTGCTGTGCTTTGCGGCATTTTGCGCCTAGTACCCAATAGTTGCCAGAAACTCGGCTATAGTCCTTCGCGTTGCAGCACCGCAATCCGCAGACCGATGACTGATCTTTTTGATTTCAAGAATCGCAGACTCCGCTTCGCTGTGGTCGGCCATCCTGTGATGCACAGTAAATCACCGCAGATCCATGAGGCTTTCGCGCGCCAGTGTAACGTATCACTGTCTTATGAGGCGATTGCGCTTGACCCCATTGCGTTTGAGCAGGGGGTCCGAAACCTTCAGGCCGGCGGCATGGCGGGGCTTAACGTTACGTTGCCGTTCAAAGAGGCCGCCTTTCGGCTCTGTGATGAGGTATCCGAGCGTGCCCGAATCGCAAACGCGGTGAACACTCTGACCTTTTCAGAGGGCGATCAAGTTGCTGGCGACAACACCGATGGAATTGGTCTGGTGCGCGATCTGCAACAGAACCTGAAAATCTCCTGGGCGGATGCAAGAGTCCTGGTTGTCGGTGCCGGGGGGGCGGCGCGAGGGATAGTGCAGCCGCTTCTGGAAACGGGACCTGCCTGCCTGGTTATTGCCAACCGTACAACATCGCGTGCCCGTGAACTTGCCGGTTCAATGGGCTCGCCCCATAGGGTCTACTCCTGCGCGCTTGACGAAGTTAGCGATTCTTTTGATCTTGTCATCAACGCCACGGCGGCGAGCTTGTCCAGTGAGGTGCCAGCATTGCCGGAGTCTGTTTTTCATCCGAAGTCCCATGCTTACGATCTGGCCTATGCCGATCAGCCCACCGCGTTCATGCGCTGGGCATTGGGGCTCGGCGCAGCGCAGGCAGTGGACGGACTCGGCATGTTGGTAGAGCAGGCCGCTGAAGCGTTCTGGATCTGGCATCGCCAGCGCCCGGAAACGGCGCCCGTGATCAGTGCCTTACGGTCAGGAGTGCGGTAGAGGTTAAGCCTTGTGCCGCAGGTGGGTGGTTTTGGGGAACCAGCTGGGGACTTCAGCGCGGATCAGTTCAGCAAGCGCTTCAACGTGGTCAGCGCGGTCGTTAAGACAGGGGATATAGGCGAAACCTTGACCACCTGCGTTGCGAAAGATATCGGCATTCTCCTCAGCAATCTCTTCAAGTGTTTCCAGGCAGTCGACAGAGAATCCAGGACAGACCACGTCCACGTGCTGGATGCCTTGCTGGGCCAGCGAACGCAAGGTTTCATCCGTATAGGGGCGTAGCCACGGTGCACGGCCAAAGCGAGACTGGAATGACAGTACCCACTGTCCCGGTGTCAGGCCGAGTCGCTGGGCGAGAGCTCTCGCGGTGCGTTCGCATTGAAGGCGGTAAGGGTCTCCCTGGTCTGCGTATCTTTGCGGGGTACCGTGGAAAGATACGACGAGTTTTTCGGCACGGTTGTGCTGAGCCCAGTGGTGCCGTACCGAGGCAGTGAGTGCATTCAGGTAGCCCTCGGCGAGATGATAGTCCCGCATAATGTGGATCGCAGGCAGATTACGCCAGTTGCGAAGTGTGTTGCTGACGGCGTCGTAAACCGATGCCGTTGTGCTGCAGGAGTACTGTGGGTAGAGCGGCAACACGATAATACGGGTGACCCCGGCGTCCGCGAGTTGTTCGAGTCCATGAGGTATCGAGGGGTGGCCATACCGCATCGCCATGACGATGCAGGTATCCTCACCCCCATGTTGCCTGAAATGAGCATCGAGGCTATCGGCCAAGCTGCGGGTCAGTGACATCAGCGGCGAGCCCGTCTCGCTCCAGATTTTTTTATAGGCTGCAGCGCTTCGTCTAGGCCGGCTGCGCAGGATAATGCCGTGCAGGATCAGACACCAAATCCAACGGGTGATTTCCACCACCCGGTGGTCATGCAGAAACTCCCCGAGATATCGCCGAACAGCAGGAGCATTTGGGGCTTCGGGTGTTCCGAGATTGACCAGCAACACGCCGGTGTGGTCCGTCGCCTCAGGCAAGAGTCCGCGTTGGTATCTCATGTCGACTCGGGATGGTTATGCGCGTTGCCGCCCGTATTCAACCATCCGGTGAATCGGAACCTCTGCGCGGATCCGAATCTCTTCGTCGATGGATACCTGGCTACTTCCCGCCTGTAGTGTTGCAATTAGCCGCTGAAGATCATTCATTTTCATCCAGGGGCAGCGGGCACAACTGACGCAGGTAGCGCCCTCCCCAGCCGTGGGTGCAGCAAGGAAGGTTTTGTCGGGGGCGGTCTGGCGCATTTTATGCAGAATTCCTTCTTCGGTCGCCACGATAAAAAAGGACGAATCCAGCTGCTGTGCTGCAACAATGAGTTGGGTGGTCGATCCCACCACATCAGCCAACTCGATCACAGAGGCGGGCGATTCCGGGTGCACCAGCACCTTGGCACGCGGGTGCTGCTTCTTGAGGTTTGAGAGCACTTCCCCTTTGAATTCCTCATGCACAATGCAACTTCCGTCCCAGAGCAGGAGATCCGCCCCGGTCTGTCGTTTCACATAATCGCCGAGGTATCGGTCCGGTGCCCAGATCATTTTCTCGCCCTTGGCTGAAAGGTCAGCCACGAGGTCCCGTGCGATCGACGAGGTCACCACCCAATCTGCACGCGCTTTGACTTCTGCGCTCGTATTTGCGTAGACGATCACCGTTCGATCCGGATGCTGATCACAGAATGTGCTGAATGTATCTGCAGGACAACCAAGGTCCAAAGAGCACTCTGCCTGTGGCTCGATGAGCAATACTCTTTTTTCCGGACTCAAAATTTTTGCTGTCTCTCCCATGAAGCGTACACCTGCGACCACGACAGTGCTCGCGGAATGGGTAAAGCCGAACCGGGCCATCTCCAGGGAGTCAGCGACACAGCCCCCGGTGTCTTCGGCAAGTTCCTGCAGGTCACTGTCAACGTAATAATGCGCAACGAGTACCGCATCTTCGCGTGAGAGAAGTTCCGCCGCTTGTTGAAGTAGTGCCTGCCGTGCGGCTGGCGCAGGAGGCGCTTGTGCACTCGCCCGTGCTTGCTTCGCCTTCTGGGCAATGCTGGCTTGGTCACTCTCAGCTAAATTAGGGTTGAGCATAGTAATAAGGACTGCAGTTGGAGTAGCGTCTCGATCCGTTTGATACACGGGGACGGTGTTATATATACCATTCGAAGCAAACCAGGATCACATTTTATGCACTGGATAATTTTAGGCATCGTGGCTTTGGCACTGGTGGCCATTTCAGTTCGTTACCCGCGTTGGGCATTTATGATCCTGATCGCGCTTTTGGGCGGTGCGGTACTGTTGCTGCAAATCATCCCGGGAGAAAGGGAGCGCGCGTCTGCCCGGATATCGGTGTCAGATGTTGAACTCTTGATGGTGAACATCGCGCCATCCTACGCTAACAGTTTCGAATTGAATGGTCGGTTGGGTAATCATTCAAGTGATGCGGAACTTTCGGAAACCACGCTCGAGGTCTGGTTGCGCGACTGCTCAAGTGATTCTGAACGCACCGCCGATAATTGCCCGGTGCTCGGTGTTGCTCACCCCCGGGTCACGCTTCTGGTTCCACCGGGACAGGCTCGGGACTTTAGGATCCGCGTTAGCTTCCCCCGGGTCCAGGTGCGCGGGGAGGCCGACTGGGACACCACCGTGAGCACTGTCAGAGGGTATCGGCCGAGTAATGCCCAATAAAAAAGGCGACGGACTGAGCCGTCGCCTTTTATGCTAACCCGGTAACTCGGGTAAGCAGTCTAATCAGCGCCGCCGCGCTTTTTTCTTGGTTGCTTTCTTTTTAGCAGCCTTTTTCTTGGTTGCTTTTTTCTTGGTTGCTTTCTTTTTAGCAGCCTTTTTCTTGGTTGCTTTTTTCTTGGTTGCTTTCTTTTTAGCAGCCTTTTTCTTGGTTGCTTTTTTCTT
>JABJIU010000238.1 GCA_018661145.1 Pseudomonadota bacterium | reverse complement strand
CTATTCCTCCGGCATGACCAAGGCCATTGCGCCAGTGACCGAGAAATACCAGATCCCGATGATCGAGGCAGAGGGCGCCTCACGCTCTTTGTTTAACAAGGGTTATAAGTATCTTTTTGCAGTCCTGTCGACTTCGGAACAGTACCTGGCTTCTGCGATCACGCTTGCGGCAGAGAAAGCAAAAGAATCAGGTAAAGAACCTTCTTCCGTGAAGGTGGCTGTTGCGGTTGAGAACGACCCGTTTTCGTTGGATATCCGGGCTGGTGTTCTGGAGGATGCCGCGCGGTATGGCATGAAGACGGTGGTGGATGAGAAGTTACCGCGTGACCTTTCGGACATGAGCGCGATCCTGACCAAGGTCAAACTGCTCAAGCCCGATGTGCTCATTGTCAGCGGCCACTCCAAAGGGGCGGCAACCGCGGTCCGCCAGATCGACGAGCAGAGCGTCAAGGTGCCGATGGTAGCGGTGACGCACTGCGAGGCAGCAGATGTGACCGGTAAATTCGGCGCAGCGGCCAACGATATTCTGTGCTCAACGCAGTGGGCCGAGACATTGACCTATGAGGATCCACTCTTCGGCACCGCAGCGAACTTCAATACAGAAGTCAAAGCGGCGTACTCGGATTACGCAAACAAGAAGGTTCCGTATCAGTTGGCTCAGGCTTCCGCAGCGGTGTACGTGTTCAAAGATGCCTTTGAGCGTGCCGGCAGCCTCGACAAGGAGGCGCTGCGAGATGCCATAGCGGCAACCGACCTTGAGACCTTCTACGGCGGAATCAAGTTCTCCGAGGCCGGCAACAATATCGCCAAACCGATGGTGCTCCGTCAGATTCAGGACGGAAAATACAATGTGGTGGCACCTTCGGCTTTTGCATCGCATCCGATCAACTGGCCTCGTAACTAGCTGGATAGAACGGCGGGCATACAGGCGGGGTAAAGCTGCCCCACCTGTATGTCGGCGCTTTCCAGTTGATATCACGCCTCTGAAGATGGTCTGGGATTTGCGGGGATCGTGCTGCCGCGCCTATTTCGTGCTGACGCAGGAAGCGTGTTTGCAGGAGAGGTGTCCAAACCAAAACCAGGCGGGTGTTAAGTTGCCATCAGAATTGGTTTGAATGGAATATGTGTGAGGCAGTTCTGACTGATAAGTGCCCTAATTAAATGGAACAGTTTGCGTCTAATTTCGGTCTACTGCTCCAGTTTCCGGTGGTCAACCTTAAGATCGTTATCGACGGGGTTATGATCGGAGCGTTGTTTGCGCTCGCGGCCTATGGTCTTGCGCTGGTGTGGGGGGTGATGAATGTCAAGAACCTCGCCCAGGGAGATTTTGTCATTGCGGGCGGATACATCTGCTGGTGGCTCTCGGAAAAAGGTCTTCCTGCATTGCTGGGAGTGCCTGTTGCTTTCCTGGTGATGGCCGGTATCGGCTGGGTAATCTACAAAGTTGTGATCCGTCGAGTGATTGATCGCGATCTTTTCACCACGTTACTGGCTACCTTCGGACTCGCCATTATCATGGCCCAGATGCTCAATCTCATTTTCGGATCTGATACCCAAAGTGTTGATCTGGGTTACGAGACGCTGTATTTCATAGATGGCTTTATCGATGTTCCTATCGCCAAGTTGTTAGGGGTACTGATGGCAGGGTCGCTTGCGATTGGGGTGGTCCTTTTTATGAAGTACAGCCGGATGGGTCAGGCGATCAGGGCAACTGCACAGGATGCGCGGGCAGCCCGCGTGCTAGGCATCAATACTGATAGGGTCTATGCCTTCACGTTTTCGTTAAACGCAGCCATCTGTGGGGCTGCCGGTGCCATTATCGTCATGGTCTGGGTCATTCAGCCTTTTTACGGAATTACCCACTCCGTGCGGGCTTTCGTGATCGTGACGGCTGCCGGTCTGGGTAACCTCCCAGGCGTGATCGCAGCGGGTCTGGGCATCGGTGTGCTTGAGCAATATGGTGCCCATATCTTCGGAATCGGTTATCAGCAGGCAATTGCTGTGTTACTGCTTCTGTTGGTCTTGATCTTCCGTCTCCTGCAGCAGCGGCGGGTTCGACAGAGTCTCCAGTAAGTTGAAAAGGTCAGGCTGATGGGAAAGAGGGCTGTTTTCTACCTTGCGTTGATTATTTTTATGATCATCGCGCCTTTTGTGTTTCCGGTATTCAAAACCCAGTTGGCAACGGTTTGGCTCATGATCATCGTAGCCTTAACCTGGGATATGACTGGCGGCCAGATGGGTTACAACTCGCTTGGCAACATTACCTTCTACGGTACCGGTATGTACGTTGCTGCAGTCGTTACTATTGCATTGGCTTACGACGTGGGTGAGTACACCGGTTCTTCTGGTGGAGGAATCTACGAATTTACTGATGGCCAGTATTTCACCGGTATGTTTCTGGGCATGCTAGCAGCGGGTCTTTTCTGTTCGGTGGTCGCGGTTGTGATCGGCTATATCACGTTTGGTCTTCGGGGCCCTTATTTTGCTATCGGCACCCTAGGGGTTGCCATCGCTGCCGGTGAACTCGTTTCCAACTGGGACTGGGTAGGGGGAGGACAGGGTATTGCGCTTCCGGTGTATCCGGGTGACTTTGAGAATGGCAAGATTCTCTTCTATTTTCTTTTTGCTGCTACCGGGGTGGCGCTGTTTCTTTTTCTAAAATGGCTCTACACCACCCGTTTCGGTGCGGCGATCAACGCCATCCGTGATGACGAGGAAAAAGCCGAAGCTATGGGCATCCATACGCTGCAGTACAAACTTGCTACATGGGCAATGGCAGCCTTTTTTGTCGGGGTTGCCGGCGCAATTTCTGCATTTCAGTTAATTCACTTTGAACCTTTGGAATCGGCCTATCAGACGATCAATCTTGGTATCTTTATGGTGGTCTGCGCCCTGTTGGGAGGAAAAGGTACGCTCTGGGGTCCGGTTGTAGGCGCCATCCTGTTCCATGTATTCAAGGAAGTGACCTGGACTTATCTTCTGGGGTGGCAATGGGTGGCGTTGGGTGTCCTGATCGTTGCTACGGTGGTTTACTTCGAGGGCGGTGTCGTCGGCTGGTTGATGGAGCGAAAGCCGCACTGGTTCAGTCTCCCGGCTAAAGCGGACGAGGCAGCAGGGGATGATCAGTCATGAGCGCCATTATCGAGGTCAACAAGGTCAGCAAGTCCTTCGGGGGCGTGGTGGCCAATACGGATATTTCGCTTTCTGTGGAAAAGGGTACGATCACGGGCCTGATCGGTCCGAATGGATCGGGAAAGACCACCCTTTTTAACTCCATTGTGGGGTATCACCCCATCGATAGCGGCAGCATTCTCTTTGAGGGTCGGGAGATCTCAACGCTACCGGTCCAAAAGATTGCACGGCTTGGCTTGTTACGCACCTTTCAGCAGACACGAATCTACGGACAGATGAAAGCCGTCGATAACATGCTGATATCGCTGCCTCACCGGAAGATGCGGTTTGCTGATGCTTTTGGTCGAAACGGACCTGAACAATATGAACGAGCCGAGGCCTTGCTCGAATTTGTAGGTCTATACCAAAAGCGTTTCTTGCGGGCTGGGTCGTTGTCTTTTGGTCAGCAGAAACTACTCGAATTCGCCATGGCGCTGATGAATGAGCCCACCAGTCTGCTGCTGGACGAGCCGACGGCGGGTATCAATCCGACATTGATTAACGGGCTTATTGACCGGTTGCGACGAGCCAATGAGGAGTTTGGTATCACCTTGTTCGTCATTGAGCACAATATGCGCGTGATCATGAACATGGCAGATCACATTTACTGTCTGGCGCATGGGCAGTTGCTTGCACAGGGGTCTCCGTCCGATATTCAGGGTGATCAGCGGGTGATAGACGCCTACCTGGGGGCGCACTGATGAGTGATGATCGGGAGAGTACAACGCGCGGCTACGGGGCGGGAGAGGTCGATTCGGTCATTTCGGTTGAGGAGGTCGTCCGGCAGACTGCTGCCATTGCCGAAGAGATCAGTCTGGAGCAGTTGGATGCGCTGGTAGAGGGTGAACCCTATATTGCCTTGAATGATCTGGTTGCTGGATATGGCCAGATGCATATTCTCCATGGCATCAACCTGCGGCTGGGGCGCAAGCAGTCGTTGTGCCTGATTGGCCCAAACGGGGCTGGAAAATCTACTGTCCTGCACGCCATTTTTGGCTTCAACAATATTTTCTCCGGCAGCATTTTGATCGGGGAAGATGGTGAGCAAACTGATGTGACAGCTTTGTCACCAAGTGAAAAACTGGAAAAGGCTGGTATCGCCTACATCCTGCAGGATAAGTCGATTTTCCCCGGTATGACGGTTGAGGAAAATCTGTGGATGGGAGGTTTCCTCAAGAACCAGCCCGCCGAGGCAAGAGCGGCAGCGGAATCCGTTTTTGATAAATACCCGAGACTGGCTGCCCGTCGGCGCCATCAGGCGAAAGTGTTGTCTGGTGGCGAGCGCCGGCTGCTTGAGATTTCACGGGCTCTGGTTATGAACCCCGAGTTGTTATTGGTGGATGAGCCATCGATTGGTCTTGAGCCACGGTTCATCGACATGGTGTTTGAAATTCTGTACGACTTACAGCACAACGAAGGTAAGACCATCATCATGGTTGAGCAGAACGCTAAAAAGGGGCTCGAATTTGCCGACATTGGCTATGTCATGGTCTCGGGCAAGATCGCTGTCGCAGGCAAGGGCAGCGAACTCCTTGAAAACCCCAAGGTCGGGGAGTTATTTCTGGGCGGCTGATCTCCCAATCATCCTCGTGTGGAGCCGGTCGCAGGGATCGCAATGGCTGATCTAACCGGGAGTCTGTCGCTTCCATAAGGGCGGCATCGGGTAAAGCATAAGAAATCCTTCCGATTCCTTGGCCTGGCGCCTGCTACCGTACCGCTCTAATCGCATAAAATTTCCCAAAACGTACAAGTTTGTTTTGCGATCATCGTAGAATACGCACCCTTTCGCCATTGAGCGCAGCGCACTGGAGGCAGTTTGAAGATTCTATTTGCAGATAAGTTTCCCGAGACGCAGCTGAAACAGTTGCAGGATCAGGGTCATCACTGCGACCTTCAGCCGGACCTGGTGGGCGATGTCTTGCCCGACGCAGTTGGCGACGCCGAGGTGCTCGTTGTGCGCAGCACGAAAGTCAGCGCTCAGGCTATTGATGCTGCAGCATCTTTGCGTCTGGTGGTGCGTGCGGGGGCGGGCACCAACAACATAGACAAGGAGGCGGCAGCGAATCGCAACATTGCGGTCTGTAATGTTCCCGGCAAGAATGCCGTGGCAGTCGCTGAACTGGCGATAGGTCTTCTTATCGCCATCGACCGGAGGATTCCGGAAAATGTTATCGACCTCAAGGCGGGTCGCTGGAACAAGACAACCTACTCAGTGGCGCAGGGTTTGTATGGCCGTCATATGGGAATCATCGGATTGGGCGCGATTGGACTTGCTGTTGCCGAACGTGCCCGGGCTTTCGGAATCCATGTCTACGTGGTTGATAAACCTTCCCGAAGCGCGCAAACGCGGGAGACGTTGACGCGTCTTGGTCTTGAAACCGTGTCCGACCTCGATACATTGTTGGGAACTTGCGACATCATCAGTTTGCATGTTCCCAGCGCGGCCGAAACGAAGGGGCTGGTAAATGCCCAATTTCTGGACAAACTCCAGCCGGGCACTATTATCATTAATGCCTCCCGGGGGGATGTCATCGATGAAGACGCGCTTCTCAGCGCTATGAGCGACAAGGGAATCAGGGCGGGACTGGACGTTTACGCTGATGAGCCTGCCTCAGGTGAGGGTACATTTTCATCCGCGCTTGCCAGTCATCCCAATACCTGTGGAACCCACCATATCGGCGCGTCGACGAATCAGGCGCAGACCGCAGTAGCCGAAGGCGTTCTGGAAGTGATCAGCGCTTTTGCGGACGGGACCGTTCTACACTGCGTGAACGGCCAGGGCTGAAAGATTTTCGCATCACCGCAGACTTTGTTGCGATGGGAGCGAATAGGATAGATCAACAACCGGATACAAACCAGAGAGATCAATTAGCAATGACTGAACGACTACACAATTTCAGTGCGGGTCCTTGCACCTTACCGTTATCCGTTCTTGAAGAGGGTCAGGCCGAGTTCGTCGATTATCATGGCGCCGGCATGTCTCTGATCGAAATGAGTCATCGGGGCAAACATTTTGTTGCCGTGTATGACGAGGCGGTAGATCTGGTTCGAACGGTGTTCGGCGTGCCCGATGAATTTGATGTGCTGTTTCTGCAGGGAGGCGCCACCTTGCAGTTCGCGATGGTGCCGATGAACCTGCTGATGAGTGGGCAGAAGGCCGGCTATATCAATTCCGGCACTTGGGCCAAGGGAGCGATCGCGGATGCCAAGCATTATGGAGATGTCTATACGGCTTGGGATGGCGCCGACTGCAATTACTCGCGCATGCCAAGTACTGACGAGATCGAGATTCAATCCGATACCCGATATCTGCATCTGACGTCTAATGAGACTATCGGAGGCATCCGATTCTCGGACTGGCCTCAGGTGGACGTGCCTCTGGTTGGCGACATGTCCTCAGACTATATGTCGCGGCCGGTTCCCTGGGAGCGCTTTGATCTGGTCTACGGCGGTGCGCAAAAAAACCTCGGCCCGGCAGGAATGGCATTGGTGATCATCCGGAAAAGCGTGGCGCGGGAAAATAATCAGGAGATTGGCCGCTATCTTCGGTATGACATTCAGGCGGATAAAGGTTCAATGTTCAATACGCCCCCGGTGTTCCCTATTTACATGCTGGGCAAAGTTCTGAAGTGGATGCGGGATCAGGGAGGGGTGACTGCAATGGAGCACCAAGCGGATGAAAAGGCCGGGAGACTCTATGGCGCCATTGACCAGAGTGACGGCTATTACCGTTGTCCGGTCGATGCAGGCTCAAGATCGGTTATGAATGTCGTTTTTCGTCTTCCCACCGAGGAGTTGGAAAAAGTGTTTCTTTCCGGGGCGGATGCCGCTGGCCTGCTGAATCTGAAGGGCCATCGTAGCGTCGGCGGGATACGCGCAAGCATCTACAACGCTATGCCTTTGGGGGGTGTGGATGCCCTTACGGCCTTTATGTCGGAATTTCAAAGCGCGCATCCTGCTTGATCAGCAGACCGAATTGTAGGAGTTAATGTGACCCAGATCCGCGCCTTTCAGCCACACTTGGTCACTCCCGGGCATGCGGAGTCTGTGGTGGGTCCAGCTTATGATTCCATGAGCCCAGATGAACGACGGGGTTTTCGCGAAGCCAATCCTCATAACTACATCAATGTGATGCGGTCGGTGGATGATTTTTCACATGGAGAACGCCCCTCGGAGGAGCAACTTCTAAAGGAAAACGCGGATCAGCTTCAACACCTGTTGGCCAGTGGCGCCTACGCGCGTTGTGATCATGAAGCAATCTTTCTGTACCAGCTGATTATCAATGGGCACAGCCAGACCGGCATCGTTGCGGAAATCCCGGTTAGTGAGTATCGCGACGGACTGGTGCGCAAGCATGAAGAGACCCGCAAGGATCATGAAGCACGACTGGGTCACTATCTAGATACCGTGGGAGCGACCTCGAGCCCCATCTGTCTCGCTTATGAGGGAACCGACACCATCGATGCGATCGTTGATGATTTGATCAATAGTAAACCCATGCTGGACTTTCCTCTGCCGGATGGCGTTCAGCAGCGTTTATGGCAGGTCAGCGATCCACCCGTTCTGGATGCACTGAAACAAGCGTTTATCGGAATTGAATTTACCTACCTGACCGATGGACATCATCGCGCGGCATCGACACTGCACCACGCTGCCAGCCGACACGCGCAAGGGAAGGGGCCGGGCCCGTGGGACTATCTTTTGACTGTATTGTTCCCGGCAAGTCAGTTGCGCGTGCTTCCATTTAACCGATGCGTGCGCGATCTCGGTGGGCTCACGTCTGAAGAGTTCGTGGAGAGACTGGAACCCCACTTCACTGTCGAGGCAACGTCTGCTGACCAGGCGACTTTGCCAGCACGCCGCGGCCAGTTTCTGATGTTGATGGACGGGCAGGCCGTTACGATCACCCGACGACCCGCAGTGCAGGATCCGTCCCCGGTCAGAAATTTGGATGTCTCGGTACTTCAGGATAAGGTCCTTGCACCGGTACTCGGAATTCATGATGCCCGCAAAGATCCCAGGTTGAATTATGTTACCGGTGACAGCGGAATTAACGGTTTATTACAGCGATGCCGGGAAGGTTGGCAACTGGGCATCGCCTGTTTTCCTACTTCTATGGCCGAACTCATGGCCGTCGCAAATGCGGGTGAAGTCATGCCGCCCAAATCAACCTGTTTTGATCCTAAACCCCGGTCCGGATTGTTTGTTCGAATGTCCTGATCATTCACGGATTACCGGATGTTTTGTCCCTCGGAAGTGTAACGCCTGCCTCCGGGCCCCCTAGAGTTGCCTTGGCCGCCCCTGCTCGCCCGGGCTCATCTTCCTCAGAGTTGTCCCAGGCAGGGCTGAGTGTCGCGATACGATGGTGCTGTGTCGCGGCCAAAACACCCTGTTAAAACTTGGCCCATAAAATGTCGCTTGGTTTCGCCGGTGTAATTTTCGTGAGAGTTATCCTGTTATGACCGAAGAAGAATCTGATGATCTGGATCTAAGCACCCTCTCCAATGAGGAGCTTGTCGAGCAGATGCACGATGACCTCTATGATGGACTGAAAGAAGAGATCGTAGAAGGAACCAATATCCTGCTGGAGCGGGGTTGGCCGCCCGATAAAGTGCTCGCGGAGGCACTCGTGGAGGGGATGCGGATCGTCGGTATTGATTTTCGCGACGGCATCCTTTTTGTCCCAGAAGTTCTGATGTCTGCCAACGCGATGAAGGGTGGTATGGGTATCCTCAGACCCCTGCTGGCGGAAACCGGGGCGGAAACGGTCGGCCGTGTCGTAATCGGCACCGTGAAAGGGGATATCCATGACATCGGAAAGAATCTCGTTGGAATGATGCTTGAGGGAGCTGGTTTTGAGGTGTTTGATATCGGCATTAACAACCCGGTGGAAAAATATCTGGAAGCCATCGAAACCCACAAGCCGGATATTTTGGGAATGTCTGCGCTGCTGACGACGACTATGCCGTACATGAAAGTCGTGATAGATACGCTGGTCGAGCAAGGTATCCGTGAGGATTTTATCGTTTTGGTCGGCGGGGCGCCTTTGAATGAGGAGTTTGGGCAGGCAATCGGCGCGGATGCATATTGCCGTGACGCGGCGGTTGCTGTCGAAACTGCCAAACAACTCGTTGCGGAGAAAAGAGCGGCCGCCTGATTATTCTCGACGCGGCTCGGTTTTACGGGGGGCGTCTTTTTGGGCAGAATCCGGGGCAGACTTGCCTCTTCTTATTTCGATCCGTTAGGGCTCGGTGGTAGGGTATTTTCGTAACGATGTCTACACCTTCGCATCCTTCAGTGAGTCTCGTTATCGCGTGCGGGGCCCTGGCGCATGAAATCACGACATTGACCAAGGCCAACCGTTGGGATCATCTTAAAGTTGAATGCCTTCCGGCGAGCTTGCACAACCACCCGGAGCAGATCGCCCCTGCCGTGCAAGAGAAAATCCGGCAATCCCGTAACCATTACAGCTCTATCTTCGTTGCCTATGCCGATTGCGGAACAGGAGGTCAATTGGACAGCGTGCTTACTGAAGAAGGAGTCGAGAGATTGCCCGGCGCGCACTGCTATGAATTTTTTTGGGGCTCCGAGGCTTTTCTGCAAAGGCATGAAACTGAGCCCGGTGTTTTTTATCTTACGGATTTTCTTGCCCGGCATTTTGAGAGACTAGTGATGGAGGAACTTGGCATTCGGTCTCACCCAGAGTTAAGAGACACTTATTTCTCGCACTACACGACACTGATGTACCTGGCTCAATCCGATTCACCCGAATTGCTCTCGATGGCACGCTCAGCCGCCCAAACGCTTGGTCTGGAATTCGAGCACGTGCCGACAGGATTCGGTGAACTGGAAACAAGTCTGGCGAAATTTGCAAAGACGCATTCGCCCCGCGACTGATGGTTAGCGGACTCATCCGATTCACTTTTTATCTGGCAAGCAGCGGAGTAAATCATGGCAAAGCTGATTACTGTATTCTGGCGGGATATTCCTTCCCAGGTCATGGCGCGCAAAGGACGTGACACCCGAAAGGTCCTTTTGAGTTCACGTTTTCAGGACGCCATCGACCGGGCGGCGATGCGTGCGGGTAAAGGCTCTTCAGATGCCTACATGAGCGAGTGGCGTCGCGAGACAGTCAGTTGTGATGACGCCGACCTCGAGCAAGCCGTACAGGCCCGTGCCCAGGCGCTCGAGTCGGGATTTTCCGATGATGACCTGCTTGCCCTGATTCGTGCCAAGGGCGTTTCTGACACCGGCCAGGCTTCAGACTAAGATTCGTCGATGTATGCACTAAGGCAGTGGTCGGTGCGCAACTCGCGCAAACTCGAATGGCTGTACCAGTGCTTTGAGGGAATTTTATTAGCGCTACACCCATTCTGGCTGTGGATAGGTTACGCGCGGATTGAAAAACCCGTCCGAGCGGTCGAAAGAACTGTCAAGAGCGTGATGTTTGACTGCAGGATGTGCGGGAGTTGCGTGCTCAGCGAGACCGGGATGTCCTGCCCAATGAACTGTCCGAAGGAGCTTCGTAATGGACCCTGCGGCGGTGTCAGGTCTGATGGCTTTTGCGAAGTAGAACCCCAGATGCGTTGTGTATGGGTCGATGCGTGGGAGGGTAGTCAGCGGATGCGTGATCAAACCCGTATCGCACAGGTGCAGCCTCCCCTGGCCCAGGGCCAGCGCGGCTCTTCCTCGTGGCTTCGCGAGGTTCGAAAAAAGCGGGACCTTCGATTCTTCCAGTAGGATGCATGACATGCACTCAGTCACGAGCGATCCCGGACAGCCTCTGTCGATTCTTCAAGGACACGTGTCGCCGGGCCGTCTGGAGCGGGTACTGCGAAGTGGTAAATTTGCGGTGACCGCAGAGATTGCGCCCCCGGATTCCGCAGACGCCGAGGCGGTGTACGAGAGGGCGAGCGCATTTGACGGCTGTGTCGATGCCATCAACGCGACCGACGGCTCTGGAGCTAACTGCCATATGTCCAGCGTTGGGGTGTGTTCGCTGTTAACCCGGAAAGGGTATGCAATGGTTATGCAGGTATCCTGCCGCGACCGTAACCGGATTGCCATTCAAGGTGACGTACTCGGCGCGGCGGCTATGGG
>JABJIU010000088.1 GCA_018661145.1 Pseudomonadota bacterium | reverse complement strand
CGCCCATCAAAGATCATCTCGATTGCGGCTCCGGCAATCGGCATCATGGCGACGACGATGGTGGTTGTTACCGGATCAGACAATCTCTGACCCAGATACAAAAAGATTGAACCGACTCCCCAACCTAGAGCCCCAATAAAAAGCCCTTTCCACCAGGACACTCGCCTGGCTTGATGTACTCCCTCCCGCAACAGCCACCAGATCACTAGAAATCCTGCGCTGACCGCAAAGCGCACTGCGTTCAGCGACAGCGCGCCCCAGTCCGCCAACAGGAACTCGAGCGACACAAAACCGCCTGCCCACAGCAACATCGCACCAAAGCATTGGACATTGGCAGACAGGCGTCCGCTACCCTTCGACATCAGACGGGCTCACCGGTTAGGAATCGAAAAAACATGGATGGATTGGAGAGCAGGCACTGAAGACGGTGGTATTCCCCGAACGACATTTAGCCGTCATCGTGAGACACCGCATTAATCACAGTTCGAAAAAACAAAACCCCGCCGAAGCGGGGTTTTTCTAAATACGATGAAAAATCAGAGATCAGCGTGGAGAACGCTTTCAGGCCTCTTGCAATGCCTCCAAAGACTCCGGAATAATCTGACCACCATCGATTGTGATCGTCTGGCCTGTGATGTATCCCGCCTCTTTTGTGGCGAGAAACAAGGCTGCGTTACCGATATCCTCAACCGTGCCCAAACGTTTTAGGGGAACAGACGCCGCCATGGTGTCGAGATAATCCTGGCCCAGCTCCATCAACCCCTCTGTTAATGTGTTGCCCGGCAACACGGCATTCACAGTGATACCAAATTTTGCGAACTCCATGCAGGCGGTCCGCATAAAACCGAGTTGTGCAGATTTACTGGCACCGTAATGGGTCCATCCGGGAAAACCGGTTACCGGACCGGTAATCGATGAAGTCAAGATGATCCGGCCATAATCACTGGCCTTCATGTGGGGCAAGCAGGCCTTCACCGAGAGGAAGTTGCCCTTAAGGTTAGTGGCCAGCACGCTATCCCACTCTTCGACTGTCATATCTTCCAACTTTGTCTGGGGGTAGATACCGGCGTTCGCACACAAGATATCCAAGCTACCGTGACGCTCGATGGCTATGGCTGCCATCTCCTTCATATCTTCCTCGCTTGTAACATCCGCGCTGGTCGCGCTTGCGATACCTCCATCATTATTGATGCCACGCGCCACTTCTTCGGCCGCATCGCCATTTCTTGCCACCACTAGAACCTTTGCCCCGGCTCTCGCAAAAACTTCAGCAATCCCCTTGCCTATGCCTTTGCTCGCACCGGTAACGATCACTGATCTATCATTTATAGACGTAAACATGTATTCCTCCTCATCAAGAAAACCAAACCGGGCCCTGTCGGACAACAGAAGATTGCGACCCAACCCTTAAATCTTACACGCAGGAGGAAAAATAAAAAGCGTCGTTATCACAATTTCAGAGGTTGCCAAACTCAATATTGGCCCTAGAATCAAGATGGAAATTCCACTGAACGGCGTCCCAATTCAAATTCAAGTATCCACCTGTTGCCTACTGAGGAAAACCGCATGATTGAACTCTGGCAGAAAATTCGGAAGGCGTTAGAACCCCCCTCGCACCCTATCCAATTCAATAAAACACAGCCCATGGATCACGTAGTCAATGAATTGATCGATGCCAAAAGCGCATGGGACGGTGAACAAACCATCACAAATGCAATACGCTACATCACGTTGCTGGAGCTCGTTCAGAGGCACTTTATCGCAGAACAAATGGAGCGGGTGGATTGGTCGGGCCGCTGAACGGCCAGTACCCGTAGCTCGGAAGAAACCTAGTCGCAGACGACTAGGATCTTAATTTCAGATTCTGTGGATCGTACAGTGCCTGCAGGTGCAACTGAGCAGGAACTATCTGATTCCGCACCTCCAGTTCATACTTGCCCGTCTCTAGATATTCGTCATCAACCCCGTGCGCGTTGCGAACATATCCTAGTCCGATATTCTGACCTACCGAATGACCGTACCCTCCCGACGACAACCATCCGACCCGCTGGCCGTTGCGTAAGATCGTTTCTCCTCCCAGAAGTCTCGCAGAGGGTTCATCATGGGTCAGGCTGACAAGACGTCGGGTAAGAGGGCTAGACTTTTGTCGTATTAGCGCATCACGCCCGATAAAGTCATGGTTGGAGTTAATAGCAACAAATCCCCCAAGTCCCGCCTCAAAAGGGTTGTAGTCTGGACTTAGCTCAACTCCCCACAAGCGGTTTCCTTTTTCAAGACGCAGGGAATCTAGAGACCGATACCCAGCGTCCCTTAGACCCCATTCCTCGCCGTTATCGAATAACGTATCGTAAACCGCGGTCGCGTACTCAGAGGGAACGTGCAATTCCCAACCCAGCTCTCCCACAAAGGACACGCGCAGCGCTCGCACTGGTGCGCCTGCAATCATCACGTCTCGACATACCCCAAATGGGAACGCCTCATTAGAGAAATCACCTTGCGCCAGCGAACTCAACAGCGCCCGGGAGGAAGGCCCCATAACCACCAATACGGCAAATGCCGACGTGATATCGACAAGATGGGCATCCTGATCTGGTCTGATCCTCGACCGGATTTCCTCGTAATCGTGTACCGCAAATCCTGTCCCGGTAACGATGTAGAACTCGTTTTCAGATACCCGGGTCACGGTCAAATCACTGGCGATCCCCCCGTCTCCATTCAGAATCTGCGTATATTTGACTGCAAACGGCTTGAAGTCTGGCCGACAGGAACAGGTCCGCGCCAAGACGCGCTGCGCATCCCTTCCCACCAGGACATATTTCGCGAATGAACTCTGGTCAATCAGGACAACTTGTTCTCTGCAGGCCTGATGCTCCTGTCCGGAGTATTGCATCCAGTTGGGCTCATCAAAGGAGGGGACGTCTATCGGATCAACACCGTCCGGCGCAAACCAATTTGCCCTCTCCCAGCCAGACTTTACGCCAAAACACGCCTGCTTCTGGCTGAGCCGCTCATAAAGTGGGCTACGACGTAAGGGTCGACATGCTTCGTTTTCATGATCCGGCCAACTCATCGTGTAATGCCGGGCCTGCCCCTCCAGTGCACGCAACCGAAGCTGCCGGTTGTCTTGGGTATATCGACCGAAACGTCTAATGTCTGCAGACCACAGATCAAACTCTGGTGCACCCTCCGTGATCCATTCGGCAAGCGCCTTGCCTGCCCCCCCGGCCGAAGCGATTCCAAATGCATTAAATCCCGTACCGACGAAAAAGTTTTCTTTCTCTGGCGCTTTCCCAAGCACAAACATGCCATCCTCGGTGAAGGACTCCAGGCCGTTAATCCACTGTTTGATACCAACAGACTCCAAAGCAGGGAACCGCGCCAATACCCCTTCCATGCAGGGTTCGAACCTTTCGTAAACTTCAGGAAACAACTGAAAGGAGAATGACTCCGGAACTGATGCTCCATCCCATGCCACGGGATTTAACTCATATCCTCCAACCGCAAGCCCCCCTACTTCTTCCTTGAAGTACGTAAGATTATCCGGATCACGAACCGTCGGCACGTTTCTGGCAAGGCCTTCTATTAGCTCCGAAACAAAGTACTGGTGATAGGAGGGTTGTACAGGAATATTGACGCCAGCCATTCGCCCGAGCTGACGCGACCAGATGCCGGCACAGTTAACGACCGCATCACACCGGATCACTTCATCCGTTGCTGTACGGATTCCATGAACGCGATCCCCGATCAACTCGAAACCCGTCACGGCTACCCCTTCATAAAGTCGCGCCCCGTGCATCCGGGCACCTTTTGCCAATGCTGCGGTAAGATCCGAAGGCGACGCGACCCCGTCACTGCTTACGTACGCCGCGCAGATTACATCCTCGACTTCCATCTGCGGAATCATCTCCTGAGCTTCTCGCGGTGAGATAATGTCAAATTCGAGGCCAAACGAATGCGCGATTGTTGCAGCACGTTCAAACTCACGTCTGCGATCGATATTGCACGCCAGCCGAATGGATCCATTTCTAACCCAGCCGGTACTTTGACCGGTTTCCTTTTCAAGGGCTTCGTAGAGTTCAACTGAGTGACCCAGCAGCCGCGTAATATTGGCGTTGTTTCTTAACTGACCAACTGCTCCGGCGGCATGCCAAGTGGTCCCGGAGGTTATTGTGTCTTTTTCAAGGAGGATAACCTCCTTGTTGGTGTTCTTCGCCAGATGATAGGCAGTTGAGCAACCAATCACTCCTCCCCCAATGATCACAATCTCTGCTGACGAAGGCGGATGTTCAGTCATTTAGTTCTCCAAAACCCGAAAAGTGGTGTTGTCTAGGAAAAGCGGTCAACATACTGCTCAGCCAACCGGCATGAGTCTGTGGTAAAGGCCTGGCCTATCTGGCGGGCAAAGTCCAGATGGGCCTGCTGATATCCAAGCCAACCAATCAGTTGAAGTCTTCGCAGCATAATCAGCGTTGGAATCATCACTTCGGCGTCCGCCGGAACTTCGGCGACCGTTTGGTAACCACGAATCCAACTATCGATCAGATCCGCAATATCCTCTCTTTCCTCCAAAAAGCTTAACGCACCCGCGAGATCAAAGAGGTACCAACCGAATCCACAATCATCAAAGTCGATAATCGCTGTGATCTCACCATGAATGAGAAGATTCGCAAGTCTCAGGTCCGCATGGATCAGACCATAGTTCTCAGAACCCACATCGGCATCCTCCAGTCGACGATGAATTACCGCCTCTGCCCGTCGCAACACGTTTAACGCTTCCGCGTTGATATTGACACCTTCCCGCCAGTTGCCCCAGGTGAGTTGGTCAGTGAGGATGGCTTCTGGCGTCCAGGTGGGGCGAGTGAATTCACTGGGTGGCATCCAACGCTTGGCATGGGAATGCATTTGTGCCGAAATGGTGCCCAGGCGCTCAAACCCCTCCACGAGTTCATCTTCAGGCGGCTCGACACCATCGAGAAAACTGTAAACGACCGCGTAACTGGGCTGATCCTTACCCGGTAATCTCAATTCTTGAACCCAGGAACCGTCTTTGGCGGCCAAAACTTTGGGGACGATGATATCCGTATCAGTGCCCAGGGCGTCCAGCCACATCATTTCAGAATGAATCTGTTCAGCGTTGTGATAGGCGAGACGGCCCGAATTGATTCTGACCACATATCGTCTAGTCGAATGGTGATCATCAATTAGGTATATCTGATTTTCAGACGCCGTTAAATATGACACCTCAGGTGGAGCCGCAAATTCATACCGCTCAAGCAGGCGCTCCACCCGCTGCTTCGTCTGATCCTGGTCCGGCGTCATAATCCGCTTTATTCCCCTGTCCAGAATAACGAAGTCAAGGGACTCTGCAAACGCAGTTCAGGATTCCTGGCCCGCTGGCTGATAAATTCCGCGCACTTTGTTTGCAGCAGAAATCGCCGCGTCTACGTCAAACTCATGCAACAACTGAATATGCTTCCAAACACCTGATGCCATGAATGCCTCTTTCAGGCCAATAGCCTGTTCCACGCTGTCCACTTCCATAATCCCCACCACATCACTCGAACCGATTGTGAAAAACATATCCGTCAACTTCGCGCCTGCTGCCTCACAGGCAGTTTTGGCGGCAGCTTCACGCTTTGCAAAGCTGCTGTTGGTGAGGCCTTCGAGGCCTTTTTCATTGTAGGTTCCAAGAATAATTGACTTCATCTCTGACTTCTCCTTAATTTAATTTAACTGCGGATAATCTACCTGACCAAGCCCGCTGAGGTGATCTTATTGAGGGCCATCGCAGATAACGGGTTTCGCTGAATCGGGGCTATTTTCGGCAAGATATAGCCCCAAAATAACCGCATCTTCATCTCCCACGCCAAGACCCTGATGACACCAGTCTATTGCTTCAACAAAACCCATCCCTTTTTTAAACTTCTTTATACCTTTAGACCCATAATCAATCTCAAGGGCACCGGACATGATGTAAGCGAAAAGTGGAACTGAATGTTTATGCCAACTTGTCTTTTGCCCAGATTTCACAACAATTCTGTATGCAAGCAAAACGGGCTCACCAGATGGATATCGGTACTCCTGTCCAACGTTCGTCGCTGACTGTTCATTAATTTCTATCGGTGTCGCAACGATATGCTCGTAACTCTCTGTGTCGTGCGCCTGCACTGCAGAACTGGCGGTCAGGACCAAAACCGTCACGCCGGTGAGAAAAATATTCACTCTATTCCCTTTTTGAATTTGAATTGACTTCGCTGACCCGGTGGGGAATCAAGCGCCGAGCATCGCCCTAAACATTTTACTTGGGTCACCCTGCCTTATCTAGATTACCGTGACACGACAAACCCGAGGAACGTGAAAGAATTTCAGGTCGGGTATGGCAGTTGCAAAAAGGGTCCGCAGTCAATGCAAGCACGCCACACTTCAAGACCCACGCGCAACCCAGCAGGTATTCCTGCTGAAAGAGTCGACGGACCGCTCTCACGGCGGACACCAATTCGGTCCTTGAGGAAAGTTTCACATCACGCTGTCGTGCAACACGATAATCGGATTCCAAGTCTCGAACGGGATAGATATAACGCCTGCTGATTTTTCCCGATGCTCAGGCTCTCCCGGGATTTCGACACGTTCAAACCCGGGAGCCGGTGGGCAGTGTGCTCGTCTGTATATTCAAGAAGAAGGCTTAGTTTCTCTCAGCAGGTCCCGAATCTCCGTCAAGAGCTCCTCCTGGGTTGGCCCCTTTTCTGGCTCCGGTTCAGGCGCCTCTTCTGCAATACTTTCAGATTCATTTTTGCGTCGCAATGAATTGATCGCCTTGATCATGCTAAATAAAACAAACGCGACGATAAGAAAGTTGATCACCGCCATCAAAAATCGCCCGTATGCGAAAACCGCAGCACCCTCACTCTCTGCGGCAGCGAGAGATTCATAGGACTTCATCGAAAGCGGGATATAAAGGCCCGAAACATCGACCCCTGCCATAAACAAACCGATAAAAGGGTTGATCAGATCGCCGACCACTGACTTTACGATTGCGGTAAACGCCGCGCCGATGATGATCCCGACTGCAAGATCAATAACATTACCCCGTGAAACAAACTCCTTAAACTCAGAAAACATTCCTTACCTCCAAATTTAGATTTGTCCTTTACTATTTTCCACCCCTGATGACCGCATTTCTATCCTGACTCAACGTTCTTAGTAATCAGCATGTCAATCGGAAAGACGGACCTCCAGATATCTGGTCATTGCCGCCTCTGTCGTCTCGGCCTGACAGTCTTTCAGATGGGTGAGGTGGCCTGTCAATGGCAACGTGATCTTGCAGGTAGACGAGATTATTTCAACACTATCAGGGTATCTGTCCGTAAGAAACTTAAGCTCGGCAGTCCGGTTAAAGGGATCATTGTCATATGCGAACACCAAGGCGCGCACCACATCGAATGATGACATTTTGGCCACCTGCTTCGGTCGGATCTCGCCTCTCCAAATAGGGTATTCCCCCTCCTCGGCCCGAGGGCCTGCAAAAGCCGGCGCAAAGACAATTGCTGCGTTGAACTTCCGATCCACCATCGACATCGCCATCAGCGAAGCCCATCCACCCGCTGAGTGACCCGACAGAAATATCCTTCCCGGCGCAACACCTGCGGCGATCAACTGATCGAGTACAACGGAGATTTCCTCAACCCTTTCAAATATCCAGGAGCCATGATCCCGCCCCGTAGGGTCAGTCGCTTTTGAGCACAGAAAAAAGAGATGGGTGTTCTCCTTCTTCGCTAGCCCCTTCAAGGTCGCGGGTGCGTCGTTCCACCAGGCGCCACAACTTGATTGCAACCGCGGGTTCTGTGTACCGTGCATATAGATGACCACGATCGCGTTTTTCGGGGAGGGCAAGCTAATCCTGGGGGCTGACATTTCATAGGAGACACCCCGAACCGGTTTAACCCCTTCGATGTCATCGAGAAAGCCGGATTCTGCGATCACCTTCACCGTGTCGTCTGATCGACCCTCGGCGGATGCAAGAGGTGCTATCAAAATCGCAGCCAATGCAAGCACGCCGCACTTCAAAACCCGAGCGCAACCCAGCAGGGGCTCCTGCTGAAAGAGTCGACGGACCGCTCTCTCGGCGGACATCAATTCGGTCTTTGTGGAAAGTTTCACATCAGGCTGTCGTGCAACGCGATGATCTGGTGCCAGGTTTCGGACGGGATAGATATAACGCCCGCTGATTTTTCCCGATGCTCACGCTCACGCTCTCCCGGGATTTCGACACGCTCAAACCCGGGAGCCGGTGGGCAGGAACGGAGTTCCTCAAGCACTTCCTCGGCGGCGCCCGACAGGGCCGATGACTCGCGCATACGATGTGCGTCGAGGGCAATCAACAGCCAGTTGCCTTCAGTGGTAGAGGGCCCGAGCATAGCCTCGCCGATCAGTTCCGCCACCAAGGCTAACGCATATCCCTTGTGGCCGCCCGCTGGCAGAATCGCGCCGCCGTTGAAATAATCTTCGGGGTCGCGGGTAGGATTGCCCTGCGCATCGATAACACAATCTTCGGGCAACAGCGCCCCGGCACTGCGGGCGGCATAAACCCATCCGCCTGCAATCTTGGAAGTGGCAAAATCCAACACCACCGGTCCTCGATTTCCGCCGGGAATGCCAATACACCACGGATTGGTCGGCAGCATACCCCGGGCACCGCCATATGGCGCCACCTGTCGCCACTTCTTTCTGTTGCCTCCCCCCATACAGATTGTCAAAAAGCCTTCTTCAGCAGCGGCATCCGCAAAGGCACCATGGCGTCCGGTGTGACCGACGTTGCGGATGGCAAGCGCCGAGATTCCGGTGGATCGTGCCGCCGTAATCGCATGCCGATACGCAAGGTGCATTGCCGGAATCCCGATACCACCCCCGCCATCAACTTCCTGGGTATTTCCGGCAGTCATCACAACTTTGGGTGCTGCTTTTGGGTCGATGTAGCCCGTCTTGAATTGCTCCGCATACTGGAGAGTACGCATCACACCGTGACTTTCCATGCCGCAAAGACTGGTATCGACCAGATGCTCGGCGACCTCTCGTGCGGATTCGTCCGCGCAACCGATCTGTTTAAAGATCGCGACGAGCGTCGCGATCGCCTTATCCGCAGAGACATCGATCCGCGAACCCTTAAGCGTCAGTTTGGAACGGACCTCCACTGGCACTTTCCGGTTTCAGCCTGAGAAGGGATCCGGCTGATGCGGATTTGTTGACAGCCACACCGAGCGGGTCTGCAGGTAGCAACGCATTCCTTCCCAACCGTTCTCGCGACCGTATCCAGACTGCTTGAACCCGCCGACCGGACTTTGTGTGGCGGCATTGAAATAGTTATTGATATACACCGTGCCCGCTTCAATCTGCTCCGCCAGGCGCATGGCCCGGGCGACATCGCGTGACCAGACTCCCGCTGCGAGGCCATACACCGTTGCGTTCGCTGTCCGGATAACTTCTGCTTCGGTATCCCATGCCTCGGTCGAAACGACAGGTCCGAACACTTCATGCTGGGCGAGGTCGGAATCATTAGGCACATCGGAAAAGATGGTGGGGCCAATGTAATAGCCTTTATCCCGACAACTTGAACGCCCATCGAGCAGCAACCGGTGTCCCGCAGATTCAGCATCGGCAATACACTGAAGCACCCGCTCGTACTGCGGCCGGTTTGCCATAGGACCGATCTGCGTCTTTGGATCATCCGGGCCGCCCACTCTTGCCTTTTTTACAATACTGACCAAACGATCGGTAAAGTCGTCGATGACGTCACGGTGTACCAGAAGCCTCGAACCCGAGATGCAACTCTGACCACCCGCTGGGAAAATGCCCGCGGCGATACCGTTTACCGCAAGATCAAGATCGGCGTCAGGCAGTACCACCTGTGGAGATTTGCCACCCAGTTCCATGATGACCGGCTTCACCTGACGTGCCGCCACGGCAGCCGCTGCCCGACCACCTGCGGTCCCTCCGGTAAACGACACCAGCCGCACATCCGGATGATCAATCAGTGGCTCGCCGGTAGTAACGCCAAATCCGGTGACTACATTAAGCACACCCGGCGGCAGATCCGCCTCCAGCAGAACGTCCATCAATTCCAGCACCGAACAGCTTGCTTGCTCAGAAGGCTTGATCACCACCGTGTTGCCCGCGGCAAGACAGGGAGCGAGTTTCCAGATGAGGGTGCCCAAGGGGGAATTCCAAGGCAGGATCTGTGCCACGACACCGAATGGCTCGAAGGTAAGAAAGTTGTGCATATCTGGCACTTCGGCTGGAATCACCCGACCTTCAAACTTGTCACACATCCCGGCGTAATAGTGAAAACTATCGACCTGCCAGGCCCCTGCCTGAAGAGACGATGTGGCGCTGGGCACCCGGCCGTTATCACGAATATCGACCTCACCCAAGCGCTCGGCATGACGTGAGATGGTGTCGCCGATCCGGCGCAACACCCGACCCCTTTCAGCAGGATGGAGTTTTCCCCACGGCCCGTCGTAGTAGGCAGACCTCGCGGCGGCAACAGCCCGGTTAACATCTTCAGCGTTACAGTCCGGGAGCTTCGCCCACGCCTCACCCGTCGCCGGATTCTCGCTTTCAAAATAACTCCCAGCGCTGGGGTCGTGCCAGGCATTCGCCGCAAAATACTGATAGTTCTTCATGTTCTTAAGGTTCCTTCCCCTCGACAGGGACTTTCATGTTAAGAAAGTTGATCTTTTTTTGGATGCCCATGGCGTGTTGCCACACCGCAATGCTTTCGGGCGCCGCAACCCGTTCTGGCCGTGGCGCCGATTCAAAATGATGATAGCAGTCGTCGCCCTGCACCAGGGTCGCCACCCCGGTTTGACCTCCAGCCTGGCGCATCGACGGCTTTATGTATCGAATTGCAAAACCAATGCGCCGGTCGTTTGAACGGTTCGGTAGGGACGCGTGAAAGGTCAGTCCGTGGTGTAAAGAGGCCTGCCCCGGCAGCAGCGGTGCGTTAACCGCCTGGGTTTCATCAACAGGCTCGACCAACTCCTGACCCCGGGAAAGCATTGCGTCCGTGCCGGGTTGGTCTGCGTGGGCAACTTCCTTTATATGGCTTGCCGGAACAAAGCGCATGCAGCCGCTTTCAACACTGGCCTGAGATAGCGCTACCCATGCCGTGACTTCATCTCTTGCATCGAGTCCCCAGTAGTGAAGATCCTGATGCCACGCCACATAATCCGGGGACCGTGGTTCCTTGGTGAAGAAAGACGTACCCCAGACCAGCAGATCATTGCCAAGAATCGACGAAACCGCCGCCAGGATAACCGGATGGCGAGTAAGTTCATCGAGGAATGGCAAAAAGAGGTGGCAGGAGGTTCTGAACTCGCCGTCACCCACCACCGGGTGTGACTGATAGCGTACTTCAAAATCCTCCAGTTGACGCCGGACAGCTCCGACCTCTTCCAAGCTCAATATGTCCAGAGGAAAGAAAAAGCCGTCATGCTCATATTGCGCCAGTACTTCCTTCGAAAGTGCCATGTCTGGTCTTTGGTGTTTTCGATTTCTAGTTGATAAAACGCTATCGTGCTGATCGCAGCGGCGGTCAGAGGTCCGTTCTCGCCATGGGCTTAGTTTCGATCCTCATGACAAACAATCACTGTCGGCCGATCGGCCTGCAAGGCCTCGACAAAAGCGCCTTGCAAGGCTTCATGGGAATCAACATCCACCGCATGAGCATGACAGGCCCTCGCCAGCGCCACAAAGTCGGGGTTAGCACCTTCTACCCCGACACGATTGATCTGACGCTGATCCATATCATCCTGAATCTGCTTGAGTCCTCCGTTTTCCCAAATGATGATCGGTATCGGCAACTTCAATTCAGCGGCTGTCAGCAGTTCGGGCATAGTGAACATAAACCCACCGTCCCCTACCAGTACAGCTACCGGCGTTTCAGGCCGGGCCAACCGGGCACCAATGGCGTTGGGCAGCGCGTTACCTAAAGCGCAGTACCCGGCAGGGTAAAACCATTTTCGGGACGTGTGCACCGGCATGGCGAAGGCGCCGGTGTAGACCAGCTGGCAGGCATCTCCTGACCAGATGATGTCCGCTGGCGCGACCTCGGCAAGGGCGTCGAGCACAGCAACGTGCTGACGTTCCGACACACCGAGCCCCTGTCGGATTTCTGAACGAATGATCCGCGCCCGCTCCTTCGCCGCCTCGACACCGCTACTGCGGTGTTCTTCAAGGGCGGTACATAGCGCCTGAATAGACGATTGCGCATCCGCTACGATACCAAGATCCGCCGGATAAACATCGTTGATTTTGCTTGGGTCTATGTCGATACGGATGATCCGGCCGTTAAAGTTCATACGCTCAACGAAACTGTCGGTTTCGGAAAGCTCAGTTCCGACCGCGAGAATCACGTCCGCCTCAGACAGGATGTGCAGTACTTCCGGTCTCACCGTAGATGCTGAAAGCGACAGTGGATGATCATCAGGGATGATTCCCTTACCGGCCGTTGACGCAATCACAATCGCTCCGGTACGCTCAGCGATCTCGCTCAGTGCAGCACCGGCACCGCAGGCACCCCCGCCCACCATAATGAGAGGAGAGTTCGCGCCCTTCAGCCAATTGACCGCCTTTGCAATGTCCTCCGGATCCGCTTTCGGTCGGCCGGGCAGAGTCACGGGCTGCCAATCCTCATCAACCTGCTCAGCCTGTACATCGATCGGGATTGAGATGTGTACGGGCCTGGGTCTTTGACTGGCAAAGAGCGTGAATGCGCGGGCCAGAAGTTCGGGAACATCCTGCGCGCGCCGGGCGGTCGCAGAAAACCCGGTCAGGGGTTTCGTCATCTGGGTTTGGTCAGTAATCTCGTGGAGCACACCCCAGCCTTTTCCAATCGTGCTGCTCGCCGCATCTGCCGAGATCAACAGCACGGGCAGGCTGTCAGCGTACGCCTGTCCGAGGGCCGTGCTGGCATTGGTGACACCCGGCCCCGAGATCACCAGTGCGACACCAGGTTCTCCCGTCGCCCGCGACCACCCTTCTGCCATAAATCCCGCGCCCTGTTCATTACGGGCCTGGATATGACGAACACCCTGATCGAGACCCCGGCAGAAGTCGAGCGTGTGCACGCCCGGGATACCGAACACCGTGCTCACCCCATATCGTTCCAGCAAACGAACCGTTGCCTCTGCGCAGGTCATCGCTTCCCCCATAGTTGGATTCCTTTAGGTAACCATTCCTTGGCTGTATGTTTGGATAGGCTCTTCGGGTTTCAATCGACCCTTGAGTATCCGCACGTTAGAGAAGAAGTCCTCAAGATCTACAGAATTGGTCAAAACCTGGCGACCTGGATCTTCCGACTTAAAAGCAGTGCGTCCGTGAAGAACTCTTTGATTGTTGAAAATGAGGCTATCACCTTTTTTTAATGGAAATGAGATCATTAAACTTGGGTCATAAACAATCTTTAAAAATTTCTGAAGCGCACGATAAGTGGGAACAACCTGATCATAAGGGAGATCGATAGGAGCGATCTGCCTTTCGTTGACTCGAATGCCACAGACTTCTTGATCCTCGTCTACTCGGATCATGGGAAGCGTACACCGATACCACCGAGGGAGTTCTCCCTCGGCATGTTTCGGGTCAAACCGTTGTCCTGTCAGGGGCGTCCTCACCAGCTCTTCAAAGTCATCAGGAAACTCTGTGCGGAATCGCCGCGCGGCTTCAAATCCATCGACTAAGGTGGAGTGACCCCCTTCTACGCTCGGTTGAAAGACCTGAAATATCGTAATTCCGATCGTTGACGTTCGGTAGGTTTCATCACAATGCGGCTGCAACGCTTGCCTGATATCTCCAACATTATTAATAGAATCCTTTTCCGTTAGCGTCGCTATATCATCGGGGGTGTTACTCATCTTCTTGTTGGAAAGTTCGAAATCTCCATAGTGAGTGATCCTCTTTGTTCCAACGAGCTCAACTAATCGAGCCGCTTCTTGGGCTAAACCCGGCGCGCCCTCGACTTTGCAGAATCCATAGTCGCAAACTGCTTGAAGCATTTCAAGACGACGAGACGGGCTGTTTTCAACTTCTGAAAAAATAAAAGTAGGCACATCGATTTCTATGCGCTTATCCCAGAGCACCGGCTGGTGCTTCCGTACCGCCCGCTCTTTTGCGGAATAGCAATGATCACGCAACCACTTTGCCTCGTAGGTTGAGACATGTCCGTCTCCGTCCCAGACAAGATATAGGGAGTCCGAATCGAACGAATACTCAAGAACATTTGGACTCTCCGGAATCAGGTCCAGCCGAAGTCCCCGGACACCATTTAAAGAGGATCCACATTGCGCACACTCACACTGATGGCGTAACCAAATAAAATGAAAATGACTAACGCAACCATCACACCAATTGATGGTGATGCCGTCTTTTTTGCAAGAAATGCTTTCGATCTTCGTACGTTCTGCCTGAGTCACATTCGCGGATCCTCCGGCGATAATGGCGATTTACCTAAAATCAAATCCACCCCTCTTTCCGCCATAGCGATCACTGTTGCATTGAGATTTCCAGTGATCTGAGACGGCATGGCGGACGCATCACAGACCCGTAAATTTTCAACGCCCCGTACGCGCAGTTCGCTGTCCAGCACAGCAAGAGGATCCTCGTCAGGGCCCATTCTGGCACTGGAACAGGGGTGATGCCCGGTGTAGGCGGTTTTTCGAATCGCTTCGATCATTTCCACATCGGTCTTCGCCTCTTTCCACGCTCCAATTTCACCCGTTACGTATTTCGCAATTTCAGGATGCGCCATGATCTCGCGCATGGTTTTGACCCCCAACACCATCTCGTTGAGATCATCGGAATGCGAAAAGAAGCGGGGGTCAATACGCGGGTGGTCAGCCGGATTGGCGCTTGCCAGGCTCACGGTTCCAAGAGACTTTGGTCGCTCCAGATTGATATCAATCTGAACGCCGGGTCGTGCTACCTGTTTGCCCTTTACCATAAGTTTTCGACCAAGGCGTTGCAGCAACGGGGTCTTTTCTATGCGACCCTCAGCCAAATTCTCATTAATCATCATGGGCGTCATAAAGGTCTCAAACTCAGGCATCGCCGGATCCTTCAGCGCATGAAAAATTACCGCGGAGAAAAAAGGCCCTGCGCCTGGGCCTTTCCCATTTATCAACCATCTTGCCATCAGCAGGGCTGCTTTATCGAGGCGCTGATGCCGGGCGAAACTTAAGTCCATACGATCTGATTCGTACTGCATCGATACGTCCACATGATCCGCGAGGCTTTGACCTACACCAGGCAGATCAACGACGGTCGTGATGCCGTGCTGTTTCAGATGCTCTGAAGGTCCGATCCCTGACAACATCAGAGTCTGTGGAGTGCCGAACGCCCCCTGACACAAGACAACCTCTTCACGAGCATAGATTTGCTCCCCGCCCAGCGTCTCGACACCCCTTGCCCGGCTGCCTTCAAGAATCAGGCGAGCGACGTGCCGATGCGTCAGGATCTTAAGATTCGGAGGCGGATTCGCAAGATACGAGATCGCAGATGACTGTCGAATCCCGCGGTAAACCGTACTGTCCGTGCGGCCGACGCCTGTACGGTCAGGGCCATTAAAATCATCCAGACGTCTGTGACCACAGGCCACCGAGGCCTTAATAAACGCGCGCTCCAACTCTCCAAAATTGACAGAGGCTTCGGTCTTCACGGGGCCATCGACACCGTGCCAGGGTCCCTCGCGGTCAACGGCACCCTGCGAGCGGCGAAAGTACGGGAATAGATCTGAGAATCCCCAGCCTGGAAGACCGCTTTCCCGCCATGCATCGTAATCCTGCGGAACGCCCCGGATATAAATCATGCCGTTCAGTATCGAAGAGCCCCCGAGCGACTTTCCCCGGGGAAAATAGATTTTTCGTCCGTTCAACGTAGGTTGCGGCACTGACTCAAAACCCCAATCCAATTTCGGGTTACCAAAGACCAACCCATTGCCAGCAGGCATCCTGATAAAGAGATCTCTGCCTTTTCCTCCTGCCTCGATGAGACAAACGCCGACTCCCGGAGTCGCTGCCAGACGTGCCGCCAGGACACACCCCGCAGATCCACCGCCGACAATGACATAATCGAATTCCATTGACTCTTTGAACCGCTAAGCGCGCAGCACCTGCTGGATCACCTCGTCGGTCATCTCTTGTGTTGTGTTTGTACCGCCAAGATCCGGTGTTGCGAATCCTGCCTTCAGTGCCGACTCCACAGCGACTTCAATTTTTCGGGCAGACTCGTGCTCTGCAGCACTGTATTCCAGCAGCATAGCAACCGAAAGAATCGCGCCAATCGGATTGGCTGAGCCGGTGCCTGCTATATCCGGGGCACTGCCGTGAACCGGTTCATAAATCGCGGGCTTTTCAGACCGCCCTCCCGTGGAAAGATGGGACAAGCACGCTGAAGGTAGCATTCCTAATGATCCAGAAATTGCCGCCGACTGATCTGAAAGAATATCGCCAAAAAGATTATCTGCCAAAATCACGTCAAAATCTCCCGGCCGACAGGTCAACTGATACGCGGCGTTGTCTGTAAAGAAATGGGTCAGCGTCACATCAGGAAACTCCCTTGCGCCAATCTCTTGGACTACTTCACGCCACAACTTGCCCGCCATGAAGACATTAGCCTTATCCACCGAGAGCACTTTTCCGTGGCGGCGTCGGGCCACTTCGAACCCAATCCTTGCAAAGCGCGCGATCTCGGCTTCCGTGTATTCATTGAGGTCGTAGGCGCGACGACTCTTGCCAGTTCCATCGATCCCCCGGGTCGGCGAGAACATGGCGCCTCCGCACAGTTCTCGAACCACCATGATGTCTGCGTTCCGAGCTACCTCAGGCCTGAAAGGTGTGCGGGAGAGTAACGGGCCATACGCCCGAGCCCAACGCAGAGACGCAAAAACCTCAAGCTCGTGACGCAACTTCATAAGCCCGTCCTGCTCTTCAGGCCCACCGTCGATCTTGATGTGATCCCACTTTGGTCCACCCACTGCTCCCACGAGCAGTGCATCGGAACCATGGGCGGCGCGGATGGTTTCAGGACGTATGAAGGTACCGTGCGCATCCCAGGCTGCGCCGTGGAGCAGATCCTCAGTGATGTCGACCTTCAGAGAGATGGTGCCAGCGACCGCCTCCAGAACCTTGAGACCTGAGCTGACGACCTCGGGGCCGATCCCATCACCACCCAAAGCCAAAATCTTTAACGGCATTTTTGTCCCTGAAACTCAAACGAGTCGTCGAGCGGAGCCTACACCTGCCCAGTCTTATTCCGAGAAACAAACCCTGTTATTTCAGCGGCGACCCATTGCTTATGTATTGCGACACACTTTTCACCACTAGAACTTAAGACACCAGAAATATGAACGATGCGACGCCTATGAAGACCGCCGGCAAAACCCGCCGCCCGAGTGCAAAGAACATTCCTAACCCAATAACAAAGGCCAGGGCCCTAAAGAGAAGGGGTGTTTCCATCAACGGTCCGATCGGCAGAATAACCATTCTTGCAATAAGCCCGCCCAACATTGCGTAGGAAACGAAAGTCACCCACTGAAACACAGGGCCATCGCTCTTAACTCTTGCTGCAAACATTACTCCGGCCCAACGCCATATATAGGTGCCGGCTATAGCGCCGAGGGTCAAGAGCGCGAGCGCATTACCCGGCAGTTCCGTCATTGCGTTGATTCCCGATGGGGGAGTCGCTTATTCAGCCAAAACGCCAGCGTACCACCCACGGCACCCGTCAGAAGAAGATCCAGATCTGGAGTCACAAGATGGAATATGACACCCAGTGGCGCCCCCACAATGAGCGCAATCATCGAAGCCCTGCTCTGAATACCCGCAAGCAGGACGGCAAAAAACAACGGGTTCATGAAGATCAGCCCCAGAGCGATTGGCCGCGGCATCAACCCCACTCCGAGATAGCCGATGACCGTACCGAGAATTCCCGCGCTCATACAAATGACAGCAAAAACAATGTAGTAACGCCGACGAAAGTTTCGCTCGATCTCTGGAAAGCGCTTTAAACCTGCAGCCCAAGAGTTGATGGACAACATCTGAACCAGTGCAAAGTTCCATCGGGTGCGGGATCCCTCCCTATTCATAAGCGGCATGAACGACACCACCATGGGGAGAAATCTCGCATTAGCAAGTGACACGGCCAGAATCACAAAAAACGCTGAAACGCCTGCAACGTGCATCTCGACTAACGCCAACTGACCCGGCAGTCCCCAAATTCCAGCGGTTGCCGCAATCGCCATCACAAGAGGAAGACCGCTCTCATGGACCAAGGATCCAAAACCGGTCATGCTGGCGAGAAGCGTGATCGAGGGAAAACCCACCGCGTCCCGTATGGCAAGCCGGGTCACCGTGCGCGCGTCTGAGATCATGAGACCAGGTGGTGTTCTAAGTGAGACGAAAACACCCGACCTTAAAACTGGCCGGTGTTGAAATCACGAATAGCCTGTTCGATCTCGGCGCTTGTGTTCATCACGAACGGACCGTAGCGGGCGATTGGCTCGCTCAAGACCTGTGCTGCAACCAACAAAACTCTTGAGTCAGCATCCTCAGCCTCAATGTGCACCGAATTACCAGCGCTGAGAACTCCCAACTGTCTTGCCGAGACTGAATTACTGGCCCCATCTGATCGTATGGATATCTTGCCGTCGATAACAAAAACAAAACCGGCATGACCTTCTGGGATCGACTCCACAAGGCTCGTCCCGGGAGATAAACTGACATCAAGGTATAACGGCTTCGTAACCACCGCCTTTACCGGTCCGATCGTTCCCTGATCAGTGGCACCGGCCATCACGGTGACATCGACCCCCTCAGCGCGATGTTCAAGTGGAATCTGGTCCTTTGGATACTCGTGATAAGCGGGATTACAAAGCTTGTCACTGGCAGGGAGATTTACCCACAACTGGAATCCCGCAAGCCGCCCGTTTTCCTGCTCCGGCATTTCCGAGTGGATGATTCCCCGCCCTGCCGTCATCCATTGGATCCCGCCAGCCTCGATTACCCCGCCATGGCCTGCGTTATCTTCATGGCGCATCTTTCCTGCCAAAAGATACGTGACCGTCTCAAAACCTCGATGAGGATGAGAGGGAAAGCCGGCGATGTAGTCATCCGGATCATCTGATTCGAAAAAATCCAGTAGCAGAAACGGGTCGAGCTCGGGCAGAGACTGCGAACCTATGTATCGTATCAAGCGAACACCTGCGCCATCAGATGTCGGCTGCCCTGAAATCACTTGGGTAATTTTGCGGTAGCGCTGACGATCAACCGCCTCTGCGGTATCTGTACTCATGCTAAATGATGCCATTGTTTAACCATTTTTTCTTGAACTATACTCTTGGCTGGTGAACCTACCCTGATTCATATCGCATCTTAATGGCGGCTCAGGAACCCATCGCCTCCGACGAAGTCCAGATCACACCGTTGTCGGTACACACCGGCGCCGAAATCGGTGGTGTTGACCTGCGTCACCCGCTCACTAACCGCCAGATCCATGAGATTCGCGGTGCACTACTCAAGTGGCGGGTGGTGTTCTTTCGTGGACAGGAACTCACGCATCCCGAGCATATTGCGCTCGCAAAGCAGTTCGGCGAACCCACGCCAGGTCACGTCATCTTCGGTAATCATAGTGAGTACCCCGAGATCTATCCGGTGGTAAAACGCCGGACCGCTCAGGCCGGAAACGTCGCGGTCAAGCGAGCCTGGACCGGATGGCATACTGACATCACCGCAGCCATTAACCCGCCAGCCGCATCAATTCTTCGTTCTGTAGTCTTGCCGCCTTATGGGGGAGATACCCAATGGCTCAATATGGCCAAGGCCTTTGACGCGCTGTCGCCGCCGATGCAGGCCTTCCTGTCTTCCCTGAGGGCCATTCACCAGTACCGGCGCGCCACCGATTCCAAGGATAAAAGCGGATACAACAAGCTGATCGAGGAACACACCATGGTGTCCGAGCATCCCTTGGTTTCCGTCCACCCCGAGACAGGTGAAAAGATACTCTTTACCAACGCGGCCTATGTTGACCACATCGTCGGTCTGACCCCCAGGGAAAGCCAGTGTCTGCTGGAATATCTCTGGGAGCATTGCCTGCAGCCGGAGTTCACGATCCGGTTTCGCTGGAGCGCCGGGAGCATTGCTTTCTGGGACAATCGTGCCACCCAGCATCAGGCCATCGGCGACATCTTTGATACCGACTTCGATCGCGAACTCTACCGGGTTACCTTGAACGGCGAGGTGCCTGTCGGGACTGATGGACGCAAGTCCACCGCAATCAGCGGCGAATCTATCAAACCCGTTTAACCCTCTCTAAGCCGCAAAACGGCTGCTGCCCGGCGGGGCGTCATCTGCCATCCAGAGTGGCGAGCGTGCCATAAAGATCCGGCCGACGATCACGGAATACCGCCCAGGAGTCTCGGTATTCTTTGACCTGATCGAGGTCAACGCGGTGTACCAGTACCTCTTCCTGATCTCTTCCCGCCTGCGCTACGACCTGACCCTCGTGATCGGCAATAAAGGAGTTGCCGTAGAACTCAAGATACACCTCCGGTGACTCGGTCATGTATTCCCGGCCAATCCGGTTGGAAGCAACGACCGGGAGAATATTGCACGCCGCATGTCCACACATCGCGTTGCGCCAGGCGTCCGCGGAATCATTACCAGTCAGCATGTCCCCACCGCCGCCGAGGCCTGAGCCGATCGCAGTGGGGTAAAGAATGATGTCGGCGCCCATCAGGGTTAGACACCTTGCCGCCTCGGGAAACCATTGATCCCAGCAGATGAGCACGCCGACTTTGCCGTAACGGGTATTCCAGACACGAAAACCGGTGTCACCCGG
>JABJIU010000235.1 GCA_018661145.1 Pseudomonadota bacterium | reverse complement strand
TCCTCGACCGGATTGCGACGCATATTCTCGCCTTTGAGGGCGACAGCCAAGTGACGTGGTTTTCTGGTAACTTTGCTGAATACGAAGCCGACCGAAAACGCCGTCTGGGTGATGATGCCGACCAGCCACACCGTATCAAATACAAGCCCATCCAGCGCTGAAAACACTATGAATAAAGGGTCAAATAGTGCTCAAGCGGATCTTCGGGCATGACTGACCCATTCGCCCGGTTCGGTGTTTCACACCTGTCGGCGACCTCGATGCTGCAGTTTCGGGCCGACCCAGCGCTTGGTGTGCTTTACCTGATCTTTAAGATCCGTGAGGCAGGTTCTCCCGCCATGCACCGGGGCTCAGCGCTCGATCACACCATTGGCGAGATGCTCGAAGCAGACGCCGCGCTTGATCAAGAAGGCGCAAGAGCCATGGCCACGGCTCACTACGATGATCTTATTGAGAAGACCGAGGAGAAGTACCGCCCTTCTGATATCAAGCGCGAACGCGAGGTGGTCGGTCGGTGTCTCGATGAGTGTTATCCCATCGTCAGCGATTGGGACACACCGCTCGCGTACCAGCATCCGATCCGACTCAGCCTGCAGGGAATAGAAATCCCCGTTATCGGGTTTATTGATCTTCGCTATCCGGATGTGGTGCGCGAGTTGAAAAGCTCCGCCAGACCGCGCCCGGGTATTGTTGATGATCATGCTTTTCAGGTGGCGACTTATGCGATGGCGATCCGCCAGGAAAGCGGCGCGTGGCCGCAGGCCTTCGTCGATTACCTCATGCCTTCGGGGATGAAGTCGTATCAATTGAAGAACGGCAAGCGCTGGGTGCAGGAGGTCGTTGATACCGCCGCCAGTATTCGTGCGCTGCTTGAGCGTGCGCAGGATAAAGACGCGCTGTGCGAACTCATCACACCGGACTACAGCAACTGGCTGTGGCGCTACCGCCCAAACAGCCTTGCCACCGCCAAGGAACTCTTTGGCGAGTAACGCCCCTTAGACGATCAGTAAAAGGTGCAGATTTCTTCGAGACTTCTGCGCTCGATGTCCGGCACCCTGACTCCATCTGCAGGATAGCCCGTCACCAGGATCAGAAAGGGCCGCTCATTGGACGGCCGGCCCAGCACCTCGTTCAAAAACTTCATCGGGTTGGGGGTGTGAGTCAGTGAAGCGAGGCCCACATTATGTAGCGCACTGATCAAGAGCCCTGTCGCGAGACCCGTGGATTCATAAGGGTAGTAATGCTTGGTGCGCTCGCCTTTTTCATCAGTGCGATTCACTAATGCAAACACCACGATGAGGTAAGGCGCGGTTTCCAAAAACGGCTTGGCGGCATCGGTACCAAGATGCGAGAGCGCCTCAAGCCAATCATCCGATGCGCGGTGTTCATAAAAGGCACGCTCTTCGGCCTCGGCCGCCTCGCGGATCTGGCATTTGATTTTTGGATCGCTCACTACCGCAAAATGCCAGGGCTGCTGGTTGGCGCCGCTTGGCGCTGTGCCGGCGGTGGCGATACACGCCTCAACCACCTCGCGCGGTACCGGCGTATCAGAAAAATCACGCACAGTCCGGCGGCTGTTGAGGGCTTGGTGCAGCGCCTTGGCGCGCGAGCGCATCTCCTCTTCGGTGTAGCGCGGATAAGGCGCCAGGGCGACGGAAGGAATCGCGGAGGCCATGGACTTTCTCCTAAATCTTCTGCCGCTTTTGTCGGGCTAAAGGCTTGCGCTGATTTCTTTGATTCGACGGTTCAGAATTTCATCATTCTCGGAATAGTCCACCGGACAATCAATGAGGTGGACGCCCGGTTCAGACAGACAGGTTTCAAGAACCTCGGCAAGATTATCTGCACTGCTCACTCGATGCCCTCGAGCACCGTAACTCTCTGCATACATCACGAAGTCAGGATTATTGTATTCAAGTCCCCAGTCCTTGAGCCCCATGTTGGCTTGCTTCCATCGGATCATGCCGTAAGCGCTGTCATTGAGAATAAGCACCGTCAGATTGAGTCCCAAGCGCACCGCGGTTTCCAACTCCTGCGAGTTCATCATGAATCCGCCGTCACCGCAGATGGCCATGATTTTCCGGTCCGGATGCACAAGACACGCGCCCATCGCTGACGGCAGGCCCGCCCCCATGGTCGCCAGGGCATTATCCAGCAAGACCGTATTGGGTTCATTGGCCGGATAATTTCTTGCAAACCAGATTTTATAGACGCCATTATCCAGGCAAATAACGCCGTCTCTTGGCATCGCCTGACGCACGTCTCTCACCAATCGCTGAGGCAGTACCGGAAAGCGCTCATCATCCGCACCTTCCTTGAGGTTGTCAGCCTGGTGGGTCTTGATTTCCAGCATCCTGCTGAAATCCCAATTTGCCGACTGCGTCAAAGAATTCTTGATCTGCCAGATTGCGTTCCCGATATCGCCGATCACCTCGACCTGCGGGAAATAGACCGGATCGACTTCCGCTCGATTGAATGAAATGTGGATGACCTGCGTCCCACCTTCACTCATAAAAAACGGCGGTTTCTCGATCACGTCATGTCCAACATTGATGATCAGGTCAGCAGCTTCAATGACTCGATGCACAAAATCCCCGGCACTCAGAGCGGCATTACCCATAAACAGTTCATGGTCCTCATCTACCACCCCCTTACCCAGCTGGGTTGTGACAAAGGGGATACCAAAGCTGTTAACCATCTCCGTCAGCATGCGTCCCGTCATTTTACGATTGGCCCCGGCACCGATAACCAGGATCGGTGCTCGCGCTTCACTGATCGCCAGCACTGCGGCGTCGATGGCTTTTGCTTCTGCAACCGGCCGTCGGGTTCGCTTGGGCTCTATAGGTACAGCGTCGGTTTCCTCATCGGCGATGTCTTCCGGCAACTCCAGGTGTACGGCACCTGGTTTCTCATCCTCCGCAAGGCGGAATGCCTCGCGGACACGGCTCGGGATGTTATCGCCGGCAACGATCTGGTGCGTATACTTGGTAAGCGGACCCATCATGTCAACGACATCAAGTATCTGGAACCTGCCTTGTTTAGACTTTTTGACCGGCTTCTGGCCCGTCAACATCAACATAGGCATACCACCCAACTGCGCATAAGCAGCAGCCGTCACGAAATTGGTTGCCCCCGGACCAAGCGTTGAAAGGCAAACGCCCGCCTTACCGGTAAACCGGCCATAGGTCGCTGCAATGAAGCCAGCAGCCTGTTCATGTCGGGTCAGGATAAGCCTGATCTTTTCCGACCGGGACAAACTGTCCAGGAAATCAAGGTTTTCCTCACCGGGAATACCAAAAACATACTCCACTCCCTCCATCTCGAGGGCCTGGACAAGCAGATCTGAAGCTTTCACATGTGTTTCCTTATCATTGTGTACCCCGTTGCTACGCCCTCCATTCCTTGGAGAGCGCATTGTTCTCAGACTGTTCTCGATGTGGATACTTTAGCGCTTCATACGGCAATAAGGAGGACGTTGATTCCAATTCCTTTAAGAGATTCGTTTTTCTGCTACTTTTCGGCCCGAGCGATCACTTCCTTTGCTTTCCAAAGTGACTGTCCGCAGTCGCTACTCCCCAGGGCCGGAAACCGAATGACTTACGGAATACCGAAAAGATTCTGATGCTTTCGCCTACGGTCGGCTAGGATCGTTTCAGATACTGCTAGTGCTCAGGCCGCTTCACCCGCACGACTTTCGTCAATAGATTGGTAAAAAGACTGGATTATCGGATCACATTTAATATCGCCCGCGCTCAGGGGACGGTTGAAAGAGATGCCGTCTAGCGTGCGGCAGCGGCTTAGGGCCACATAGGCCTGGCCTGGGGCAAACATGCCCCGGCCAAGGTCGATACGCACGTGTTCGAGTGTGAGCCCCTGCGCCTTGTGCACAGTGACGGCCCAGGCCAGGATGAACGGAAACTGCGTGTAACTACCGATTGACTCGGTGTCAACGCGGCGGCGTTTTTCATCCCACTGGTAGCGATAACGCTCCCAGGATTCGCGCTCCACAAACACATGTCCACCAACGGCTTCATCGCCGAGGAGTTCAATCTCGATGAAATCCTCCTCGAGCTGCACCACCCTGCCGAGCGAACCATTGACCCACTCCTCGCCGTTCTTGGTGAACATCACCTGCGCATCGACTTTAAGCCGAAGCTCTGCGGGAGAGGGCAGCTGTGATTCGTTATTGAGCCAGTCACCGTTGACTTCGGCATCAAAGGTCCAGGCCTCGCCGGGCAGTTGCGCGAGCTGCTGCTCATTGAACTGGCGCGCCCTGGCATTGACGGACGTCAGCACGAGACGCGTTTCCTCAGGGATCATTTCCTCTTCGACCACACGGTTCAGTTGATCCACCGTGTCATCAAGATCAGTGCCGGCACGGATGTGATCCAGCAGACGGATGAACTCGGGATCGGCCTGGCGGAATGAGCGGGTCAGGGTCACGGTAACCATCGGCAGTTCGCGCAGAGACATCGCACTGAAAAAATACGGCGACTCGTAGTGTTCTTCGAAGAGGCGCTGCTCTTCGGCACCGGCGACTACCGGCGGCAACTGATGCATATCACCCACCAGCAGAAGCGTTTTACCACCAAAGGCAGCGCCTGCTCTGCCGGTGTTAAGACGAAGGGAATCATCGATCGCATCGAGAAGATCCGCGCGTACCATCGAGACCTCGTCGATTACGAGGACCTCCATTTTTTCAACGACATCTTTGGCGGCCCCGGCGATACGTTTGGCCCTTGGCTGCGGGCCGGGGGGTAACTGAAAAAGCGAATGAATCGTCTGACCCTGTACGTTAAGCGCCGCCACCCCGGTGGGCGCGACGACCACAATATTCTTGTCGAGCTCCTGGCGCAGCACATCGATCAGCGTTGACTTCCCTGTGCCCGCCGAACCGGTAACGAAGACCACCGGAGGAGTCGCCACGCTTAAGAGATCCAGCACCTGCTGGAATTCGTCGGTGATTTCAGTATCCACAGAAAAGGTCAGGGCAAGGCAGTGCAGCCGCCGTCCACCACGAGTTCGGTGCCGGTGATGAACGACGCTTCATCCGAGAGCAAAAAGAGGCAGGCGGCTGAGATGTCTTGTGGCTCACCGACTCTGCCAAGCGGGACATGGGCGCTTAAAGCGCTCAGCGTGTCTGGGTTGGTCTCCCAGCGTGACTGCATCGGCGAGCGCACCGGCCCGGGCAGAATGCTGTTGGAGCGGATACCGTCGGAGGCAAACTGGATTGCCAGCGACTTTGAAAGCCGGATCACGCCCGCCTTGGCTGCGCCATAAGCATCCTGGGGTTTGTCATCACCGCGCAGTGCATCAATGGACGCAATATGTACCATCGCGCCGCCGTTACCCGCTTGCATATGCGGCACCACGTGGCGGGCACTCAAGGCGAAGGATTTGAGATTAACAGCAAAAACCCGGTCCCAAAGGTCCATATCAATATCGGTGACAGACGTATCGCGGCCGAACCACAACACCCCGGTGGTGTTCACCAGATAATCGATGCCTCCTTGTGCCGACGCGGTGCTCTGTGCCACGGAGCGCACAAACGCCTCGTTGCTGAGATCGCCCTGATAATAAGTTGCCCTGCCCGGGCCTTCGGCAAGACCTTGTGGTTCATCCTTGATATCAGCAAGCGCGACATCGAGCCCAGCCGCCAGCAGTTCACGCGCGGTGGCGAGCCCGATACCGCCGCCGGCGCCGCAGACAAGAGCAGATTTTCCTTTAAAGCGCATGCGCGGCTCAGTTGTCGTCAAATTCGTCTTCGGGAAGAAACTCCAGCAGCTCGTCGCTCTCGCCGGAGGGCAGTTGCTCGACCTTGTGGAGTTTCCGTGCCATTGCGCGGGTGCGGGTCTGCGTCTGGTCGATCGTGTTACTGGCGGTGGCGAGCTGCTTTTTCACTTTATCGAGCACCTCACCAAATTTACCGAATTCTGTCTTTACCGCCGCCAGCACCTGCCAGACCTCACTCGCCTGCTGCTCGATGGCAAGCGAGCGGAAACCCAGACGCAGACTGTTAAGAAGCGCCGCGATAGTGGTCGGGCCACTCACGACCACCCGGTAGTCCTGTTGCAACTGGCTGACCATGCCGGGCTGGCGCAGTACCTCGGCATAAAGCCCCTCGGTGGGCAGGTACAACACTGCGAAATCCGTGGTGTGCGGTGGGTTGAGATATTTCTCGGCGATAGTTTTTGCAGACTGGGTCACTGAGCGCATGAGTTCGCGCGTCGATTGCGCAACGGCTTCGGCATCGGCGCTTTCTGACGCTTCGGTAAGGCGGATGTAATCCTCCTGGGGAAACTTGGAGTCAATCGGCAGCCAGACACAATCGTTGGGATCATCGCTTCTGCCGGGCAGGCGAATCGCAAACTCCACACGCTCGCTGGAATTCTCGTGGGTGGCCACGTTGCGATCAAACTGCTCGGGGGTGAGGACCTGCTCGAGAATCGCTCCAAGCTGGTACTCCGCCCAGGTGCCGCGGACTTTGACGTTGGTCAGCACGTTCTTGAGGTCACCCACCCCGGTCGCAAGGCTTTGCATCTCGCCGAGGCCTTTGTGTACGGCGTCGAGCTGTTCACGTACCAACTTAAAAGATTCACCCAGCCGTTTTTCGAGCGTGCCCTGTAGTTTTTCGTCTACCGTGCGACGCATCTCCTCGAGTTTTTTCTCATTGGCCTCGCGCATCTCGCCCAACTGCTCACTGATGGTCGCCCGCAGCCCTTCGAGACGCTGCTGATTGGTCTCCACAAGGGCCTGCACCTGTGCCGTCACACTCTCGAGCTGCTGTTTCTGGACATTACCCAGCTGGCCGACAGTAGCGGTAAGGGTCTGGGCCGTTTTATCGAGGCTGCCCGAAACTTCTTCACGAAGTTCATGACTGCGTTTGGCGGCCTCTTCGCGGCCGTCGCGCAGTTCTGAGCGCATGGCCTGCTCAGCAGAGTTTGAGGAGGCACGCCCCATCAGGCGCACCAGCAGCGCGAGGTTTATCACAGCAAGCGCGATTACCAGCACGAGCAGCAGGTCGGTATTCATATCAGCATCTTCTCCAGGACAGCCTCGACCCCCACATTATCCACGCCCAGGCACAGGCCGGCCAACTATGCCATGCGTGTCATTGTGCCTTTGGGGGAGGTTCACATGGTGAGCTTGTCACTCGCGCATACTTCTCGTGTCACCAATTCCGATCCCGCCGTAAATGAAGACCAGATCGCTTAAGGAGATCATGCGCATCGCTGAACAAGCGCTTGCGGATGGCACCCTCCCTGACCATCCGAAGGTCGGACTGAACGCCGCCGAACAGACTCTCTGGAGACGAGAAACGCGGCTCCGCTGGCGTCTGACCAAACCGCTTGAATCAGTGCATGGGCCGAGGCGAAAAAAGCGCGGCCGGGGCTGGCGTTCACCGCTTGCAAGAGGACTTTAGGGGTATCCGCCCGCATCGACATTGCGGGGCGAAAAAAGTGCCCCGCGCAGGATCTGTTTGGGGGAGGAGAAGCCGGCGCGGGGCAGAGTCTGGATATCAAAGGAGAAAAGTTATCCAG
>JABJIU010000164.1 GCA_018661145.1 Pseudomonadota bacterium | reverse complement strand
CCCACCGAGTTCATGTTTACGAAGTAAGGTAAGCACCGGATAGAGAACTGGCTGCGCGAACCCCTAAATCTGCTACAGATCACCCGCCCAGATAGGGGGACGGTACTGATGCCAACCAAGTTCTTTTTCCAGTTCCGCGGCAACCTGGAGAATCAAATGATCTTTGCCGGTGTGCCCTGCCAATTGCACGGCACATGGATGCTCCCCGTCCTTGAGCTGAACCGGCAGTGACGCTGCAGGCTGCCCACTGACGTTGCAGATATAGGCAAATGGGGCAAAGGCATGGCCCCTTTCCCCCCAGGTTTCCATGTTGAAGTTCGCTGTGCGGCTGTCCATATATCCGACCGGAATCGGATCGCTGCCCAGTGTCGGAGTTAATACAAGATCAAACTCACTCATTGAGTTGATCACCCGCATCGAGGCCTCATGCGCGCCTTGGCGTGCACGGTAAAGATCCATTGCACTTAAAGATGCAACCCGCTCTCGGACAAAATGCGTTAACGCCTCCAATTCTTCGTGCAGGGGTTCACGACCTACCTCTTTAACCCGGTTATCAATTTCATAAGCGACGTCCACCATCCAAAGATCTTCCATCCAGCTTCCGAGACCGAGGTCAGCAGGGTACGCATACTCATCGATTTCGTGCCCCATATCCGCCAGAGCCGTACTCACCCTCTCTACGGACGCTTCCTGATTTTTACCGACCGAATCCCCGTATGGGGTCGAGGTCGATACACCAATACGAAGCTTGGGCGGCTTCTCCTCGAGCATGGCCAGATAAGAGCCCACTTCTGGCCGAACATGGTACCGGCTACCGCGTACGGGACCTGCCGATTGATCCAGGGCTGCTGCACTATCACGCACTGATCGTGTCAGCACATGGTCGGAGTTAAATCCATTTGAGAATTCCATGAAGTATGGCCCCATGGGATTCAGGCCGGCGGTTGGTTTCAGCCCAAAGACGCCACAGCAGGCAGCAGGGATGCGGATCGAACCCCCCAGATCTGTCCCGTGCGCGAGGGGAACCATCCCAGATGCGACCGCGGCCCCTGCACCACCGGAACTCCCTCCAGTCGTGACTTCGGGATTCCAGGGATTCAGTGTCACGCCGCGAAACGTCGGCTCACAAACAAAATCCTCGGCAAATTCAGGCGTATTGGTTTTGCCGAGAATCATCAGTCCCGCTTCGCGCCAGCGTTTTACCAACTCGCTATCGGGTTTGGGCTTTACCCCATCAAAAAATGGACAGGAAAATGTCGTCGGCATATCAGAAGTGAACTGATTGACATCCTTAAGATAAAACGGAGCGCCTGACACAGGCGACTCCGGCAATTTCTGCGCTGCTGCCGCACGGGCGTTATCAAAATTGGTCATCACCAACGCATTCAGTTTGGGATTCATCGACTCTGCTACGTCGATTGCCGTCTCGGTAACTTCCTCGGCTGAGACTTCTTTTGCCTTTATAAGGCGGGCAATGCCGACTGCGTCGTGGTCGGCATAATCGCTGAAGTTCATAGATGACTCCCCGTTAGTTTGATTTCTTCAAGATGGAGCCGACGCGCCGAGCTCTAAGCACTTGCACGCCCCGGTCTAGGGTCGGCTACTCATCGCCTTAAGTATTATTGTTTGAGTTACTTCCCCAACAATACGATTCTCGTCATCTATGACCGCCATCGGGCCGTCACTTTTCGTCACAATGTCAATTAGCGAATCGATTTTTGCTTTATGATGAATACGCTCAGCACTTTCGATTCGCGTTGGATCCGACACCGCCTGCATTACCCTCCCTACGCTCACTACCTTGTGGCGCGGTACATCTTCCGTAAATTCGCGCACGTAGTCGTCGACAGGATTCGTGACAATCTCTTCGGGCGTTCCGATCTGGACGACAACGCCATCTTTCATGATTGCGATACGGTCACCCATCTTGATGGCTTCAAGAAAGTCATGGGTAATGAAGATCATAGTTTTCTGAACTTCAGCCTGAATGCTAAGCAGTTCGTCCTGCATCTCTCGACGAATTAATGGATCGAGGGCGCTGAATGGCTCGTCAAAAATCAGTATTTCCGGATCAACCGCCATGGCGCGGGCAAGGCCTACCCGCTGCTGCATCCCACCAGACAACTCCCGAGGAAAATGCTCCGCCCAACCGTCGAGACCGACTTTCTGCAGAACTTCAAGCGATTTCGCCTTACGCTCATCCTTATCCATACCCCGTATCTCGAGGCCGAAGGAAATGTTGTCTATGACTTTACGGTGCGGGAAAAGTCCAAAATGCTGAAACACCATACTCATGCGATAACGTCGTAGTTCCGTCAATTTCGCCAAGTCGTAGGACATTATGTCCTCGCCATCGATGATCATCGCGCCAGCGGTAGGCTCAATCAAGCGGGAGATACAACGGACGAGCGTGGACTTTCCACTCCCGGACAGACCCATCACAACGAAGGTCTCTCCGGTATTTACTTCGAAGGAGACGTCTTTGACCGCGACGACATGCCCGGTTCGCGCCTGGATCTCAGCGCGGGATAACGAAAGGTCGAGATCTTTCAGAGTCTGCTCGGGGTATGCCCCGAATATCTTCCAGACATTGTTACAGACAATCTTTTGCGTTTCCGGCATTCAGTCGTTCTCTTGAGGCTACCGAGGGAGTTCATCTCCGGCCAGGAGAGGATATCTCTTAACTCATTGAAGCCGGTTTTCTTTAAAGATATGCTAGTGGATTGACCGAGTCCAGGCAAATCTAATGCGGGATCCAGAATCTAGTTCTAGCGACACTTTGACGTCCCGCTTTTGGTCCGAATACCGCCACTGGGTCGCCGGAGCCGTTGTCCTGCTGATCTCCATCTTGATCTGGAAGATCCAGGGTGGTGAAACTGTCTTTCCCGAATCCTGGATCAGCGCCTTTCCTTTTGCCGACAAGGTTAATGAATTCGACAAATGGATGAGGCCGATCCTGCAGCCAACCACCCGGGCGCTGGGGGCTGGAGTCACGTGGTTCTATGAGTACATTGTCGATCTTCTGATTTTTACGCAATGGCAGATCGTGCTGGTTGTGTTGGTATTGCCTGCGTTTGCCTATGGAGGATTGCGCCTCGGGCTTTTTGCGGTTGCCGCCGTGGGCTCATGGCTGGTGCTGGATATGTGGGACGCAGCGATGGAAACGCTTAGCCTGATGTGCATTTCCATCGCGTTAAGTGCGGTCGTTGGCATCGTACTTGGGATTGCTGCCTCACAAAGTGATCGGCTCGAGATGATCATCAAGCCAATCCTAGATACCATGCAGACCTTGCCAGCGTTCATCTATCTGATCCCAGCGTTTTACCTTTTTGGCTTGGGTGCGCCCGGCGCGATCTTGGCAACCGTGATTTATGCTCTACCCCCCATTGTGCGTCTCACCAATCTTGGTATCCGCCAAGTACCCATAGGCATCGGCGAAGCCGCAACCTCTTTTGGCGCAACAACGATCCAGTCACTGGCTAAAGTCAAGATCCCGCTTGCCGTGCCCGCGATTAAGTTGGGAGTGAATCAGACGGTGATGATGGCGCTGGCGCTGGTGGTGCTCGCGACATTTATCGGAGCGCCGGGCCTCGGCGAGATTGTGCTTCGCGGGATGCAACGGCTTAACGTGGGTAAGGCGCTTGAAGGGGGTCTGGCGATCGTGCTGATGGCCATTCTGCTGGACCGCGTTACCTATGCGATGGGCCGTGAACCGCAACGCACCGATCAGGGAAGAGTCCAGATTTTTTACCTTTTTCCTCAGTCACTCGAAACGTTCCGACTGATCCGATATATCGAATCCCTCATCGATCTTGTGTGGCGTCAGATCGGAAATGCGGGTCGTACAGTTACCAAACTTATCGCTTTGCCCCCATGCGCCCTGTTGAGGGCCTACGATCCCGACATGGGTATCAAGATTCACAAGTTACTGTTGCGACATGCTTTCCTGATAGCAAGTTTGGTATTGATTTCAATAATGCTGCTGCTGGACAGCTATACGGATGTTTTTGGAAACTTCCCAAAAGCGTGGGAGCATCGCTTCCGGACACCCGTTAACCAGTATATGGACGTGCTAGTGACAAACGAGACTTTCTATGCGATCACAACCGGCATCAAGAAGGGTCTTTATTTCGGATTAATCAATCCACTGAATACCTTCCTGAAAGGGCTGCCTTGGTGGTACACCTGTCTGTTGTTTGCCAGTGTCGCCTATCTGGTGAGTGGACGCGCGCTCGCATTGATCACTTTTATCGGTCTGCTGTTCATCGGGGCAACCGACTTATGGGCCTTCAGCATGATCACCCTGTCGACGGTCACTGTGTCGGTATTGATCTGTTTCGTTGTCGGTGTGCCGCTTGGAATCATGGCCGCATACAGCCGAACAATCGATAGAATTCTTAAGCCTATCCTGGATACCATGCAGACCATGCCGGTATTTGTGTATCTTGTGCCGGTGATAATGCTGTTTGGTGGTGGCCAAATTCCTGCGGTGATCGCAACGGTTATCTACGCCATTCCTCCGTTGATTCGCTGTACGACGCTTGGTATCCGTGAACTGCCTGAAGAGATCGACGAGGTTTCCCATTCGTTCGGTGCCTCAGTCATCCAGACGCTGATGAAGGTGAAAATCCCAATGGCAATCCCGGCGATCATGATCGGTGTAAATCAGGGCATCATGATGGCGCTTGCAATGGAGGTCATCACTCCGTTGATCGGCGGCAAGGGACTCGGGCTTGAGGTATTCACGGGAATGAGCATCGCAAGTATCGGCGTATCTCTACAAGCAGGCATGGGCATCGTGCTGCTGGCCATCATTCTGGACCGAATCTCCCAAGCCTGGACAAAAACCCAGCGCGAAGCGATGGGTTTTTCCTGAGTCGACGCAAAGTCGAATCTGTTTAGATAGAACGTATTAAATTCATAGACTTAGTAGGAAGTTCAGAGGATGATTGGCGCCTTGGCTTGGCCTGCTTCTGCTTCGGAGGGCTCTGGCCCAGTATGCCAAAATCACCGAGCACGTTTATGGTAAAACTACGGTTATGCCAACAGGGCATTTAGAGATCTAAAACCATGAGGAGGAGAATAAATTGAAGTCAACTTTTAAAGCGGCCCTCGCCGCAATCATTATGAGTGTCGGTCTCGTTTCGAGTCCTACAGCGGAGGCAGGAAAACGGCTGGTGTTGCCTGACCTTGATTGGACCGGCGCAATTGTTACCTGCCGAACCATCCAATGGGTTCTTGAGAACCACATGGACTACAAGGTCAAAACCGTATCCATGCCCGGTGGGCCTGGAGTCTGGGAAGCGATTCGCGCAGGCGATATCGATTTTTACTGCGAGACCTGGCCATCATACAACCCGATCAAGTCAGAATACCTTGAGGAATATGGAGGTGATGGCTCACTGGTACGCATTGCTGATACAGGCATCATTGGTGCCAGCGGCTACTTCACGCCCCGATATGTGATTGAGGGTGATTCCTCACGCGGAATCGAAGCCGTCGCACCTGACCTGAAAACGGTACAAGATCTCAACCAGTACAAGGGCCATTTTAAAAGCCTTGAATCCGGCGATAAGGGCAATCTCATCGCCTGCCCTGAGGTTGCCTGGTTATGCGAAGATCAGGAACGCATGGACGGACTTGGGGTAGATTTTCATGCTCAGAACATGGGCTCCGAAACTGCGCACTGGGCCGAGATGCAGGCCAAGTACAAACGTGGAGAGCCATTCGTCGCCTACGCATGGACGCCGCACTGGATTTTTGCAGCACTTGATCTAGTCGAGGTGGAACTGCCTGATTACGACGAAGCGAAGTGGCCCGCAACCAACTGGCCGAAGGATATATGCTTCAAGTTTGGAAGCCCCGCTTCCATCGAGAAACATCCTGAAGTGGTTGCGATGCTTGAAAAGCATCGTTTGACCAATGCTCAACAGGCCGGGATGATCTACGAAGTCGACGTCAACAAACGGGATGTAGACGAAGTAGTGGCCGAGTGGATGGAAGCCAACGAAACTGTCTGGCGTTCTTGGCTGCCCTAAGCCGGTAACTATCTAAAGTCAAAACAGGCTCCTTCGGGAGCCTGTTTTTTATGTGGTCACAGAGTCAAGAAATAAAGTGGCACGCCCGGAGCAAATCGAACTCCCGACCTGGTGTATCGCGATCAGCAGAAACCTTATATTCCCCGCGCGAGTCTAGGACCCGATTGAGCTCGCTACCGTCGGAGGGGCCGTAAACAGCGGTATAAAGATCCCCCTGCTGAAGCGCCACACGGCCACTCACCTTGCCGTAATTCTGGTTAACTCGGTGACAAGCCACACAAGTGACACCTTCCCGCGAGGTTGGGTGGCGATCTAGGTTAGAGGCATAAAACGACTCCTCCATGTTCATGCCTACCTGGGTATGACACCGGACGCAGAAATCGCCGTTCGTGCCGCTGGTGAGCGAGTTGATGGTCATCTGCATTGCCATATATACCGGGCTCAACTGAGCGTAGGCGTGCTGGGAAACTGACCACTCGCGATATTGCTTCGGGTGACATGCGGCGCAGGTGTTCGCCGACGGATACCGGCTTTCTGCGAACAATGCCTCGTGCTGACCCACAGCACTCGGCCCTTCTTCCTCGGCTTTCGCTTGATCGGCATAACCGCCACCATCCAGCAATGAATCTTCATCCGTCAGAAGATCATTCTCTCCACTATCATCAAGTAAGAGATCATCATCGGCCGTAAGCAAATCGTCCTGACTACTTT
>JABJIU010000234.1 GCA_018661145.1 Pseudomonadota bacterium | reverse complement strand
GGCTTCAAAGAAAAGGCTGCAGAGTTCGGAATTGAGATTCTCGGCGAGTATGACTACAGCATCAAGGATAGAGAATTTGGCCCAATCGTCTCCAAGGTGAAGGCAGAAGCGCCGGACGCTATCTACGCTTCCGGCTACTTCTTTACTGCCGGACCGTTGGTTAGTCAGTTGCGCGCGGCGGGAGTTGATGTCCCTGTAATTGGCCAGGAAGGATATGACGGCGAGATGTTTATCAAAATCGCTGGCGCGGCTGCAGAGGGTGTGATTATTACGACATCTCTCGATCGCGATTCCACCGATCCACTTGCTCAAGCATTTATCCAGGGTTTCCAGAAAAAGTCAGGTTACCCCGCAGACATGGTAAGCGCATCGACGCATACCGCTGTTCTGGTCTTGGCTGAAGCGATGAAACAGGTAGACCCGAGCGATAAAGCGGCATTGCGTCAAGCGATTGCCTCAACCTCTATCAATGCAGCAACCGGAAATATCTCGTTCAATAAACTGGGCGAGGTGAGAAAATCAGTACAGGTTCAAGTGGTTCGTGATGGCAGTTGGCATCATTTCGCGGTCATCTCGGACCCGGTACTACTTGCGCCGCCTGAGGAGTGATTTCTTTATAGGGATATGGGGCCTTCAGGCCCCATATCTTTTCCTGCTGAAGATTCTTAATGTTAGCTCTTGACCTTTTGCTGCAGGGGATAGTGCAGGGCGCGATCTATGCGTTAATCGCATTAGGGTTGACGCTTATCTACGGCCTGCTTCGAATCCTCCATGTCGCGCACGCGGCGCTGTTTACCTTGGGGGGTTATATCGGCGTCATTGTTACAAACGAGACAGGGAGTCTGCCCCTCGCCCTGATCGTCGCAATGGTGTCGGTAGGATTACTCGGAATAGTGATCTACCGGCTCGCTTATAAACCGCTCCTGGACCAATCTCCGCTTGTTGCCCTGATTGCATCTATTGGACTTTTTATAGCCTTTGAAGAAGTGTTCAGACTCGTCTTTGGGAGTTATGGCCTCTCATTTGAAAATCCCCCGCTTCGAACTCAGGTGAATCTCGGCGGGGGGTTACTGATTAGTCATTCAAAGTTGTTGGTGATTGGGATGGCGATCGTAATACTGTCAATCCTGGCTTGGCTTTCAACCCGGACCCGGACCGGAATTGCGTGGAAGGCAACGGTGACTGATTCCCAAATCGCATCATCGTTTGGCATCAATATCGAGAGAGTCCGGTACCTCAATTTTTTCATCGGGTCTGCCCTCGCGGCTGCGGCCGGCGTGATGGTCGCGTTACTGACCAATTTGGTGGAGCCGACCATGGGTGCGGTTGCCTCGTACAAGGCGCTGGCAATTATTGTGTTGGGTGGACTGGGGAGCGTACGCGGTACACTGGTTGCCTCCATTGCCATTGGCATCGTCGAATCCTTTGGGACGGTTTACGTCGGCCATATACTGGATCGCGATGCTCTCGCTTTCGCGTTTCTTGTGATTGCTCTCATGATAAGGCCGCAGGGCCTGTTTAAGGCCGGGTAGAAAAATAATGGCATATGAAGTCATTCTGCTGACCACGATGGCAATCATGGTGCTGTTCGCGCTCTCGCTGAACGTGATTACAGGCTTTTGTGGACAGGTCAGTTTGGGCCATGCCGCCTTTTACGGAATCGGAGCGTATGTCGGAGCAATGCTGACCAAAGCCGGATGGCCATTACTGATCGCGCTGTTGCCGGCGGCAGGTATCGCCGGTCTGATCGGATTTTTCGTTGGCCTCATGTCTTTGCGGGTTCGTCATGATTTTCTGGCGATAACCACGATGGGAATTGCATTTCTGTTCGTCGGATTTGTAAGAAAACAGGAATGGTTGGGCGGTGAAATTGGAATTTCAGGTATTCCTGCATTTGGCTTTGGTCGAATCGGACTACTGGTGGTGGCACTGGCCTGCGCCGGGTTGTTTGCGGCTGTAACCGTTTATCTGAAACGTTCCTGGATGGGGTTCGGCTTTGACTCGATTGCCGATGACGAAGATACCGCGCGGATCCTGGGAATCGACGTACCCCGATTCAAACTTTGGGCATTTGTGATCGGTACGGCAGGTGCAGGAGTCGCGGGTGCGCTCTACGCCCATCATGTCCGGTATATCGGGCCGGACAGCTTTGGGTTTGTTGAGTCCGTCACGGTTCTAGCAATGGTAATTATCGGCGGTATCGGATCCGTATGGGCAGTGGCTCTTGCGGCGGCGGTTTTATCGGTTCTCCCGTTATGGTTCCAGTTTATAGACGACTATAAACTTCTGATTTACGGACTATTGGTCTTCGCAGTCATGCGTTTCTCGCCTAACGGGATCGCAGGTGCACTACAAAGTTTCCGACGAAGACTTCGGTAGTACGCGACAATGCTTCTCAGCGTATCCGATGTGACGGTTCAGTTTGGCGGAGTGACGGCGGTCGCGGACCTTTCTCTTCAGGTGGATCGCGGGGAATTGATCGGAATCATTGGGCCTAACGGTGCTGGCAAGACAACGCTCATGCGAGTTATCTCAGGACTGGTCCGACCAACCTCGGGAAGTATCCTGTTGAACGGTCAGGATGTCACGGGTTGGACTATCGATCGGCGTGTGCGATCGGGACTTGCGCTTGCCCAGCAGATCGTAAAACCGTTGGCCACCTTTACACTCGCAGAGAATGTGGCGCTCGCCTGTGGGTCCCGCCGGATGGGTTCACCGTGGCAGGCAATGACTACCGTTGACCGAAACGCTGAACTACAGCGGGGACGCGAATTGCTGGAGCTCGTTGGAATTGCGGCCGCTGCAGATGATTACCCGTCGGCGGTTCCTCTAGGTTACCTCAAATGCTTGGAACTCGCCCGCGCCCTCGCGCTCGAGCCGGAACTGATCCTTCTAGACGAGCCTCTTGCAGGCCTGAATCAAGCCGAAGCCGCCCAGATGGCGGACCGAATCGCGTCGTTGGTTACTGAGTCGCGCAGTATTATTCTGATAGAACATAACCTTCGGGAAGTCATTCGAATTTGTCCAAAGCTGTTTGTTCAGGATCAGGGGCGCTACCTTGACTTCGGCGCGACGGAGGAGGTTATGGCTAATCCGAAGGTGCGGGCCGCTTATCTGGGTGAAGGAGCAATCTGATGCTCAGCGTAAAAAATATTCAGTGCGGGTATGGGGATATTGTGGCGGTGCATGATCTCTCCTTCGATGCCGCCGCCGGCGAAGTCTTTGCGCTAATTGGCGCGAATGGTGCTGGAAAGACGACGACCATTATGGCGCTCGCAGGCCATCTGCCGCCGAATCAGGGTTCGATTACAGTAGATGGGTGCGATATCAGTGCAGGACCTGCTCGGGAACGACTGCAGTACGGGATTGCGTTGGTGCCGGAGGGGAGGCGGGTGTTTCCAGATCTCTCCGTTGAAGACAACCTGACGGTGGGCGGCCACACCCTTGAACGAGCCAGACTGGCGACCAATCGGGATAACGTTTATCAGATTTTCCCTAGATTGGCAGAGCGGCGCAGTCAGTTAGCAGGTTCTTTGTCTGGGGGCGAGCAACAGATGCTGGCTATTGCCCGGGCGATGATGGCGGACCCCAAGATTCTTCTCGTGGATGAACTGTCATTAGGTCTGATGCCGAAGATGGTGGATGAGTGTTACCAGGTGGTTGATACACTTAAGAAACAGGGTCTGCTGATTGTTTTGGTTGAGCAGAGCACACAGCGGGCTCTGGACGTAGCGGATCAGGTTGCGGTACTGGAGTCTGGCCATCTGGCGTGGCAAGGCAGTGGTGACGAGGCCCGAACGGATTCCTCAGTCGTTAGCGCATATCTCGGCACTTGATAACACCGGTCTGAGGCCTATCAATGTTGGGCCATCTAAGTCGTCATCAGGTCTTCGACCGCATACTCCGCACCTCCGTTCGTAGTGCGAAAATGTTGCTTCCAATCAGAATTGCAAGCCCGATAATTGTCATGATTGCCGGAATCTCACCCCAGATGAGATAGCCGAATAACGCTGCCCAAATAATATAACTGTATTCAAAAGGGGCGACCGTCGCCGCGCGGGCACTGAGATAGGCCTTGTTGAGACAGAAAAATCCGATGGTTGCTATCACTCCCAGCGATGCCATGATAGCGAGATCAGTTGGGTCGGGTCGGACCCAGTCCCGAAGTAGAAAAGCCAAAGAGGGATGTTCCACGGCCTGCCCACTGACCGTTGCTAGGACAATCAGATAAGTAATGAAGCCGCCGGCAGAATGAGCCAGCGTGAAATAGAAAGTTACTGTCCAGGGACTGTCTTCTGAACTGATGTAGCGGGCCATCACACTATTGAGCGCATACGTGAGCGCGGCCAGGAACGCCAAAGCGATCGCGATGTTGGCCAGACGTCCTTCAAAACCCACCGCGATCAAGACGCCGCCAAAGCCTGTTAGTGTCGTCAGCCAACGCCGCAGGCCGACTGGTTCTCCAATCAGAACAGACGAAAACACGACTACTATGATCGGCGCGGTGAAGGCAATAGTGACCGCATCGATCAGCGGCAGGGCAGCAATAGAGAGGTAGAACGCCAGATAGGAAAGAAAGCCCAGAATCCCTTTCAGGATAATCTTGAAAGGCTGATATACGCGAAAGCCACTGCGCCCTAGCCGTATCGCAACAATGATGCCGATCAGCGTCAGGGCAATCACACTCCGGACAATGACAATCTGCAGGATGGAATACTCTTTGCTGAAGAGCTTAATGATGACGTCCTGCAGCGAGAAGACGAAAAGGCCGATTACTAACGCGAGAATTCCCACGAAGGGCCGGTTTTCCTGATTGATTCCGGGCACGGCAAACACTCCGCGGCACAAGGGCAAGGGGACGGGTGAGGGCGAAGGCTAAGCGCCTTTCTTGCCACAGACAACATAAATCTAGAAGACAGGTCGCCGCCAGAGAAGAGATATCCTGAAAGCGTCAGAAACCTGGATAACAGCGTTGCTGGTGGCTCGCATGGCGGGAATTCTGGACCTTCTGTACCATACTGGCTGATTCCTCTCTAACCCGTGACGGGACATGACTGACAAACCACTCACCTGGTCTTTACCTTTCGAGGGCACCCACGAGGTGTCGGCCTCGGCGGCTTCGCTTTCCTTTGTTGGCGGCGCAGGCGACTTTGATCACCAGGGTCAGATTCGAAATCCGGGCGACCTTAGGTCGCAGGTCAAAGGCGCGGTTGAAAATATTGAACTGGCATTGACTCAGGAGAACTGCTCATTGGCTGATGTTGTCCGCATTAAGGCCTTTGTTGAGTTGTCTCCGGAAGTGGACGAGGGTGCGGTGGTGCGGATGCTACTCGATACCTTGCCTTGCGATCCGGCTGCGGTGATCTCCGTGGTCCCTGTTGAAATGCAGCCATTTGAAGGCCAAAAAGTGCAGCTCCAGGCGATTGCCAAGCGGGGCTGGCGTGATGTGGCGTATCAAATTGTGGAGGATACGTTGAGGATTGCCCCGGCAGATGCGGGGGAAGAGACCGTTGTTACTACTGCACTTCGGGTAGGCGAGTTCATTTCAGTTGCCAACCGGACAGCGGCGCACTGTATAGATGCTTATGACGGGAGTATCGATGGGGTGGATCAGTGCCACGCAATAATGAAATCGCTCAATAGCGACTTGAAGACGCTGGGCGCCACACTTCAGGATGCGATCAAACTCGAGGGATACTATAGGGGTACCACCCGGGCGCAATGGACCCCATTCGCCAAAGCTCGGGCATCCTACTTTGCAGAGCCCGGCCCCCCGGCAACGGTGATTCCCTGCCATCTTGGAGGACACGACCAGACCATGACCCGCGTTGGTGTGCTGGCAATGCGGGAACGGCGCAACAGTTACGATAAATATATCCCGAGGGAAGACGCCTGGCCTGAGCGAGTCTGGGACTGGCCGGCGGAACTTCCTTATCGCCAGGCCCAAAGGCTGCGTGACATGATCTGGCTCGGTGGGCAGGTTCCGGCGCAGCCGTATTCGAACACCGGCAAACGGATGCATCCAGGCCAGTTATTGCCCCAGGCCCGTTTGACCATGAGTTATATCAGTGATCTCTTAAGACCCTTTGGAAAATCTACTTCGGATCTGAAACTTTTGGTCTGCTACTACCGTCGCCTGCCCGATCATGATGAGACCCACGCGCTATTGGCGCTGCTGACAGATTACTGCGGGGGTGTTCTGCCCCCGTTGAGCCTGATACCGGTCAATCACATGCAGGATGCGGATTCCACCATTGAGATCTGGGGTGTGTCGCAGGGCTAGCGATTTTTAAGTATCAGTTGATTGATTCAAGAGATCTTACGGTGTTCCGCTTCCTTAGGATTGATCGCTTTTGCCTGATCTAAAACGTATTGAACCAAATCCAACGCTGGAGGATATCTATGTTCGGACCCATCACAATTCCTTATGAAGCTGTGATGCTTTACAACGTCTGCCAACTGAAAGAGGGAGTCGAGTGGAGTGATGATCTGGAGTTTGCGATCGGCGAGATGTGTACGGTGGTCAAGGAAACCTACGATGACTTCATCGCAGGCCAGGTCATGAAGTACGCGGGTTTTGTGAGTAAAGAGGGATCCGTTGGGAATTTTGGGCCGGAGGGTAATCACTTTGCATTGATTACCTACTGGAAGTCTTTTGAAGCGCACGAAGAATCGCACCGGGCGGAATTGTTCCTCGAGGCGTTCGGGGGCGTGATGGAGTTCTGCTCCGAAACCAAGGAGTTGGGTTACGAGATCATGTGGCAAGGCGAAAAATAGGGATGCGCATCCTGCAGAATCAGAACCTTGAGCTCGTGTCGGCGCGGTTATTCCTGCGTCCGCTCCGGGAGAGCGATGTCGATTTGGTTCTTGAGCTTTTTACCGATCCCGAAATGATGGAATACGCAGGCGGTCCCGTAAAAAGTGAAAGGATCCGAACGGAGATGGCAGCCTCCGTCCAGCGTGGCGCAGATGGATCGATTGGGGTCTGGTGTATCTGCAAAGCACAGACCAAAGAACCTATCGGCACTATTGCGCTCCTGCCGTTACCAGTAGAGGCCGAAGACACTGAGTGGGAATTGGTGTGTACGGGAGAGATGCCGGAAGGTGATATTGAGATTGGTTACTTCTTGAGGAAAGACGAGTGGGGGCAAGGCTATGTATCCGAGGCGGTGTCGCGTGTCCTGGAGTTCGCCTTTTCTGTTGCGTGTCTGGAAGAGATTGTTGCTGTGATTGATCCCCGAAATACAGCCTCACGAAAGGTTCTCGAGCGTACTGGATTCTTGAGCGAGGGGGATCGACGGGCCTATCGGGAAACTTGTCCAGGATTCCGGATCGCAAAGTCGGATTGGCTTCTCGATAGGTCTTGACCTGGCGCGTAGGAATAGAATCTGAATGGGTTTGCGGGTTTTCGGATGACGCTTGATTTTGATCTCGCGGAGTCCTTATTATCGTTGCTCTAACAACGCTATCTTAAACTGCAGGTGACAGACTATGAGCGTACTGATCAAAAACGGCCGAATCGTGACCGCGGTGGATGATTACCACGCGGATATCTATATCGAAAATGAAAAGATATCCATGATCGGCAAGGACCTGCAGATAGAAGCGGCCAAGGTGATCGATGCGAGCGACCGGTTGGTCATCCCCGGCGGCATTGATCCGCATACGCATTTTGATATGCCTTTCGGGGGCACGAGGAGCGCAGACGATTTTGAATCAGGTCCGCGTGCTGCCGCGTTTGGGGGTACGACCTGTGTGATTGACTTTGCGATCCAGAGCAAAGGCAGCTCCACGTTCGAAGGATTAGATACCTGGCACCAGAAGGCAGACGGCAAACCGTTGATCGACTACGGCTTCCATATGATCATCACCGATATGCCCGATTCACGCCTCCCCGAGATGCAGAAGCTGGCCGACGAGGGTGTGACCTCTTACAAGTTGTTTATGGCGTATCCAGGCGTGCTCTACGTGGATGATGGCACGCTTTACCGGGCGTTTCGCCAGGCCGGGGAGAACGGCACCCGGGTCTGTATGCACGCTGAGAACGGTATCGTGATTGATGAGATCATCAAGGAGGCACTTGCCGACGGACATACCGAGCCGAAGTATCATGGATTGACGAGACCCACCCGGATGGAGGCCGAGGGGGTGTATCGCTCCATCGCGATCGCGGAGGTCGCCAAGGTGCCGCTCTATATCGTGCACCTTTCGTGCTCGGATGCGCTTGAGGAGGTCAAACGCGCGCGTGCCCGCGGTGTGGATGTCATTGCGGAAACCTGTCCGCAGTATCTGTTTCTCGATCAGAGTTACTACGATCAGGAGGGTTTTGAGGGCGCCAAGTACGTCATGACGCCGGCACTTCGGGAGAAATGGAACCAGGATGAATTGTGGCAGGGGCTGAAATTCCGTGATCTTGAGACGATCGCAACGGATCATTGTCCGTTCTGTTTTAAGGATCAAAAAGAGTTAGGACTGGATGCTTTTACGAAGATTCCAAATGGGGCGCCTGGCGTCGAGAACCGGATGAGCCTGATTTACAACGGCGGTGTGGTGAAGGGGCGGATGGACCTCAACCGTTTTGTTGAGGTCACCTCAACGGCAGCGGCCAAGGCCTTTGGGCTCTTCCCTAAGAAGGGCACCATCGCGGTGGGCACGGACGCGGACATCGTGATCTTCGATCCGGAGCGTACGGAAACGATCAGTATTAAAAATCCCTGCACACATCATATGCGTGTGGATTACTCGGCTTATGAAGGCTTCGAGGTCAAGGGGTTCACGGAAACGGTGTTGAGCCGAGGCCGCGTTATCATCGAAAAAAACGAACAGAAGATCGAGCGGGGCGGACAGTTTGTCAAACGGGCCCTGACTGGCGCGCATCTTTCGGGCTAATATCGATCGTTTTTCAATCAGGGTGAGGGGCGTAACCGGCTACGTCCGCTGGCCCTCTATATGGAGATTGTTCTGTGTACAAACTTTATGGAAGCCTGGGTGCGGCAAGTCTCGCACCGCACTGCGTCCTAGAGGCTTCTGGCGAGCAGTATGAGTTCATCCTGGTTGATATCTCTGACGAGGCCGAACGCGATCCTGAATACCTCAAG
>JABJIU010000233.1 GCA_018661145.1 Pseudomonadota bacterium | reverse complement strand
TGAGACAGCAATTCATCCAAATCCATGGATCCCATCACGGTCCGAATGTTGGTCATAGTCAGGTTGAGAATGGCCCGGGTCAGGTTCGAAACTTCGTAGGCCGCCTGGCTGGCGTCGAGAATCTGAAAGAACACCACCCCATCGACGGTAACCATGGCGTTGTCCCGGGTGATCACTTCCTGGGACGGCACATCCAGGACTTGCTCCATCATATTCATCTTGGCGCCGATCTGATCGACGATCGGAACAATTATATGAAGGCCGGGATGAAGAGTGCGGGTATATCGCCCGAAGCGCTCAACTGTGTACTCGTTCCCTTGGGACACAGTCCTAACGCCGAGAAAGACCAGGACCACCGCCAAACCCAAAAGCACGAGCACAAAAATCGAAAAATCGAACATGACTCCCCCCTATTCCACGGTATCTGTCTGATAGACTACCACGGGCAGCCGCCGGTACAAAAAAAGGGGGCCGAAGCCCCCTTTTCCGCGCAAACCCGTTGGCTCAGAGCTGGCCGAGCATCGTCTCCGCACTACTGACGTCGAGGCCAACACCTTCTTCGATGTTCAAGGCCTTGACCACGCCATCTTCGACAATCATCGAATAGCGCTGTGAGCGAGTTCCCATACCGAACCCGCTGGCGTCCAAGTCGAGTTCCATGTGCTTGGTAAAGTCGGCGTTGCCATCGGCAAGCATCAAGACGTTGTCGCCCACGCTTGCAGATTTACCCCAGGCATCCATGACGAACACGTCGTTCACAGACAGGCACGCAACGGTGTCTATGCCCTTCGCTTTCAACGCAGCAGCGTTATTCACATACCCGGGAAGATGCTGGGCGGAACATGTGGGCGTGAAAGCACCAGGAAGGGCAAACAACGCGACTTTCTTGCCACCGAAAAGCTCTTTCGTCGTGATCGGCGCGGGGCCGTCCGCAGTCATCTGCATAAACGTGAACTCCGGAATCTCGTCGCCCACCATTAGTTCGGTATCCATGTGTACTCCCCTTCGTGTCAATGGGGCGAGACCCGTGCCCGCCGCTGCCATACTTTTTAAAAAGTCAGAGCTTAATGCTCAGATTTGTACGATGAACCATACTGACTAGCCACGCAAATTTCAATCAACCGCCACCGGCGACTGCCACTCAAATGAGTAGGGCCCCTCAACTAGGGTTAGCCTGAGTGGTTGCGCCCTCAAATTCGCCCGTTTCCGATACTTATGCACAGGAACCCGGAGCTCTACGACATCGCCGGGAGCGCGGCCAACAAGCTCCGGCGGTCCAAACCCGAAATCGTCCCCTGCCTCGACAAAGAGATCGATTTCGCTAGGATTCGTGATGCCGCCGATGGTTGCGTGCACGTACACCTGCCCATCTGACTCGATTGGGACAAAGTTCACCAGGGTTGGGGTCCCGCTCGCCGAATTTGTCCCACCGGCCCTGGGTACGCGTTCACCATATCGACGAAGGGTTTCAGCGTAGCGGGTATCGGTCGCAGTATCCTGGGGCAAATTCAGCGACAATCGAGCTTGCAGAGGAATGCAGATATCCTTGCAAACCGCGTAATCAATTTCCACATCGATTGCGAGGTCCTGGTCAGCCACCCGCGTCTTTGCCACCAAAGGAAAGACCACCTCAGCTTTATAGCCGATGGTCTCCAGACCATAAGACGCGTATCGCTGAGGGGCTGGCCAGAGAACTTCTATGGACTCGAGGTTTTGGGACTTAGTCCAGTCAAACCGAGGCGGTATACCGCTTTCCCCTGGGGCCCGCCAATAGGTCTTCCAACCAGGCTGAAGCTTGATCTGGATCCCGAGAGCGGCTTGATTACCGGCATTGGTTCCAGAAGATATCAGTCTGATCCGGTCGTAATCGCTAACCACCCAGTCGGAAGCCGCCACATCGGCCCAAGAGTCTTGATTGCACCCCAAAAGGGCAATCAAAATTCCGATCGTCAACCCTGCCTTCCTTGTCCGTAAACTCATGCGTGAATTGCCGTCCGCAATTGAAGGAACCCTTGAGTATCACCCTATCTTACCCGAATATTTTTGGAGTATCACCCGGGCCGACCGGCACCCCTGCCTCATAGGGGTCTTGTGCATGTCTCGGTTCCGAGACATGCTGTGATAGGATGAATGCTCCTTAACATTAATGACAACCTCATTTGTGGACATGACGACTGAACAAAGCTTCCTAGACGGCAAACTCCTGATGGCTATGCCGGCCATGGG
>JABJIU010000231.1 GCA_018661145.1 Pseudomonadota bacterium | reverse complement strand
TATATTCCTGTGCCTGCCTGCGATCTATCCCCAGCTGTCGGGCGAGACCAAACGCGGACATCCCATAAATGAGTCCGAAGTTGATCGCCTTCGCACTGCGGCGCTGGTCACTGGACACGTCTTCGACAGGTGTACCAAACACTTCGGCCGCGGTCGCCCGGTGGACATCTTCCCCTTTTTCAAAAGCGTCCAGCAGCCCTTCATCAGCGGACAGGTGCGCCATGATACGAAGTTCGATTTGTGAATAATCGGCTGCGATGAGACGCATGCCGGGGGCGGGAACGAAGGCCTCACGGATGCGACGGCCCTCAGCGGTGCGTACGGGGATGTTCTGAAGGTTGGGGTCACTGGAGGACAGCCTTCCCGTCGCGACGGCGGCCTGGTGGTAGGAGGTGTGAACGCGACCGGTATCAGGGTTCACCAGAGCGGGCAGTTTTTCTGTATAGGTCGAGCGCAATTTACTGAGTCCGCGATGCTCGAGAATCAGTCGGGGCAGTTCATGCTGCTCGGCCAGTTCCGCCAGTACGCTCTCCGCGGTCGACGGTTGCCCTTTGGGGGTCTTGGCGAGCACCGGCAGTTCGAGCCGTTCAAACAGAATCTCCTGGATCTGCTTGGGGGACGCGATATTGAAAGGCGCCCCAGCCTCCTCGTAAGCCATTACCTCCAACTCTGCAGTGCGCTTGGCCAGTTGAGCGCTTTGCGCTGCCAGCATATCGCAGTCCACCCGCACGCCGGTGCGCTCGATCTTTGACAGCACCGGCACCAAGGGCATCTCGATCCTTTCGAAGAGTTCCCGCCGGGCCTGCTCGTTCTGCAGGCGTTCAAACAGTACCCGATGCAGTCTTAGCGTGACTTCGGCATCCTCCGCGGCGTAGGGGCCGGCCTCCTCCAGCGGTACTTCGTTGAACGACAGTTGGCCCTTGCCCTTCCCTGCGACCGCTTCGTAGGAAATGGTCTTATGGCCAAGGTATTTGAGTGCCAGTGTATCCATGTCATGGCGCGATCCAGTACTGTCAAGCACATAAGACTCGAGCATCGTGTCAAAGCGCATACCGGCAAGGGTGATGCCGTGGTTACTGAGCACGGTACAGTCATACTTGAGATTCTGGCCGACCTTTTCCTGATTGGGATCTTCCAGCAAGGGACGTAACGCTTCGAGCACCTCCTCGCGATTCAATTGCAAAGGCGCATCAAGATAATCATGCGCCAACGGGACGTAGGCGCCCTCTCCCGGCTTGACCGCAAAAGAGACCCCAACAATCCGCGCGCGCATCGCGTTGAGCGACGTGGTCTCGGTATCGAAGGCAAAGAGCGGCGCCTTGGATAACTGCTTGAGCCAGCGAGACAGGGCTTTTTTATCAAACACGATTTCGTACTGGGCGGTCGCTGCACCATCGCCCTCGTCCACTTCGTTAAGACCGCCCAGGTCGGCGAGCCAGGTCTTGAACTCAAGCTCGGCGTACAACTGGCGTAGTGCATCCTCATCCGGCGTGCCAATTTTGAGATCGTCGGGCTGCTCCTCGAGCGCCACATCACACTTCACAGTTGCCAACTGGTGCGAGAGCGGCAACTGATCCAACGAGGCACGCAGATTCTCCCCTACCTTTCCTGGAACCCCGTCGGCCTGCGCCACCAACTGGTCCAGTGATCCGTATTCCTTGAGCCAGCGCACGGCGGTCTTGGGGCCGACTTTGGGGACCCCTGGGATGTTGTCCGAGGTGTCGCCGACCAGCGCCAGAAAGTCCACAATCCGCTCCGGGGGGACACCGAATTTGGCTTCCACTCCTTCCACATCGTATACCACGTCCTTCATGCTGTCGCACATACGCACCTTCGTATCCACCAGTTGCGCAAGATCCTTGTCTCCACTGACGATCAGGGTTTCCATACCGTAGGCAGTCGCCGCTCGGGCAAGCGTACCAATCACATCATCGGCTTCGACATCCGGTACCGACAGCAACGGCAGTCCGAGCGCCCTGATGACCGCATGGACCTTGTCGATCTGGGAACGCAACTCATCCGGCATGGGCGGGCGGTTCGCCTTATAGGCGCTGTATAGCCGGTCGCGAAAAGTTTTGCCGGGCGCATCGAACACGACCGCAAGATAGGGCGTATCGTATTCACGCATGAGTCGGCGCAGCATATTGACGATTCCATAGACCGCGCCGGTGGATTCGCCGCGTGAGTTGGCGAGGTTGGGCATGGCATGAAAGGCCCGGTACAGATACGATGAGCCGTCAACAAGTACCAGTTGTTTTAACATGGTGTTTGTGGGATGTCCTTTTGGGTCTTGTGCTGCGGGGTCGTTACAAACCAAGGCCAGTATACGTTTCCTGACGCGGGTCTGTACGCCTTGCACTCCATCCTTTTAGGGATGATGATGGTGGCACGGTACCACGATCTTTCTTGCTAACAACTTATCCATGGCTCTTATATCTTTTCCCCCACCGTTGGCCCAAAGCACAAAGCCGTCTGTAAAGATATGGAGGCGGGTCGCAGCTGCACTTTTGCTTGGGTGGCTGACCGGTTGCGCCCAGACACCGACAGAGACGGCCCCCGGCACCCACATCCGCTTTTACAGCATTAACAGCGACGGCCAGTTTTCCGAGTTATCGCTTGTGCCGGGGCGAGAGGAACCGGGCTGCCAGGACATGCCACTTGATCTCAAGGTTCACCGCGTCGCCCAGGTCGGGTTTGCTGTGTGCAGAGTATTCGCCAGAAACGAATGTCCCGATGACACAGCGCTGGTGATGCGGTGGTCAGGCAAACAATCCCGCAGCGACCCCAACAAGAATCAGCCCACGATCCGGATCACACCCGGATCACTCTGGCTCTTTGAAGCAGGACGCGAGATCGAGGTCGCATCCTGGCGCTGCGATTTAGAAGGCTGAGAGGATCTCTGACTGCACTAAATCAGCCAGCCTGACGACGCGCCAGCACCATTCCCTTCAGCAGATTCAGCGCCTCACCCACCTCGAAGTCGCGATCCTGCAGGCGTTCTGAACCGCTAGCCTCTTCTGTTGCATCATCAGTACCCGCTGTTTCGTTTTGCAGATGTCCCGCAAGATCAGCCTCGCGGGTGCCCGAAAGGGCTGGCGACTCAGCAAACTGCAGACGGCGGCTAACGATGTCGGGCTCAATTCCGGTTGCCTGAATCGAGCGGCCGTTGGGTGTGTAATAGCGGGCTGTGGTGAGTTTCAGTGCGGCTCCGTTGTTCATCGGAAGAATTGTCTGTACAGAGCCCTTGCCGAAAGTCTTGGTCCCGAGTATCAGAGCACGGCCGTGATCCTGCAGGGCGCCGGCGACAATCTCGGAGGCGGAAGCCGAACCCCGATTTACCAGCACCACCATCGGCGCACCGTCCAGGGCATCACGCGCGGTGGCGCTGAAGGTGTAATCGGCATCGGCGGTGCGGCCCCGGGTAGAAACGATAACGCCCTCGCGCAGAAACAGATCACTGACCTCGACGGCGCCGTTGAGCACTCCGCCCGGATTGTTGCGAAGGTCCAGCACCAGGCCACTGAGCGGTTCACCGGCCTGCTCTTCGAGCCGCTCCAGTTGGCGGCGGAGCGATGCACTGGTCCCTGACTGAAACTGGCTGACCCGCACGTAGCCGTAATGGTCTTCCAACAGTTCACCGCGCGCGCTGTGCAACTGAATAATGGCCCGCTTGAGTGTGACGTCGAACGGCTGGTCCACACCCTCACGCACGATGGTCAGGGTGATCTCACTGCCTGGTTCGCCACGCATCTGCTCAACCGCGTTATCCAAGGAATTCCCCTTCACCGTCATACCGTCCAAGCGAATAATGAGGTCGCCGCTTTGAATACCGGCCCGGTCAGCAGGCGTCCCATCAATCGGCGCGACCACCCGGATCACCCCGTCTTCCAGGGTCACTTCAATCCCGAGACCCCCGAATTCACCCCGCGTATCGATATTGATCTCGTGGAACGACTCCGGATCGAGATAGCTCGAGTGTGGGTCGAGCCCACCCAGCATTCCCCGCACAGCATCTCGCAGTAACGTGACATCATCGATCGGCTCGACATAATCGGTCTTGATCATGCTGAATATCTCAGCAAACAGTCGCAGATCCTCGATTGGCAACGACGTCGCGTCCGAACCCTCATCGGTGTGTGCCGTTTGCGGGATAGCCACAAACCCCAAGAGCATTAATGAAGCCAAAAGGCCAAAGTTTTTAGTCAATTTCATATAAGGGAACCACAAGCTGCAATTAGGACGGCGATGGATAATGTGCATCAGTATACCGCCCGGCTGCGACCGGACCGTGACCACAATCAGGGCCCTGGGTCTTGAAAACTGGCAAGATTCCGGCGAGAAAATTCAGGTTTTCGAACATTAGTGTATAATGTTTCGTTAATATTCCAAGCAAAAGATCAAACGACATGGCGCTCTCGGAGAAACATATCGACTACAGCAGTAATCGGACAGCCGAGATGGAGCAGCTTTTTCTGGCCAATGAGAAAGACCTCTACATTGCATCGAGATCCCTTAAGGCCATGGGGCATCCGTTGCGTCTCAAGATTCTGTGCATCCTGGCGGAAGGGACCGAAACCAGTGTTCAGGATCTAGTGGATCTGGTTGGCACCTCGCAAAGCAATATCTCCCAGCACCTGTCCATCCTGCGTGACAAAGGGATCCTAGCAGCACGAAAAGACGCAAATAAAGTCTACTACCGTATCGGCGATGACAAGATTCTGGCTTTGATGGAAACCACGCGCGAGGCCTTTTGCAGCGCTCACGAATAGGCCAGGAGAGACCGTAAATGACCGGCCTCGGGGTCATTTTCCTGTTGTAGACTACCGCTCCCTATCCCCTTTCAGTCAGCCCTCATGGACCTAGATTTTGTCGCCAATAACTGGCACCTTTTTGCGGCCTTAGTCGTTATTTCCCTTCTCATCGGCTTCGACACACTTCGTCGAGGTGGTGGTGGCGCCAATCAGGTGAGTGCAGTCCAGTTGCCACAATTGATCAATAAGGAAAACGCGGTCGTGGTGGATGTCTGCGAACCCGACGAGTTCAAGAAAGGTCACATTCCCAAAGCCATCAACATTCCGGTATCGCAGATCAAGGACCAGTTGGGGCAACTGGAAAAGTTTCGTACCAAGAACCGGCCGATCGTGTTGTCGTGCCGCAACGGTCAGCAGGCAAGCCGTGCGGCAACGGTTCTTCGGAAGAACGAATTCGAGACCGTCTACACCCTGAGCGGGGGACTGGCGGCATGGGAAAAAGAGAACCTGCCGCTGGAGCGGTAAACCTGACGGAACCAATTATGAACGAAGCTGCTGACCCATCCGCAAAATCCATGTTTCACCTGCACCAGGTTTTTATCAAGGACGCGTCCTTTGAGTCCCCCCGGAGTCCCGAGGTGTTTACCTGGAAAGACTACCGACCCGAAACGGAAATTGACCTCAAGGCACAGCAGAACGTTATAGATGCTGAACAGCATATCTACGAAGTCACGCTGAAAGCGACTGTCACCGCCCGTCACGAAGAACAGGTGGTATTTCTGGCAGAAGTCCAGCAGGCGGGAATCTTCACTGTCCAAGGCAGTAGTCCGGAAATGCACGAGATGATGCTCGAAGCGGCGTGCCCGAACGTTCTGTTCCCGTTTCTGCGCGAGACCGTTGCTGGCCTGATCTCCAAGGGCGGTTTTCCCCAGTTCCTGCTCGGCCCGGTGAATTTCGATGCGATGTACCAAAAGAAGAAAGATCAAGAATCCGGCGAGGCCGCCAACGGCGGGGCCGAGTCGATCACTACGGCTTAAACGCTTAAGCCGAGCGCCAAGCAGTCGCCCAACTCGTCAAATACCGTGAGCGCTTCGCCCTATCGTGTCGCTGTGATCGGAGCAGGTTCCTGGGGCACCGCTTTGGCCCTGCTCTTGGGGCGCTGTAAACAACAGACACTGTTGTGGAGCGGCGAGCCTGGCCATGCGCAAGCGATGGCCCAGAGCGCAACGAATGAAGCTTACCTTCCCGGCATTCCGCTCGATGAATGGGTAACGCCATCAGATGATTTTGTAGAGGCAGCAAAAGCAACTCATCTGGTCCTCGCAGTTCCGAGCCACGCATTTCGTGACGTGCTGACGCGGTTGAAAACACAATTGCTGGGTGACGAGCGCCGCTATATCTGCTGGGGGACCAAAGGTTTTGAGCCCGATACCTCGCTTTTGCTGAGCGACGTATTTGATGAAGTCATGGCAAAAAGCGCCATCCCGGCCGTCGTTTCCGGTCCGAGTTTTGCGGGGGAAGTGGCTCGGGGACTTCCTAGCGCGCTGACCGTCGCCGCAGAACAGCATGAAGACGCTGACATCGTTGCGGCCTGGTTCCGCGACCGGCACACCCGGGTCTACACGAGCACCGACTTGCGGGGTGTCCAACTCGGTGGTGCGATCAAGAATGTGATGGCTATTGCTGCGGGCATAAGCGATGGGCTTGGATTCGGAGCCAACGCCCGGGCGGCGCTCATCACACGAGGGCTTGCTGAGTTGGCCCGCCTGGGTCAAGCACTTGGTGGGCGTGCCGACACCTTCATGGGCCTAACGGGTTTGGGTGACTTGATACTGACCTGTACTGATGACCAGTCCCGAAACCGACGCGTGGGCCTTGCCATCGGTCAGGGTCAGGATATCTCCCAGGCGCTGAAAACCATCGGCCAGGAGGCTGAAGGAATCAATACCGCGCGCGAACTCTATCGGCAAAGCAAGGCGCTCGGTGTCGAGATGCCAATCAGTGAACAGGTCTACCGAATCGTTTTTGAGGGGCTGAATCCTGAACATGCTGTAACCGCGCTGCTTTCCCGGGAGGCTCGGACCGAGGGCTGACAACCCTTCCAAATCGACCGCCCGGATTTCCGGGCGCGTCTTATCGATTCGCGTCTTCCTGACTCACCGCGAGAGTAACGGTGTCATCACAGTCTCGAGCGCGCTCGGCTGAACACCCAAAGAAAGCAGAGCGTTGCAATCACAGGTGCTGGACACCTGAAGTGAGTAATAGTTATCGAGCGTAAAGAGCGGATCGGGAAGCTGCTGCAAAACCAGGCCCTGAAGCCGGGCTGCCCAATCCGGCACGCCGATAATCAGCCGGCGCTTTCCAATCACTGACACCGTGAATTCGATCAACTCGCGAAACGTGTAGGTCTTCGGGCCGCAAAGATCGTGGAAGCGGCGGACACCCGGAGCAGTGTCGCCTGCCAATACGCTGGCAAAAGCCTGGGTCACATCATCCACCCACACCGGGGCGAACTTCGCGTCCGGACACACCAGCGGAAACACCGGTAGCCAGCGCAGCATGCCCGCGAACTGTCCGAAGAAATTGTCGCCCGCGCCGAAGATAATCGACGGCCTGAAAATATCGACTGCTAGAGACTCGGAGGCGGCGTTCACCTCCTCTTCGCCTCGGGCTTTTGATCTCAGATAAACACTTGGCGGATCTTTCATGTCCGCCCGGAGCGCGCTCATGTGCAAATAGTGTTGGACACCCGCACTTGCGCAGGCCTGCGCGAGCCGAGCCGGCAGTTCTGCATGCACCGACTGAAAGCGCTGCGCGCGTGATTCGTGAAGAATCCCGGCAAGGTTGATGAGCGCGCGGTGTCCCGTCAGGACATTGACACAATCCTCGGCCGACTCGGTATCCACTTCGACAACATCTGCCGGAGCCAGCCTTGCCGCGAGATCGCCGGATAACCGGCGGGTGAAAATCGTGACCCGGTGACCCTGCGACAACAGCCGCGCACAGAGGTGACGTCCGACAAAACCCGTGCCGCCAACGATGGCGATCGGCTGTGTTGGCATGGCGTCCGGGGAATTGCTCATGCTTGGGAAATCGGTGAGATGCACTGCGGGCTGTCATTTGCGGGGCTGTTGACGAAGCGGCTGACGGGCGACAAGCGCAAGCGTTGCGAATTTGGCCGAATCATCGCAGTTGCCGTGTCCAGATCCAGTGAAGAATCTTTGAGCCACTCCTGATGATGTGTGTGGTCAAGAATCATGGGCATGCGTGGATGTATGTCCCGACAGAACTCGCTGGCCTCGGTGGTGATCACACAGAAACTCTCAATGGGCTGCGCTGTCAGAGTAATGTTACGGGCCCAGAGGCCCGCCATCACAAATGGCGCACCGTCCTCAAGCGTGATGTAAAAAGGCTGCTTAGTGCCGTCCGCATGGCGCTGCCATTCAAAATAGCCGTCGCAAAGCACCAGGCATCGGCTAGTGCGAAAGCCGTCGCGGAACATCGGCTTTTGGTGCAGCGTCTCGGCTCTTGCATTGATTGGTTTTGGCATCTTGGGATTTTTTGCCCAGGCCGGCACAAATCCCCAGGTCAGGGACCTTAGACCCGGGCCGGTATCGGTAGCGCACACCACCGCAGCCGCACGCGAGGGTGCCACGTTATAACTCGGCGCGACGGAATCGTTGCTTTGGACGATGAGGTCCGGGGCATCGATTACCTCCAGGAAATCCGATACCGGACGGTGCCGGTCAAATCGACCGCACATTGGGAACGGGCAGGCATTGCGGTTTCGTTGTCTTCACTTACCGGGTCGGCTAGATTTGAGCGTCTCAGGCAATACTACTGCAGATAATGAGCAGCTACGAAAACTATTCCAAGACCAGTGCGAGCTACGACACGACTCGCCCCCCTCAAGGGCTCGAAGTCATCCGCGCAGTATTGTCGACAAACACCGTGCCGCTCGAAGCCCAGATGTTGCTCGATGCAGGCTGCGGAACCGGGCAATACACTGCGGCGCTCATCAAGGATGTTGCCCAGATCACGGCGGTTGATCTTAACGAGGCCATGCTGGGTGCAGCCAAAGAGAAACTGCGCGCCGAGACGGGATCAGGGCGTCTTGTTTTCCATCAGGCCTCGCTTGAGGCATTACCGATAGACAGCCAAAGCGTTGACGCCATTATGGTCAACCAGGTTCTGCATCATGTGGCGGATGATCCGGAAAAGCACTGGCCCGGGCATCAACGGGTGTTCGCGGAATTCGCCCGGGTACTCAAACCCAAAGGCATGATCGTCATCAACAGCTGCAGCCATGCGCAGCTGAGATCGGGATTCTGGTTCTATCAATTGATTCCCAATGCGATCGAGCACATCTGCCGGCGCACCTGCGATCCCACGGTAATCGCCGAACTGCTCCAGGCAGCCGGCTTCGGCCAGACAAAGCATACCGTGGACGCCAAAATCGTGATGCAGGATGCTTCCTACTTCAGCGCCGAGGGCGTTTTCGATCCAAACTGGCGCAACGGCGATTCCATCTGGGCGCTGGCGACCCCGGATGAACTTAAAACCGCGCTCAAGGAGGCAGCCCGACTCGCTGAGGCTGGCGAACTTGACTCCTTCATGCGGCACCACGACGCCAAGCGGCAAAGTATCGGGCAACTGACTTTCTCCTCTGCACAAAAACTTTGAGACGCGATCCGGTAGCGGCTCTACACGGGCCGTTCACGGCAACCGTTAGAATCGTGTGGAATTTGCTTTAAACCGTATCGATGCGAAAAATCTTTCGATTTCTGCTGCCATTGCTGCTCGTCGGAGCCGGTGTTGTACTTTTTATGCAGCTCAAATCTTCGGGGCCCGAAGAAGTGCCGACGGTGGTCACCGAACGCCGCTGGCCGGTCGAGGCGGTGCGGGTGCAGTTTAAGGAACTGCGTCCAACGGTCCGGCTGTACGGACGTGTGGAGTCTCCGACCGAATCCCGCATCCGCTCAGCGCTATCAACCGACGTCGGTGCCTCTTTTGCGCTAGTGGGACAGGCTGTTCGTCAGGGCGAAGTCCTGCTGCAGTTGGACGACATGGACGCCACTTCGGCACTGTCACAGCGACAGGCCGAACTTGCAGAAATCGAAGCCCGTATAAGAAGCGAAAATAGCCGCTACCGCAACGACCTCGCCGCGTTGACACAAGAGCAACAACTGCTGGCCCTGACCCAAAGCGCACTGCAACGTGCTGAAAAACTGGCGCAGACCCAGGCAGGATCACAGGCGAATGTCGACAACGCTCGCGAAGCCGTTGCACGCCAGACCCTGAGTCTTTCCAGCCGCCGCTACGCAATTGAAGACCATCCTCCCCGTCTCGCCCAACTGCAGGCCCGCCGTCAGCAGGCTGCGGCACAACGCGACCGGGCTACCAGGGACCTTGAGCGAGTACGGGTGACGGCTCCCTTTGCCGGAAGAATCACCGCGGTACACGTATCCCCGGGAGACCGTGTGCATCCGGGAGACCGCCTCGTTGACCTGTTTGACACCACCGCCACCGAAGTCCGGGCCCAAGTGCCCAACCGTCACCTGCGCACAATCCGGCAAAGCCTTGCCGATGGGGTCACCATCAGCGCTACCGCAATGATGGAGGGTGGGGAGTTTGCACTTGAATTGACACGGCTTTCGGCAAAGATCGAATCCGGCGAGGGCGGCGTTGATGCGTTCTTCGGGTTTTCAAATGACCGGCCGCCACTGGAGCTCGGCAGGACGATGGCGGTACTCGTTACCCTACCCCCCCAGACAGGCGTCTTCGCTTTGCCCGCAACTGCAATCTATGGCGCCGATTCGGCCTATCGTATCCGTGACGACCGACTGGAACGGGTTCGGCTTCAGCGGGTCGGCGGCTACCGAAACGGAGAATGGGGTACCTGGAGCCTCTTCCGAGGCAGCGCGCTTGAGGCAGGCGATACTCTTCTTGCGAACCAGTTACCCAACGCCGTCGAAGGTCTCAGCGTCGAAGTCATCTCGTTGCGCGACTGAGTCATAAGGTGAAGAGCTCCGTCCTCGCTGTCTTTGCCCGTCATCCGGTCGCGGCCAACCTGCTGATGGCCATGATGATGATCTCAGGGCTGTGGGGGTTGTCCCAACTCAACACCCAGTTCTTCCCCAGTTTCGACATCGACTTTGTCTCAGTCCGCGTGACCTGGCCGGGAGCGAGCGCGGAAGACCTTGAGACTCTCGTGACCGATCCGCTGGAGCGTGAGCTCAAGGGCATCGACAACGTCAAGGAACTCGCCTCGCTATCGGTTGACGGCCAGTCACTGATCACCCTGGAGTTTCGCGAAAACACAGACATGGGTCCGGCACTGGACGATGTTAAAGAGCGGGTCGACCTCGTGACCAGCCTGCCTGACGGGGCAGAAAGCCCAGAGATCTCACGAATCATTAATCACGAGCTTGTCGCGAGCCTTCTGGTCAGCGGACCCGACGACCCGCGCGGGCTGCGCGCTCTGGTGAACCAGTTCGAACGGGAACTGCTCGAGCAGGGCATCTCCCATATCCGGGTCTATGGGCTGCCCGAAGAAGAAATTGCGATCCAGATTTCTCCGGGCACCCTGCGTGAACTCGGCCTGACTCTTGAGGAGATCAGCCGAAAGATCGCGGCTGCCTCCCGTGATCTGCCGGTCGGTATCATCGGCCGGGGAGAGTCCGCCCTGCAGTTGCGATTCAAGGATCAGCGCCGACGTGAATTTGCCTTTACCGACCTGCCCATAGTTGTGGCCCAGGACGGCAGACTGTTAACGCTGGGGGATATCGCAACCATCAGCCGACGCCCAAAAAACGCTCAGACTGAAGTCCGTTTTCGTGGCCAACCAGCGGTTGAGATGCGGCTCTCCCGAACCCGAGATGCAGACAGTCTGGAGTCCGCGCAGGTTCTGCGCCGCTGGGTAAAAGAAACCGGACCCAGCCTGCCCCCGGGGATCAGTCTGCATATCTACGATGAAAGGTGGGAGTACATTCAGGATCGTATCCACTTGCTGCTGAAAAATGGCCTTTCGGGGCTGGTGCTGGTTATCCTGATTCTGTACTTTTTCCTCAATGCACCCGCCGCCGGGTGGGTGACGGTCGGCATCCCGACTTCTTTTCTTGCAGCACTTGGGATTTTGTATCTCTACGGGGGCTCGGTAAATATGATCAGCCTGTTCGGGTTGATCATGACACTCGGCATCATTGTCGATGACGCGATTGTGGTCGGGGAGGATGCGGTCACGCATTTCGAGCGGGGTGAGGATGCGCTGAGTTCGGCGGAAGGGGGTGCCCGACGGATGCTGGCGCCGGTGGTGTCTTCATCGCTCACCACCATTGCAGCCTTTATGCCGTTGCTGCTTATCGGCGGGATCATTGGCTCGATCCTGCGCACCATCCCGATTGTCGTCATCTGCGTCATTCTTGCATCACTGGTCGAATCCTTTCTGGTGCTGCCGGGACATCTTCGGGGGACCTTCGCGCGCATGGGCCGTTACCGGCCCAAGGGTTTGCGCAAGAAGCTGGACGTCGGTTTTGAGCGGTTTCGTGAACGGGTTTTCCGGCCGATGGTGAAAGCCGGTGTCCGGGCCCGCTGGGTGACCGTGGCGCTGGCGATTGCCATCCTGACAAGCACCTTTGGATGGGTTGCAGGCGGGCGGATCGCCTTTAATTTCTTCCCGGTTGCGGAAGGGCCGATCCTCTTCGCCAATGTGGACTTCGTCTCAGGCACCCCGGAGTCTCGGGTCACACAATATCTCGAAGAGATCCAACAGGCCGCATGGGATACCGACGCACAGTTTGGCGGCGGCCTGGTACGCACCGCCATCGCGCGCAAGGGTCTTGGCGAAAGTGGTGACTGGGAAAGACGACGCAGTGACAACATTGGCTCAGTGTTGGTGGAGCTCGTCAAGCCCGATGAAAGATCCGTTCGCAACCGGCAGTTCATCAGTGAGTGGCACGCCCGGATTCCCAAAGCCGCAGGGCTTGAGAATCTTTCCATTAAAGAACCCACTGCGGGACCGCCGGGGCAAGACCTTGAAGTCCGTATCATTGGGGCAAACCTTGAGCGCGTGAAATCCGCCGCGATCGATCTCAAGAACATATTGAATGAAATTCCCGGGGTCTCGGGCGTTGAAGACAACATGCCCTACGGACGTGAGCAGCGCATTCTTCGGCTGACCCCAACCGGTGAGTCGCTGGGGCTTTCTGTGGAGAGCCTTGGTCAGCAGCTACGGGCAGGATACGAGGGTCGGTTGGTACAGGTCATGGCGGATAACGGAGACGAGGTCGAAGTGCGTGTGATGCTGCCGGACAGCGAGCGTAACCGCATCAACAGTCTGGAAGAATTCGAAGTCATGCTGCCGGGCGGCGGTGCGGTGCCGTTCGATAATGTCGTCAACATGACGCCGCGCCGTGGTTTTGACTCGATCCGCCATGTCGAGGGCAAACTGGCGGTAACGGTCACCGGCGACGTCGATGACACCGTCAACAACGACAACCGCATCATTGCCAATCTCAAGGCAAACACCTTAAGCGAGCTCGAAACCCGCCACAGTGTGAAGTTTTCCTTTGAGGGCCGCCAAGCAGATCAGCGGGAAACGCTTGCCGATATGAAGCGCGGTGCACTCGTTGCGCTGATCCTGATTTATCTGGTGCTGGCCTGGGTGTTCGGCTCCTACGGCTGGCCGCTGCTCGTCATGGTGGTAATCCCCTTCGGGCTCATCGGCGCCATCTGGGGCCACGTGCTGATGGGAATCGATCTCACCATTCTTTCGATGTTCGGGTTTTTCGGCCTGGCTGGGATTGTCATCAACGACTCGATCATTCTCGTCACGTTCTACAAGGAGTTACGACGAAAGGGGATGGCGGTCGAAAGCGCAGTTATTGAAGCGGCCTGCCAGCGCCTTCGCGCAGTGCTCTTGACCTCCCTCACCACCATCGCCGGACTCACACCGCTGCTTTTTGAAACCTCTTTGCAGGCGCAGTTTCTAATCCCGATGGCAACCTCAATCGCCTTTGGCCTGGCTTTTGCGACCCTGCTGGTGCTGTTCTTGATTCCGTCATTACTGACGATCTATGAGCACTCAATCTTTGGCCGGCAAAGGCAAACCGGCGCTGAAACGCTTGAGGATCAGTCGGCGAGTTCCAGCCAGACGGGCTGATGGTCTGAACCTGAGGCTACGTCGTCGACCCAGCACCTTGAGATACGTTCGCGAAGCCCCGCACTGACAAAGGCGTAATCAAGACGCGCAGGTTCGTTTTTGACGTCGGAAGTAAAACCCTCGTCGGGGTCTCCCCCGGCATACACCCACGCATCCACAAAGCCCAAAGGATGGGTTACCCGTCCGCCGTAAGGCGACAAGGGACCCGTGATGAGTTCGTACTCGGGCGTATCCGGAGTGCAGTTGAAGTCACCGAGCATCACGGCATTGGGGGACACCTCTCCTGACATCAACCCCTCGGCCCAGTAATCACCGCCGTCGCGAAGCGGGTTGACCTCGATCGCACCGCACACCGGCAGACCTTCATGGGGCGCTTCTTTATGAATACGCAGCAATTCCTGGGCCTGCGGCACGCGCGTCTCGGAACAAAGGTGCGTGAGGTGTGTGTTCACAAAGCGAAAACGGGTACCTGAAAACGTCACGGCACACTCTAGCGCAGAACGCTGGATGCTCAAGGGACCAATGCTCGCACTCTTTG
>JABJIU010000229.1 GCA_018661145.1 Pseudomonadota bacterium | reverse complement strand
TCCGGATGGCTCACCAACTCCCGTCCTGTCTTACCATCCCCTGTCACAATGTTCAGAACCCCTGGTGGCAGGCCAGCATCCCGAGTCATGCGGGCAAAATAGAGCGCACTCAGGCTCGTGTATTCGGCGGGTTTCAATACCACGGTGTTACCCGCTGCGAGAGCGGGCGCCACCTTCCAGGCCAACATCAGCAGGGGAAAATTCCATGGAATAACCTGAGCGACCACACCGAGCGGCACTGAATTAGGCAACTCTTCTTCGACGAGAGTTGCCCAGCCCGCATGGTGATAAAAGTGCCGGGCCACCAATGGAATATCAATGTCGCGGGTTTCGCGGATGGGCTTGCCGTTATCCAGCGTCTCGATGACGGAAAGCATCCGAGCATGCTTTTGTACCTGTCGAGCCAGTGCATAAAGATGACGGGCTCGCCGCTCTCCGCTTAACGCCTGCCAGGGGCCAAGAGCCTGTTGTGCTGCAGCAACGGCTGCATCGATTTCCTCAATCCCTGCCCGGCTGACCCTCGCCAACACATCTCCGGTAGCCGGATTGACCGAATCAAAGTGAGCCGTTGCCTCAGTCCAGTCGCCATTTATCCAGTGGCCGAAAAGTGAACCCTGATCTGAGATCCACTGCCTCGCAGCGGCCGCATCTTCCAGCGCAGGGCCGTATTCCATACTCTCAAAAAGTTCTCGAATATCTGGCATGGGTTTATCCCATGGGGTGTCGGTGTGAAGCGGAGTATCTGCCACTGAGATAGTGCTCCAACTGGCGGGAAATATCCCCCAGCAGGCCTGATGCGCCGATCCGAAAATAGTGCGCATTTAGCCACGGGAAACCCAACTCTTCGCGCATCAGTATCAGATACGAAATTGCGTCGCGGGCAGCACGAATACCTCCTGCAGGCTTAAAACCAACCATCGTTCCCGTGCGCTGATGAAATTCACGAATAGCACGCAGCATTACCAAACTTACCGGCAGATTTGCATTGATACCCTCTTTGCCTGTCGAGGTCTTTATGAAGTCAGCCCCTGCCATCATCGCGACAAGACTGGCCCGGGCTACGTTCGAGAAACTAACCAGATTACCCGTGCCAAGAATTGTCTTCAGATGCGCATCGCCTGCTGCCTCACGAAAAAGGTGAATCTCGTCATAAAGCCCTTGCCAGTCGCCAGTCAACACAAGGCCTCGCCGGATCACGATATCGATTTCCTGGGCACCCGCTTCGCGGGCCCTCTCGACCTCGGCAATACGCGTCTCCAAAGGCGTCAATCCATCCGGAAAACCTGCAGCAACCGAAGCGACGGGGATACCAGAACCCTCAAGGGCCTCGACCGCCTCACGGACCAAGGCGGGGTAGACGCAAACAGCGCCTACTATGAGGTCCTCAGCCTGAAGCGACCGTGCAATATCTGGGCGCAGAGGTAGCCGCGCCTTGGTGCAAAGCCGATTAACGTTGCCTGGCGTATCCGCACCGTCCAGGGTAGTAAGATCGATACAGGTCATCGCGCGCAGCAACCACGCAGCCTGCCATTGCTTTTTTACGGTGCGCCGGCCCGAAAGTGTCGCACAGCGTCGCTGTACTGCACTGCGGTTCACTCGTACCCGGCTGACCCAGTCAAAGTCCAAAGGCATGACGGGGTTGGGAAAACCCGACGTTTCAACAGCCGCCTTGGGCTCAAACTGCCTTACATTTGATTGACTCATTAGGTTTTTCCAGGCAAGCGTTGAAGATACTCCCCAATCAACGTTGTAAGGATCGGTGCAGCCTTTGAACCGGCGGCGAGCGTCTGCTCATGGGAAAGCCCGGACTGCATCCCCGCCGCCAGATTAGTGATCACTGCAATGGCTGCGACCTTTAGTCCACAGTGTCTCGCGATAAGAACCTCAGGAACCGTAGACATTCCGACCGCATTAGCACCCAGAGTTGCAAAGGCGCGTATCTCCGCTGGAGTTTCAAAGTTCGGGCCCAGACACCACAGATAGACACCCTCATGCAGGGCTATTGAAGCAGCAGATGCGCTCTGACGTATGAGTTTCTGGAGATCATCGTCATAAGCATTGGATAGATCGGTGAAGCGTGGACCTATTTCATCATCATTGGGGCCGATCAAGGGGCTCAAGCCTGGCCAGTTGATATGATCGGTCAGCATCATGAGGCTTCCAGGGGGCATTTCCTTTTGAAGGCTGCCGGCGGCACACGTAATCAGCAGGCTTTTACATCCAGCCGCCTTAAGCGCCCTTATAGGCACTGCGAGATCAGCCAGGTCATGGCCTTCATAGGCATGCGAGCGCCCCTGTAGACAGGCGACCGAGCAACTACCCTGTTTTCCCATCACCAGTTGCCCCGTATGCCCCTCGACTCCGGCTGGCGGAAAACCGTCTATTTCTGAGTACGGTAGAACAACTGCGTCAGTAAACGATTCGGCTACACCGGCAAGCCCGCTGCCCAGAATAACGCCGACCTCAGGAGGGTGGGCACCCGCCAGCGACAGAATCTGCTGGGCTGCTTTTTGGTAAGCACTCACTTGAGGTGGTCCGGCCCAAAGCTATGCGGTAATAAGTCATCCAGCGTATACGTCGCGCGCAGACCTTCAGGTCCATAACAGAGGATTCGGGTTTTGCCGCTGGCGAATTCTCGGATTTTCTGCCGGCAGCCGCCACACGGCGTACAGATGGCCGCACCGTTTGCCATCACGGCAACCTCGTCCAATTCAGTCTCTCCCGCCAATACCATTGCTGACAAGGCGCTGGCCTCGGCACACCAGCCCTGGGGATAAGCGGCATTTTCTACATTTACCCCGGAGTAAAAGGCCCCTGAGACGCCACGCACCACAGCTGAAACTGGAAATCCTGAATAGGGTGCATGGGCCCGTGAAATGGCCTCCTGCAGAAGGGCAAAGTAAGGATCATCCATCGCCGATTTGTTCTCGCTTAGTTCATCGACTTTGTGCAGTTTTCGATCATGCTTTGATCGTCGATCGTCGCAGCCCACAAGATCGT
>JABJIU010000228.1 GCA_018661145.1 Pseudomonadota bacterium | reverse complement strand
GTAGAGGGAGATTCTGCTGGGGGTTCTGCCAAGCAGGCTCGGGATAAAAATTACCAAGCGATTTTGCCGTTGCGCGGCAAGATTCTAAATACCTGGGAAGTTGAGTCCGCTGAGGTGTTGGCATCGCAGTCGGTGCACGATGTTGCGGTCGCTCTGGGCGTAGATCCGGGTACGGACGATTGCTCTGGCCTGCGTTATGGGCGCGTTTGCATTTTGGCGGATGCAGATTCTGACGGCGCACATATTGCGACCTTGCTGTGCGCGCTCTTTGTGCGGCACTTCAGGCCATTGGTGAATGCCGGGCGGGTCTGCGTGTCGATGCCGCCACTCTACCGTATCGATGTGGGCAAGCATGTTTTTTACGCTCTGGACGATGCAGAGAAAGAATCCATTCTCGATATGATTGAAAAGGACAAGTTGCGCGGCACCGTCAATGTGCAGCGCTTCAAAGGTCTAGGGGAAATGAACCCCGCACAACTGCGAGAAACCACCATGGACCCCGACTCCAGACGATTAATCGAGTTGACCTTGGATCCCGGAAAACAGACTGACTCTATGCTGGATCTGCTGCTGGCGCGAAAGCGTGCCCCCGACCGCAAAGAGTGGCTGGGTAAGCGGGGCGATCAGGCTGAGGTTGCCTGAGCCGGCCGCGAGTAACGTTCACACCCCCTTATCCGTTGGCAGATGGGGTGGCGGCGAATTCCAGAAGGGTTCGCGACGCGGGTCCCGAATCGTGACTGTCTCCTGTCGATAAGGTCGAAAGCCCGCTTGCTGATACACAATGATGGCCTTGGGGTGATCGAGGTTGCAGGTATTGACAACGAGCCTCGCGGGCTTGTCGTTCCAGGCGGTGCTTACAGCCCAGTCCAGAAACCACGGCCCAATACCATTCCCGATGTGCCAGGGCAGTAGTCCAAAATAGGCAAGTTCCACCTCGTTATCTTGTCGGTAGTCCAGTTCTACATATCCTGCCGGTTCTCCGCCGCGATACAGCGCATAAACATGTACTTTTTCGTTTGAGAGGATTGTTTCAAGATCCCCGTCTGCCATGGCCCGCCGCTCGTACCATAACCAGGGTTTGCCGACTTCGTTATAGAGGAAGCGGTAAAACGGCAGGCTGGGTCGCTTGATTCGGAAAACCGCAAGATCCTTGAGTGGGGGTCTTCGGGGTGTGCCGGTTGGTTGACGGGTCATTTGAAGATAAGTAATCGTTACCCGCAAAGTACCGTCGTCACGGGGCTGCGGTGCGGTAGCGAATGATGAAAGATGTTCTTTCATAATCTTAGGGATACGAGCATAAGTTCAGACATTTTTGGTGTTAGTCAGTGGTGGTTCGTCCGGATGGGTTTTGCGGTCAATCAGCATGGCCAAACCGCCGATCAGGGACCAGATTGCAACATGCACACGGTGTAGGACAGACAACGCTACGCCGCGGGTGCGCATGATCTGTTCGGCGTCCGGAACTCCTGCCAGCGCAGAGGCTCCGAACTTGCCGATAAGGGCGCCGTAGGCGGCTTCCCCGATTCCCCAGCCGGCCGGCGCGATCGGGATGCCCTGAATGACTGAAGCCACGGGTACGATAAAAAAAAGATCAGCCAGGGTGATACCGACACCGAGCGCCTCACTCATGCAGAAAAAGCTGCCTACGAGTAGCGTATAGATTGCAGGACTGGCCAGTATCCAGCCTGCAATGCCGCGAAGATGTCCACGGTAGTAAAGAACCGCTGCATCAAGGTCACGGATAGCATTTCCTACCTTCTTAGGCAGTCGTCCGACGAGGGTATCGAAAAAGAGCAGTCGCCGCAGAGTAGGACTGATCAGGAGAAAGCAAAATAGTAGAACACCTAGCCCCGTTAGCCACATCGTACTTGCAAAAACGGGGAATCGATCCATTGCCAATATGCTGGCCAGGCTGCCTACCAACAGTAACGATATAACCCCGAGGATTCGGTCAACCACGATAGATACGACCGCCCGGACCTTATCCCCCGAGCAGCGCCGGACGATATAAACTGCTTTGACGACATCACCGCCGGTGGCCCCGGGCATTACATTGTTAAAGAAAAGACCGATCCAACCGAATTTCTGTGCCTCAAAAAACCCAACCCCAAGGCCGTTGGCGCGCAGCAGGAACCACCAGCGCGAGTTGATCAATACGACGAAGACAAAAAATAGCGCCGCGCCCAGTGCAAACAGCACAATATCAAGGTTGCGAACATAGGTCGGCAGTCCCGGAGAAAACGCAATGGTGGTGCCGTCTGCCTGAACGCCTCTGAATAGATCGGTGGCGCGTGTTGCACCCTTCACCAGAAACTGCACCCGATCCTGGTCCCAGGGACCCACGATCTGTCCTTCGGTTTCAGCCAGAACCGTACCCTGCGGATCCACGTGGCTGTAACTGTCTACCCAACTGATGTTGTAGAAGATGACCGTAAACAGGACTCCTACCAAAGCAATCTTCAGGGCGGCAAAGAGATGTTTC
>JABJIU010000227.1 GCA_018661145.1 Pseudomonadota bacterium | reverse complement strand
CGTGGGCCAGATTGGATTTATACCTACCTGCGGGGATTTTACCGAGACGAGAGTGCGTCGACTGGATGGAATAACACGCTGTATCCCAACGTGGCCATGCCGCACGTGCTATACGAGTGGGAAGGGATAAAAAAGGCGAACTACGAAACCTCAGCTAATGGTGCCAAAGTGCTTGCAGGTTTCGAGCAGTTGAGTCCCGGGGCAATGAGTACGCAGGAGTACGACAGTGCGATCCGTGATCTCACTAACTTCATGGTCTATCTGGCGGAGCCGGCGAAGCTGGTGCGCTATCGTATTGGCTTCTGGGTGATGGTGTTCATGCTGGTATTTGTCGGTTTGAGTTACCTGCTCAAAAAAGAATACTGGCGCGACGTCCATTAATGTTCCAGGCCTGTGTCGTAACGGTGTAGTGCGCCACAGATCCTGTGGTGGTAAGAGGAAGTCAACTATGAAGCTTTACTCCGGATCCCAGTGTCTTTTCAGTCATGCCTGTCGGTTCGTACTGAGGGCAAAAGAAATCGAATGCGATGTGGTGTTCACTACCGACAAACAGGTCGAAGATGCTGTTGCTGAACTAAATCCCTATGGCGAAACGCCAACGCTCGCGGATCGGGATCTTGTGCTGTATGACGGCGTGGTGGTGAACGAGTATCTGGATGAGCGCTTTCCGCATCCGCCGCTGATGCCGAGCGATCCGACTACCCGAGCTCAGGCCAGAGTCATGATATCGCGGTTGCGCAGGGACTGGCTGGATGATGTTCAAAACCGTATGGCGTCAGGGGTCAAACTGGAGAGAAACCTGAGCAGGAGCCTTTCAGATGGTCTGGTGGCTATGTCCAATCATTTTTCGGAAAACAAATACGTACTGGGCGAGGATTTCAGTCTGGTAGATGCCTATCTTGTGCCACTGCTCTGGCGACTGCCCCTTCTGCAGGTCAATCTGCCCCGTCAGGGAGGCAAGATTCTCGATTACGGGAATAGGATGTTTGCCAAGTCGTCATTTCAGGAAAGCCTGAGTACGGCCGAGCGGGAGATGCGCGCCGACTGACGTACGGTATCCGGATGGCCACTGAGGACACCTCGCTAAATTCCCATCGCCCCTATCTGATTCGGGCGATCCGTGAATGGGCGATTGATAATCACCTGACACCACAACTGCTGGTCAATGCCGAGGGCCGCGGGGTGGAAGTGCCGGTAGAGTTCGTTGAGGACGGCCAGATTGTCCTCAATGTCAGCCCGCAGGCGGTCGACGATCTTGAGATGGGCAACGAATTCATTTCCTTTTCGGCGCGTTTTAGCGGTGCGTCTCGATCTGTTCTCGTGCCAGTGGACGCTGTGTTGGCGGTGTTCGACAGGGAGAGTCGTCAGGGGATGTCGTTCCCACAGACGTCAGCGGCAGAAGGTGAGGAGGGTAAATCCGCAGAACAGCCTCAGCTGCGCAAAAAGCCCAACCTGAAACTGGTTGAGTAGTTCTTGAAAGTTGCAGTTTAGGCCCCGATATCTTGTAGGGTCCAGGGGAGCAGATTTATGAGTACAGCAAAAATGCACGGCACTACGATTTTGTCCGTTCGTCGTGGAAATCGGGTGGTGATTGGCGGAGACGGCCAGGTTACGTTGGGCGACACCATGATGAAAGGTAATGCCCGAAAGGTGCGTCGGCTTCATGAGGATCAGGTCATCGCCGGATTTGCCGGAGGCACCGCAGACGCCTTTACGTTGTTTGAACGGTTTGAAGGGAAACTCCAGAAGCATCAGGGAAATCTCACGCGAGCGGCTGTTGAGCTTTCCAAGGATTGGCGCACCGATCGGATGTTGCGACGGCTCGAAGCGTTGCTCGCCGTCGCCGATGCCTCAGCGTCACTGATTCTTTCTGGCACAGGTGATGTGATTGAGCCGGAAGAGGGTATCATGGCAATTGGATCGGGAGGGCCTTATGCCAAGGCTGCTGCCAGAGCACTGCTTCAGGAAACCGATCTTGATGCCCGGACCATTGTTGAAAAGTCTTTGCACATCGCGGCCGATATCTGTATCTATACCAACCGTGAACTGACCATCGAGGAGCTTGAGATTCCCTGAGCGTGACCGGCGCTGGCAGGGTGCACTGTACCGGTGCCAAGACTGACTGAACTATCTGGATTTTCTAAAGACCATGTCTGAAATGACCCCCCGCGAGATTGTCGAGGAACTCGACAAACATATCATTGGCCAGTCCATGGCAAAACGTGCTGTGGCGATTGCGCTCCGTAACCGCTGGCGCCGCCAGCAGGTCCCCGATGAGTTCTTGCGTAACGAGATTACGCCCAAGAACATTCTAATGATTGGGCCGACAGGTGTCGGCAAAACCGAGATCGCCCGCCGATTGGCACGGCTCGCGCGCGCCCCTTTTATCAAGGTAGAGGCGACCAAGTTCACCGAGGTGGGTTACGTTGGCCGCGAAGTAGATACCATTATTCGGGATCTGGTCGATATGGCGATCAAGATGACCCGGGAAGAGGCCATGGAGCGAGTGCGCCCCCGGGCTGAGGACGCAGCGGAGGAGCGACTTCTGGATCTGCTGCTGCCGCCAGCGCGCGATTCGGGCGGCGGATCATCCAATGGTGATCGGGACGAGGGCGCAGGGCGTCAGCGTCTGCGTAAACTGCTCCGCGAGGGCCAACTCGATGACAAGGAAGTTGAAATCGAAGTCGCCGCCCCAACCGTCGGCGTTGAGATCATGGCCCCGCCAGGAATGGAGCAGATGACCGATCAGCTTCAGGGGATGTTTCAAAATCTCGGTGGTCAGCGTAAGGTCACACGAAAAGTCAGGGTGCATGAGGCAACACGCTTGTTGACCGATGAGGAAGCAGCCGCTCTGATCAACGATGATGAACTGAAGCACGAAGCGCTGCAACGAGTCGAACAGGACGGCATCGTCTTTCTTGATGAAATTGACAAGATCGTCGGGCATTCTGAGCGGCACGGCGCCGATGTCTCACGTGAGGGTGTGCAGCGTGACCTGTTGCCACTGATCGAAGGGTCGACCGTCAGTACACGAAGTGGCATGGTCAAAACCGATCACATCCTGTTCATTGCTTCGGGGGCGTTTCAACTGACCAAACCGTCAGACCTGATCCCGGAACTGCAGGGAAGACTGCCGATCCGAGTTGAGTTGGATGCACTGGGACCGGAGGATTTTGTGCGTATCCTGACCGAGCCTGATGCATCACTGACCGAACAATACGCAGGGCTCATGAATACCGAAAACGTTACCCTGGAATTTACTCCGGAGGGGATCAACCACATCGCCCAGGTGGCGTGGCGAGTCAACGAGCAGACCGAAAATATCGGTGCCCGGCGTCTTCATACCGTGATGGAACGCCTTCTGGAGAGCATCTCCTTCGAAGCGGCAGATCGCTCAGGACAGGCCTTGGTGATTGATCCTGAATATGTCGATTCTAATCTCAGCAAACTCGCAGACGACGAAGACCTGTCGCGCTATATCCTATAGCGCAAACTTTTATCGGCCGTCGTATACTGGGGTGTCCACCCTGTGACAGGGGGGATGCCGATGCCCATTTTGCTGATCGATGGCCTTAATCTTATCCGCCGGGTCCACGCCGGGGTTCCCGAGGTATCAGAGGACCGCGACGAGGCCGTGCTGAATGGCTGCGTGGCTTCAGTGAGGCGCGCGTTACGCAAACACCAGCCCAGCCACGCGGTGCTTGTGATGGAAGAGGGCGGCCCCAGTTGGCGGTCGCGCGAGTATCCGGACTACAAGAGAGACCGCCCGCCAATGCCGGATGATCTTGTGGTGGGGCTGCCAAAGATCAAGGACGCGTTTTCCGAGATCGGCGTCCATGAGTTGTCAGCGCCGGGATTCGAGGCAGACGATGTGATTGCCTCGATTGCAAAACGCACGAGTGGTTCAGGATTTCAGGTGATCATCCTCTCGACCGACAAAAGTTTTTGTCAGTTGGCGAGTTCCCGGATCATACTGGTTGATCATTTCAATAATACGGTTCGTAACCGTGCCTGGATTCAGGAACGTTACGGTGTCGCGCCCGAGCAGATGGTGGACCTGATGAGCCTCGCCGGCGATCCTTCCCTGGGCATTCCCGGCATCCGCTCGGTTGGCGTTCGCACAGCAGCTCGGCTGATCGGCGATTTTGGTGATCTCGATTCAGTCATCGACCATGCCCGGGATATTCCCGGCAAACTCGGCGAGAAACTGCGGCAGGGGGTCGAAACACTGCCGCTGATGCGTCGTCTGGTCAGCCTGCGTCAGGATTTGGAGCTCGGCTCCAACCTGCACGACTTTCGTTGGTCCGAGGAGATGCTGGCAAGTGAGACCGAGACTTCTGCTTAAAACCGCCGGCCGCCTAAAGGCGGATGGGCTGGGGAAAGGGGTCGATGTGTTTCAGTCGATCGTCTGGAGAATCTCAATACGATCGCTGTCGGCGAGATCGACGGAAATCCCGTCGATGGTGGTAAATCGCCGGCCTTCAATCGCCTTCTTGTAGGCTTGGTATTTCAACGCTTCGCCTTGACTGTTGGTTACCTGGATATCGATAACCTGGTGCTGATCCTGCCAGTGCAGCACAAAGACCAGCGCTGAGATAGCAATTACCAGTCCGAGCAGCGTATAAGCGACCATGGCTGCGGATACTCCACCCTTGCTGGGTGTGGATTTGGCAGGTGCAACGGGTTTCGCCGATGTGTTCTTGACGCGAAAGACCAGCGCGACCACCAGAATGACCGCTAGTGTGAAAAGAATTTTCGTCAGCAAGAATCGGCCTCGTCCCCAGGGGGCAGTTGTAGGTAAAACCCCTGTGATTCTATGCTGTCTATAACGGTTGCGGGGTCTGTCGCGGCAAGCGTTTTCCTTCCAGCAAGATCCAGTGCCATCACCCGCTCGAGCGGCTCGAGCCTGGCCTTGAGGGTATCTGGCAATACCTCCAGCGCCTCGGAGTCCGGGACAAAAATATACGCCCCTTCTTTGCGATTACTCCTATAAACCTCGCACTTCAAAGAGATAAGTCTGTCTGTGAGGTGACGTTGGGTCGAAGGCGCGCCACTAGCGTTTGCTGCCCCACAGCCATGCCCAGCCCGAGCGCTTTTCGGTATGCTCGCGGTGGGCG
>JABJIU010000225.1 GCA_018661145.1 Pseudomonadota bacterium | reverse complement strand
TGATGCTCGGGGTCGAGGTCTATCGGCCTCTGCGCGACATGCGTTCGTTGATGCATAACGGCATGCTGGCGCAGTCTTCCTCGCAGACGATTTTCCAACTGATGGATGCCAAGCCGATGGTCAACGAGCCAGAAGCGCCGGTATCGGTTCAGGAACTTGCGCCCACCGTGTCTCTTGATGGGGTGCGTTTTGCCTATCCGGGCGGACGAAGCACTACGCACGAGGGTTTGAGTTTCAGTGTGGCGGCTGGCGAGCGGGTGGGCTTTGTCGGTCCGAGCGGTGCGGGCAAGTCCTCGATCGTACGGCTGCTGCTGCGTTTTTATGACCCCGACACGGGCGTTGTAAAGATCGGTGGTCATGACCTTAAAAGCCTGCGCCTTGCCGATATCCGCGACCAGATCGCGGTCGTGAATCAGGATACCTATCTTTTTCATGGCACGGTGGCCGATAACCTTCGGGTCGGCAAGCCCGATGCCACGGCCGAGCAACTCGAGCAGGCCTGCCGTGCGGCCAACGCACATGAGTTTGTTTCGCTGTTGCCCCAGGGTTACGACACGGTGATCGGTGAGCGGGGTATCCGTCTTTCGGGCGGGCAGCGCCAGCGTGTCGCGATAGCCAGGGCGATCTTGAGAGACGCACCGATTCTGATTCTTGATGAAGCCCTGTCGGCGGTGGATGCCGAAAATGAATCGATCATCCAGGAGGCGCTCGATCGGCTGATGCGTGGGCGCACCACGCTGATTTTTGCCCACCGGCTTTCCAGCGTGATCGATGCTGACCGCATCCTGGTGCTGAATGAAGGCACCATCGCCGAGGTAGGCACGCATACTGAACTGATGGCCGAGCGCGGGGTGTATCACCGGCTGATGGCGGCGCAGGCCGAAGAAAGCACTGGCGGCGCGATCGAGGTCGATTCCGCGCGTGGACGCAAAGTCGAGCAGATGCCGAGCTACAGCGAAGCCGCGCAGTTTGCGCCTACCGATGCCATCGTTAAGGCGCAGGGGCTTGGCTGGTTTGCTGCCGCGCGCGAACTGATGAAGTACATCGTGCCCTATAAAGGAAGGCTGGTGATGACCTTTGGTTTTGGGGTGACCCGGGTACTGGCTTATATCGGGATCGGCGTGGTCGGCGCTCTGGCGGTGCGCGCCGTCAAGACGGGCGAGCCTTTTGTGGATCTACTCATTCTGCTCGCAGTTTTGGCGCCGGTCGCCGGGGTGTTCCACTGGCTGGAGTCCTGGATCGCGCACGACATGGCCTTTCGGCTGCTGGCGGAGATGCGGATCGCGCTCTTTGAAAAACTCGACCGGCTGGCTCCGGCCTACATGGTGCGAAGGCGCACGGGTGATATGGTCGGCATGGCCACCTACGATGTCGAACTCGTAGAGTATTTCTTCGCGCATACGGTGGCACCGGCGTTCGTGGCGGTGCTGGTGCCGGCACTGGTGATGGGCGTGTTGTTTTATTTCGGGTGGATCATGGCGTTGGTGCTGGTGCCGTTTCTGGCTGTGGTCGCGTTCAGTCCCTTTATGCTCAGAAAGCGGGTTGATGAGATGGGTTCCCGGGCGCGAGAAGCGCTGGGTGAGTTAAACGCCCACGCTGTTGATAGCGTGCAGGGTCTTGCTGAGGTGATCGCGTTTAATTATGTGGAAGGGCGCCGCGCGGAGCTGACCGAGCGCACCGAACGCCATCACCACATTCGCCTGCCGTTCTTTTCGGACCTCACCTTCCAGAGTGCCTTGCTTGAAGTGGCGACTGGGCTTGGGGGTCTCGCGGTAATCGTGACAGGCGCGATACTGGTCAACGCAGGGCTTCTTGAAGCCGCGATGCTTCCGTTGTTGACGCTTCTGGCGATGGCGGCCTTTTTGCCGATCTCCGAGATTTCGGAGGTCAGCCGACAGCTTGCCGATACGCTGGGCTCGACACGCCGGCTTTATGCCGTGGAGCATGAGCCCGTGCCGGTGAATGATGGGCCCGGGGTAGCCATCGACCGCCATGGCGGGGGCGTACCGATCGAACTCAACGCCATTGATTTCAAGTACGAGACCGGCAACCGCCCGGCGCTTGATGCCGCGGCCTTTCATGCCGAAGCGGGCAAAACTATTGCACTCGTCGGCCCGTCTGGTGCCGGCAAGACGACGATTGCACACCTGCTGATGCGTTTTTGGGATCCCCAGAAGGGCGCGATTACCCTCGGCGGCCACGATCTTCGCGATTATCGGCTGGATGATCTGCGTGGCCAGATTGCGCTGGTCGCACAGGACACATTCCTGTTCAATGACACGCTGCGTGCCAATATTTTGATCGCCCGGCCCGAGGCGAGCGAAGCAGAGCTTGCCGCGACACTTGAGCGGGCATCACTGAGTGAACTCGTGGCCGGACTTCCTGAGGGACTCGAGACCATGGTCGGCGAAAGGGGCATGCGGCTTTCGGGCGGGCAACGCCAGCGCGTTGCGATTGCCCGGGCGTTTCTCAAAGATGCCCCGATCCTGATTCTCGATGAGGCAACATCGCACCTTGATGCGCTGAACGAGCAGGCGGTGCGCCAGGCGCTGGGAGAACTTATGGCCGATCGAACGACGCTGGTGATCGCACACCGGCTGTCAACGGTGCGCGATGCAGACAAGATCATAGCGCTCGATCAGGGTCGGGTGATCGAGAGTGGTACGCATGACGAACTGCTGGCCCAAGGCGGCCTTTATGCACAGCTTGTGGCGCATCAGTTAGCAGGCGCTGCCGGGCGGCGGGGCGATTGATGTTTTTTACTCAACGTGGCCGTGCGCCACGCTGATTGAGGGCCTTGTTAAAGTAACGCTCTGGGAATTGAGAGAGAAGCAATGAGGTTTAATCCTGACGCCGTACGCGATCGCACACTGCCGATTCAACTCAATGGTGCCCGGCGCAAGTCGACTTCAGACACGTCAAGTGATCACTGGTGAATCAGGTGCCTGACTCAAAAAAGGAAACACTTGTTGAGTTCGCCTATCAATGGATACGCGAGGCGATCCTGGATGGGAACATACAGCCTGGAGCAAAGTTGATCGAGCGGGAACTCACCCAGACAACCGGAGTAAGCCGGTCAGCGCTAAGAGAGGCGCTAGTAAGTCTTGATGAAAAGGGTCTAGTTCAGCGTGAGCCCTATCGGGGTTACCGGGTTACTAATTTAACTAAGAAACAGGTACAGGACCTTTATGAACTTCGCGAGGTAGTCGAGAGTCAGGCAGCCGAGCTTTTCGCTCTGAGAGCAACTGATAGCGACCTTAAGGATCTATCAGTAGCGTTTAGGTATCTGAAGGACAACATATTTCATCAGGATATGGCTGTCGTTCGAAGAGCGAAAGTTAATTACTATAGTGTTATCTATGCGGGTTGTAAGAACGTTGAGCTTGAGCGCGCATTGTCAAACTTAATTGAGCGAATTTTCTATCTCCGGGGACGATCTCTACTTGCACAGAGCCGTCGCAAGAAATCTCTTGCAGAGTTCAAAGCGTTAACAGACGCGCTGATTCGACGGGATAGGAAAGGAGCGAGGGAAATCACCCGTCAACATCTAAAGGCGGCAAAAGAGGCGATCGTGTCAACTTCATTCTCGGCTGAACCGCCTGACTGATCGCTCGCGGGTATTCAGATAGTGTCGCATAAGGCATCCGAGAGACCCCGGAAGCCTGGCGATCGGGATACAGTTAGATCAGAAAGTTAGTGGTTCATAGCTAACGGTAACGCAGTAGGAAAAAGCAATACAACAAGTCGAGGAGTTACACCATGTCTGATCATGAAATTGGCGGTGATAACCGGCGGATTTACTATGGTGTTGCTATCGGCATTCTGATGGTGCGGACCTACTTCACCCGCTACCTTGGGGACATTGGGAACGCGGCTACTTGGGAATTCCCCGTGAGCTACAAGATCGTAGAGGATGCGATACCGTCGAAAATGACAGATCTGCATAATGCCAGTCTACTGGAACCATTCAAAGTCGCAGCGAAAGAGCTGGTCGCAGAGGGTGTAAGCGGAATTACTACTACCTGTGGCTTCCTCTCGATATACCAAAATGAACTCGCGGACCACTGTGGCGTTCCCGTTGCGTCCTCCAGCTTGCTGCAAGTTCCGTTCGCCCAGACGATCATCGGCACAAAGAAACGCGTCGGTGTTATGACCTACAACGGCAGCGTTCTTCAAGGTCCTTACCTTGAGGCCGTAAATGTATCCCCAGATACGCCAGTCAAAGGTATGCCACAGAACTCGGAATTTGTACGGTGGATCAACGATGGCGATGTGTCGATCTCATTCGACACCTTGCGCGAGGAGGCCCTTGTTGCAGCGCGGGAGTTTCAGGCTGAGTATCCTGATCTCGGCGCAATAGTATTGGAGTGCACTAATTTGGCTCCATTCTCAGCCGACATCTCAAGCGAATTAGGTTTGCCAGTCTTTGATTGTGTAACGTTGGTTAACTGGCTTCATGCTGGTTTGAGGCCGCAACGCCACGAGCCCGGAGTGTAAGTCGACTCATTTCGCAATGAGGTCACCAATCAGTCGCAAAGCGTTTCTCGAAGATCTTTGTGGTAGGGCCGCTAGATTGGCTTTTCGCGAGAGTGTCTGGTTTCGCTACCATCGTTTGGCATGAGCAAACTCAAGTGACCATGGGCGGACCCGTGATTTACCGGTTTGCCCTTCTATTTATAAATTGTATACAATTCTTTAAGGCTAAAGTGACACCACAATGAAATTCGATATTAAGTCAGTGCACGGGCAAGGGTTACCTATCTTTATCAATGGTGAGTGGCTTGATGCGGGTTCGGGAGCGCAATTGCCAAGTCTTGAACCCGCGACAGGGCGAGAGTGGTACCGCATCACTGATTGCACGCCAGCCGAGGTAGATCAGGCGGTCGCGGCCGCCCAGGCAGCGCTCAAAGCGCCCGAGTGGTGTGACATCACACAGACCCAGCGCGCGGGGATGATTTTTGACTTGGCGGCGCTTATCAAGGAGCACGCGTCAGAACTGGCGCTGCTCGAGACGCGGGACAACGGCAAGATCTTGAGGGAGACCACCGCGCAGATCTCCTATTTGCATGACTATTACCGGTACTTTGCCGGCATGGCGGACAAGATTGAGGGCAGTACGATCCCGGTCAACAAGCCCCAGGTGTTGAACTTCACCCGTCACGAACCCCTGGGCGTGGTGGCGATCATTACGCCATTTAATTCACCGCTCAATATCCTGAGTGTTTCTCTGGCACCTTGCCTCGCTGTGGGGAACACGATTGTTGCGAAGCCTTCCGAGCACACCTCTGCCAGCACTATTGCCTTTGCTGAACTCATCAAAGCTGCGGGCTTTCCTGATGGCGTCTTTAATGTCGTGACGGGCGCCGGCGCCGGCGCCGGCCAGAGTCTGATCAGTCACAGCGGGGTTTCCAAAGTGGCGTTTACCGGTGGCAGCGATACGGGCCGGCGGATCGCGGCCAGCGTTGGAGACTGTCTGACCCAGGCCAATCTTGAGCTTGGCGGTAAGTCCCCGCACATCATCTTTGCCGATGCGGATCTCGATCGCGCGGTGAATGGTGCGGTGGCGGGAGTCTTTGCTTCGGGCGGGCAGACCTGTGTCGCCGGGAGCCGGATCTTTGTCGAAGAAAGCATTTATGAAAAAACGCTTGAGCAACTGAAGACGAGCGCGCTTGAAGTGGTGGTGGGCCACCCGGAGGAGCCCGCAACGCAGATGGGCCCGCTTGCGACTCGAGATCAGCTCGGGAAAGTCGAGGAATTTGTGCGTTCTGCCAAGGAAGAAGGCGCGCGGCTCATCTGTGGTGGAAACCGCCTTGAAGGCAGTCCCTACGGCGACGGTTTTTATTTTGCGCCCACGCTCTTCGCGAATGCCCGCAACGACATGCGCTTTTGCCAGGAAGAGATCTTTGGACCCGTGGCCGGGGTGATTCCTTTTTCCAGCGAGGCCGAGGTTATTGCACAGGCAAACGACACGCGTTTTGGACTGAGTGCAGGGTTATGGACGCGTGATCTTGATCGCGCGATGCGCTGTGTGGATTCCATTGATTCGGGGACCGTATGGGTCAACACGTTTCGCAGCGCAGCGATGATGTCGCCCATGGGTGGTTTCAAGGACAGCGGGTACGGCAAGCACAACGGTTTTGCCTCGATCCGGGATTTTTCAAGACTCAAGAATGTGGTGGTGGATTATTCTGGTCAAAAACAGGATGCCTTCGTCGTAAAACTTAAATAATCGTGGCCCCACAAGCCGGGTCATCCATTCGCGTTTGAAAAACAGAACAAGTGAAAGATTCAACGAAAATCTATAGCGAGATTCTTGCGTGCGAAGCCTCGGGAACAAATCATCAGACCGTAGTGTTGATTCATGGATTATCTGGAGCCTGTGCTTTGTGGGACCCAGTATCGGATGTATTGCGCCAGCGTTTTCGGGTAATTCGTTACGATCTTCGGGGGCATGGTGAGAGCGGTTCACCCGAAGGCCCGTGGACGCTCGGCGATTTTGTGGCTGACCTTCTTGAAGTACTAAAGCGCTATGACGCCTCCCGAATCCATCTCGCCGGTTTTTCGATTGGCGGCCTCATCGCGCAGCGTTTTGCAATCGATCACCCGGATAAACTTGAGCGCCTTGCGATCGTGAGCGCGGTTGCGGGACGCACACCCGAAGAAAAGGCCAAAGTGGCGCAGCGTCTTGAGAACATCCGCGAGGGTCATTACGAAGTCAATATCGAGGCATCTTTGGAGCGGTGGTTTTCACCGGACTTTCGGGAAAAGCATCCGGAGCTGGTCGAAAAGCGTATCGCCTTGTTACGCAATGTTGGTCGCCAAAGCGGTTACCTGGAGGCATTTAAAGTGTTTAACACCAGCGATCTCGCTGATGAGTTGCACAGGATCAGCGCACCCACACTGGTCATGACGGGTGAAGAGGATCCGGGATCCAATCCCCGGATGGCAGCACTGATGCATTCGCAGATTCCCGGATCAAGGATGGAGATCCTGCCGGGACTGCGTCACAGTCTGCTGGTCGAGGCGCCTGGTCTTATGGCTGAAAGACTTAACGGATTTTTCGCGGAGGAATCGGTTTGAAATTTCATTTGGTTATCAACATGGAGCGCATGGATGCTTCGTCTTCTTATTCGGAAGTGGCGCGCCACGTGACCGAGATGGTGCAGATAGCCGAGGAGGCGGGCTTTCATATTGTCTGGGCAGCGGAGCATCACGGTATCGAGATGACCATCGCGCCGGATGCCTTTCAGATCCTGACTTGGCTTGCTGCACACACCTCGCGGATCCGTCTTGGCACCGCAGTAGTCGTGTCGCCTTATGCGCATCCTGTGCGGGTGGCCGGTCAGGCCGCGCTTTTGGATGTCTACAGCGATGGTCGCCTGGATCTTGGGTTAGGCTCTGGAGCCTATCAGTGGGAGATGGACCGAATGAAACCCGGCCTCAAACAAAAGGACGGGCACCTTTATACACAGGAGTTGCTGCCCGCGGTGCGGGCCTTGTGGCAGGGAGACTATGCCCATGAGGGGGAGTACTGGCAGTTTTCACGCATGACGTCTGTGCCCAAGCCTATCCAGGCATCTCCTCCCCCGGTCTGGATTGCTTCTCGGTCACCGGTGACCTTTGATTTTGCCGTCAAAAACCATTGCAACATCATGTCCTGGGCGCTGGCCCGGCCTTTTTCCGAGGTCGAGCTTTACAAGGAGAACTTTGAGACCGCGTTAAAAAATAATCCCGGTATGCCCCGTCCGGTCTTCGCAACCATGCGACAGACTGCCGTTTATGAGAAGACTTCAGATGTGGATCCTTACCTTGATGCCTTTATCTCCAAAACGGCCCGTTTCGAAAACCTCTTCAAGAACATTGCTGACGTCAAAGAAGGTTTTCCCGAGCAGGTCGATCTTTCGACTATTGTCGGAGAGGATCGTTTCAACCGCGAAGCACTCCAGAAGAATCTGATGTTCGGTACACCTGATGAAGTGCTAGCCAAACTCGAGCAGTACCAGGCGATCGGGGTTGATGACTTTATCTACAACGCCAGTTACGGCCTTGATCGGGAAAGACAGAAAAGCTCCCTCAAACTTTTCTGTCGGGAAGTGGCTCCAGCCTTTGGCTGAGTGTTGCGGCGCAGTTAGGCCGAGGCCCGGAAGGCGGCCGGGGTTTGACCCGTCCATTTTTTGAATGACCGACCAAAGTTGGCAGGCTCCGTGTAGCCCAGAAGGTAGGTGATCTCGCCAATCGATTTTTGCTTTTCCGCGAGATAGCTGATTGCGAGCTCATGGCGAACTTCTTCTACAAGCGTCTTGAAGGTGAGACCCCTTTCCTGCAGCTCACGCTGCAGTTGCCGCACGCTGACATTGAGCTCACGCGCGATCGCAGCCTGGTCGGATCCGGATTCGGTAAGGGTTTCGATCAGCAGCCGACGCACCTGGGTTGCAAAGTCCGCAAGCTCGTAGCGCGCCAGGTAATCGCGCACCGCATCGTCGTTGATCCGCGCAAGCAGGGGGTTGGCCCCGGGCAGAATCTGCTCCATCAGGGCCTTATTGAATACCAGCGCATAGCGCGGAGCATTGGATATCACCGTGCAACCGAAGTATGCCTCGTAGGCCCCAAGGCAGGTTCTAGGGTTATGTGCCAAATGCACCTCGCGGGGCGAGACGGATTTGCTGAGGGCCAAGCGGCAAAGGCGCAGGGTCAGTACCATTAGGGCATCGGCTGAGGCGGGTTCAAAGGTCTTCGGTGTGCGTCTCGGTTGGCCGATCAGTTCATAGCAATCGTTCATCTCAGTGAGCTGGATATCCGCATTAGTGGATACCAGTCGCTGAAAACGCACCAGCCGCTCCAGTGCGCTCTTCAGGGTATCACTCGCCAGCCAGCCCAGGCCCAGACCATGAACTGCCCCAGGCGGCAAAGCCTCGCCGACCTTGATTGCCAGACAGGGGTTGTCGGTGCGATCGATCGCCAGGCGCCAGAGTCGTTGGTGTGCCACCACTGAAATACGACTGTCGGGTTCTTGAGCGTCATCCGGATCAATACCCGCATCGGCCAGCAGTGCGGTACCGTCGCAGCCATATTCACTGGCGGCCCGGGCGATGGCTAAGGCGATATTCGAAAGGACAGTGTGGTCTTCAGTATCTATGGCCATGTTTCATTGAGCCCATCTCCAGGGCCTGACCACGCTTTGGCGGGGATTGATTACTGGGATATTGCTTCCTCACAGATCATACCTTCTCGCCAATGCCTCAACAAAAAAAGTTCTATGGCAGGTAATGCCCACACCACACGAGTCTTGTATCGCATGCAAGCCGGGAAGGATTTTGAGTGGCGGGCTTGTGCCAACGCGCTGGATTCGCTGGGTGCACGCCGCCTTGCACTGAAGTTGAAGAGTCTTGGGATCGAGGCGCTGGTTTGCCCGAGTGATGAGTTTGAAGAGAAAGGTCTGCCTGCAACCTACCGTGCGCAGGAATATTTCTGATGGCGATCTGGGATCTAATGATCGCATCTCTAACAGTCCCGCCGCGTACTGCCGATGCATGGTTGATCATTTTTGCATACGCAGATCAACATGATTGGCAACAAATGCGTAAAGACCAAAAATGAATAAGTTAATCAGTCATCTCTGCTACGTGGAGAACGAGCGACGTGTAAGTAATGAGCAGGAAATTACGCTGAAAAGACTGTCTTGGGCTCAGTTATGGGATCTTTAATAAGACTTATGACCCGATGTGAGCTTGAGTTGTTGACCGGACGCAAACAACCACAGGATCAGGTTGAACTACTCTACGCCATTGGCATTCCGGTAGACGTCAGTCCACTAGGCATTCCAAAGGTCAGTATCGAAGAGACCGAATTGAAGTTTCCGTTAGGTTATGAGTGCGCTGATGAGGAACAAAACTGACGTATTGTCCGGCCATTTCAGGCGCGATGAGCCTCGTAAAAAGGTGTGTCGCTGCCAACGGTGTTGAGGGATAGATCCCACCAAACTCAAGTGAATTAGAGGTTTTATTGTTAACTATTTGATGTGTGTCGGCTTAGTTCAGATTAACGGAACTAATTAAAAATAAAAGGAAATTTTCGAATTTAGGGGTGAAAATTGGCGAGCATTTTGCTAACATAAAAGTCTAGATGTAATCCTCCTTCCTCCTCGGTATTGGTCCCGGGTCTTCCCGGGACTTTCTTTCAGTAAGTACACATTATTCAGTCCTGACTGACTTACCTCTTGCCGGTCGCGGCAGTGGCATCGATAATGTTCGAATGATTGAGACCCGAATGCTGCTGATCGTCGCCCATGTGCCGTCTGACAATACCCAAAGGTTGCGCGACGCAGTCGAAGCCGGCGCCGTATCGGCTGAGGCGGATTGCGTAAAGGTTGTGGTGAAAACACCGTTTGAAGCAAACGCGGATGATGTGCTCGCCGCAAAGGCGCTGGTGCTGGGTACCACCGAGAATCTGGGATACATGAGCGGGGCCCTCAAGGACTTTTTTGACCGCGTGTATTACCCCTGCCTTGATGACACCCGTGGCTTGCCTTACGCGCTTTATATTCGTGCCAAGCTTGACGGCACTGGTACCCGTCGCGCGGTCGAGTCCATCGCGTCCGGTCTTGGGTGGCGAGCCGTACAGGAGCCGATGATCTGCCATGGCGAGTGGCGGGAAGACTTCGTGGATGATTGCCACGCACTCGGCATGGCGCTGGCGGCAGGCCTTGATGGTGGGATTTTTTAGATAAAAAAAGACCCCGGTAAAGGCCGGGGTCAATATTTAGGAGGAGGATACAACGCGCGCAGTATGCTCCGGGTAGCGTCAACGAAGCGTGAGATTTGCCTTGCGCGTTTTACAGTTCCCAGATGGCTTCGCCCGCGGTGACCTCCGGCATGGATGTCAAAAACGGCCCCATGCGTCCCATGATGGCCTGAATCTGTGGCTGCGCAGCTTCAGCAGCTGCTTCGCTTGCATAGCGCGAGATGATCATTCCCTGACCTTCCTCGACGACGCAGGAGTGAACGGTTTCAAGACCGTCAATCGCCTTGAGTTCATCGCGAAACGTGTCAGCCAGGGCCAGAAACTCGTCGAAGCGCGCTGCATCAAATCCATAAGTTGTGACGCGGAAATACATGATTTACCTCCTTACGATGGTGGAAAGGTCACTTTAGCAGACAACCCGATTTTCTGCGCCATCACGAAATTTTCATTTCTAATCAACAGCCTGCTCACGTGGCTGAGGGCATGATGCTCTGGTAACTTAACTTAACCCAGAGCATTTTTAATGATACTAAAAAATTTCCTGGCGGCGCTTGCTGCCGTATTTGCAATCTCGATCGCACAGGCCGCCAGCGCATCTTCCTGCGGGGGTGGGGATCATGACCACAGCCATGGCGAAGGCTACACCGTGATGGACAAAGCCGCTGCCGACGGCAATTTTTCAACCCTGATCGCGGCGGTTGAGGCGGCGGGTCTTGAAGACGTTCTGAGTGGTCACGGACCCTTTACTATCTTCGCCCCGACAGACGCGGCTTTTGCTGCGTTACCGGCAGGCACGGTAGAGACCTTGCTGAAGCCCGAGAATATCGATCAGCTGAAAGCGATCCTGACCTATCACGTGCTGCCAAAAAGCTTGACGTCGTCACACATCAGAAACGGCGACAACTACGTCAAGACGGTAAGCGGCAGTACGCTGAATGTCGAAAAAGAGTACGACGAGGTCATGATCGGCTCGGCACGCGTGGTCGCAGTAGATATCAAAGGCAGCAATGGTGTGATCCATGTGATCGACGAGGTGCTGTTGCCCAAGTCATAATCCTTTCCGCAGGGAACCAAAAACCGGGGCTTGCCCCGGTTTTTGTGTAACGTCGCAAGGTCATGACTGAATTCAATAGACCCACCAAGCAAGTAGACGAAGCCCGGGGTTGGCTGAGCGTGGCACAGCGGATTTTGGTGTTGACCGGGGCGGGACTTTCCACTGCGTCGGGCATACCGGACTTTCGGGGCCCACAGGGCATCTGGACTCGCGACCCCGATGCTGAAAAACTCTCAGATATCCGCTATTACCTGGCGGATGCGAATATCCGGCGGAAGGCCTGGCTGTCGCGGCGGGATTCGCCGGTATGGCAGGCGCGCCCGGGTCTGGGTCACGAGGTGCTGGCCCGCTTTGAGCAAAGCGGTCGGCTCGATACGCTGGTCACTCAGAATATTGATGGCCTGCATCAACTTGCCGGCAGTTCGCGCGAGCGGGTGATCGAAATCCACGGTACGATCCGGGAGGTCGCCTGCCTCGAGTGTAGTTACCGTGTGGCGATGCAGGAGGTGTTAAAGCGTCTCGCAGCAGGTGAAGAAGATCCCGACTGTCCTGATTGCGGTGGGATCCTGAAGTCAGCGACGATATCTTTTGGTCAGTCACTCATTGCGCAGGATCTTGCCCGCGCGGAGCAGGCGGCCCGCGACTGTGACCTGTTGCTGGCTGTGGGTTCGACGCTGTCCGTGTACCCCGTGGCGGGACTGGTGCCGATTGCGAAAGAGTCCGGCGCCAGGATTGTTATTGTGAATGGAGAACCTACCGCAATGGATGACAGAGCCGACGCAGTACTGCTGGGCGATCTCAACGAAGTGCTGCGGGGAGTGCTGGATGGAGCTGCACACCAATGACTGAACTTAAGGTCGATGTGAAAGTGTGCTGTATGGCATCGATCGACGAAGCCCGCCTTGCCGCCCGATTGGGGGCGAGCGCCGTCGGACTGGTAGGCGACATGCCTTCCGGTCCTGGTGTCATCGGTGCACAGGCGGCTGCTAAGATTGCCCGGGAAGCGCCCACTGGCCTGGATACCTTCTTACTGACCAGCGGTGAACGTGCAGCAGATATTGCGAACGAACTTGCGGTCTGCCCGGCAAGCACCGTGCAGATTGTCCGGCATATTGATCCTGAAGAATATCCAGCGCTCATTGAGGCAGTGCCACAGGTGCGTCGGGTACAGGTCATCCATATTGAAGACGAAGACACGCTGACACTTGCCACGCGGTACACGCCCTTTGTGCATGCCTTTCTTTTGGATTCAGGACGCACCTCGGGGGCAACACCCCAGTTCGGCGGTACCGGCAACACGCACGACTGGAGCATCAGTGCCCGTTTTGTTGCGCAGACGGAGTTGCCGGTTTATCTCGCAGGTGGTTTGAAAAGTGCCAACGTCTATGAGGCAATTACCCAGGTTTGTCCCTATGGCGTGGATCTCTGTACCGGGGTGCGCACGAATGACCAACTCGACGAGGCCAAGTTGCATAGTTTCATGTCGGAGGTTCGCCGCGCCAGTGAGACGCTTGGCAATTAGATCGTATCTTGGGTTCAGTTCGCGACCCACGCGTAAATCACCAGCGCGGTGCACACCAACGGCGTGATCGTGCAGCGAAGCTGCCAGTAGCCAGTGCTGATCAGCCTGAGCCTGTGCTGGCGGTGATCGAGCAGCAACTGGGCGCCGAATAGCACTGCAAGTGCCAGTACGCCGACTGGGGTACGACCCCATAGCGCCAGGGCAAAAACGGCCAGCGCGAAGAGGTTGCTCCCCGTAAGTGACGTTGCATCGGGGCGCGAAAGTGCACTGCCCCACTGCGCTCCAGCCATAAAGGCCCCAATGACGACGGCATAACTCCATAGCCAAGTGTCGGGTGCGATACCGGGCAGTGCAATCCAACCGACCTTCATCATCGGCGCCATGACAAAGGGAATCACGCCGGCAAAGGTCAGTGTGCGAATGAGTTCAGAAGGCTTTTCGTTCATGACTGCTCGCGCTTGCATCGCTTGGAGCAAAAGCGTACCTCATCCCAGCAGCGTTGCCATTTTTTTCGCCAGCGAAACGGTCGGTGGCACGATGGGCAGATCTTCTGGGGTAGATCGTGTTTGGACATGATGGCTTGGCCAGGGCTTACGGCTAATCCATTATGAATCAGACGTTGCTGTCGGAGTGTCAATGCTCGGGCACCAAGGCAGTGCTACATTAAACATTGGCCTTCCACACAACCTGCCTTGGTATGCTTCACCCCGTTACGCCTGAGATCTCAAATCTTGAGCAGATCGCAAGTGATCAGTGGCAGTCTCTTGCCGCGGCGGCACACGATCGGCACCATGCCTGGCATACGCCGACTCTTGCCAATGTGGGTGAGGGCATTGCGCAGTTGCGCACAGTGGTGCTGCGCTCTGCAGACCCCGACACGCGGATCCTTAGTTGTCACACCGACAGCCGTTCACCCAAAGTCATTCAGCTTGCCGAGGACTCCAGGTTTTCTTGGCACTTTTATGATCGAGACGCCAAGATTCAACTGCGCGCTTACGGCAATGCTTGGACGCATCAGGGGGATGCACTCGCGAGCCAGCGCTGGCAAGACGGCGCCTGGCGCAGCGCCCAGTGTTACCGTACACCGCTTGCGCCGGGTGCGTCCTGTACGGAAGCAGACCTGGATATCAATGCTCCGGTAGACCGCGCAACGGGCGAGGAACACTTCGTGGTGCTGGCCTGTGAGATCGACCAGTTTGACTGGCTGTTCTTGAGGGTTGAAGGCCATCGGCGTGCCCGCTTCTTGTGGGAAGCAGGGCGATGGCGGGGTGAGTGGATCGCTCCCTGAGCCTCGATCAATACCGCCGGGACCTGAGGGTACATGACTAAGGCATTGGGGAAGTTCGGGATGCAGTAAAAGTTATCCAGGCGCTGTTGATATTCAGCGGGGGTCGTCGGTGATGCCGCTGAAGCGACGCGGCAGCAGGCCAGACTGAAACCAGCTGACAAAAGTGATAATGCTGAATATCGGCAGGCCGAGTTGCTGACGAAGGTCCGCGGCGTGGGGACCCATGTTGGTACACTCCAGCACAATCGCACCAACCTGTGGATGTTCTCGAACCAGTTCCGCCCCCGCGTCGAGCAGATCCTGGCGACAGGCATCGACGTCCATCTCTTGTTCATCTTCGAGAATCACACGAGTGAACTCTCTTCCATTCTCGGTACCCACCATGGGGGTATCTTGCGGAGCCCCGGCTGCAAGCAGGTGTTCCGCGGTGAGACTCTCACGAGAAATAGTAATCACCCCCACCTGCTGATCAGGGGGTAGCAATTTTTGTACCAATGGCACCTGCATCAGCGAGGAACTTGCTACCGGAACGTTCACTGCCCGGGTCAACTCCTCCTGAAACAATGACAGAAAACCACAGGTGGTACTCAGGCCATCGGCCCCATCCGCGACCAGGGCTTTGCCGGTATCGATAAAGGCATCAAGCAGACCTTCGGCACGATGACGAACCACTCGGTCCGGGGAAGCCCCGCGAACAACGCGATACAGCACAGGAAAGGGCCAGGTTACTGCGTTGCCAAAATCTCCCGGAATCCGTGGGAAGACAGTATCAAGCATCAGCATTCCCACGGTTGAGCCGTAGACCGTTTTCCCCCCTTTTGCAGAGGTCACTGGACGGTGGTTCATAATGATTACTCCCGGTATCTGGCGTAGTGGTGGGTGGTATCCTGGTTTAGAGTGCTAGGTTATTGTAATCACCGGATAAGGCCGGTCATGGAGTCGTAATGAGCGCACAAACATCCCAATCTGATACTGCCCTGAACGGTGCCGAGGCAATGGTGAGAATGCTGCAGGCACATCAGGTTGAATATGTCTTTGGCCTGTGTGGCGACACCACGCTTCCGTTCTATGACGCCTTGCATCGTCTCGATCATGGCATCACTCATATTCTGAGCCGTGATGAACGTGCAGCGGCCTACATGGCTGACGGCTATGCCCGGGTCAGCGGCCGGGTGGGGGTGTGTGAGGGGCCAAGCGGCGGCGGTGCTACCTATATTCTGCCGGGTGTGGTCGAGGCCAACGAGTCTTCGGTCGCGATGGTTTCAATCACATCGGACGTTTCGGTTACCTCTCGTGGACATTACCCGCTGACCGAACTCAGCCAGGAACGCCTGTTTGCACCATTGACACAGTTCAATGCGGTAATTGATCACCCTGAACGCCTGGCGTCGTTGGTGCGTGCGGCCTTCAGGGCTGCTACCACTGGGCGGCCTGGTGCGGCACACCTGGGGTTTCCGATCGACATGCAAAGAGCTGAGGTAGCACCCGGGGATATCTGGGCCCAGCCAGAATTTGGACGCTTTCCCGCATGGCCAGCGGGACCTGACCCGAGTGCCGTTGAAAAGGCGCTGGGGTTGCTGGCCGGGGCCGCACGTCCTCTGGCGATATGCGGCGGCGCTGTGGTCAGTTGCGGTGCTGAAAAGAGTCTCGCCCAGTTGGCAGAGCGGTTTAACCTTGCGGTCGCGACAACCGTTAGCGGTAAAGGTGCGCTGGCTGATGATCACCCGCTGGCTTTGGGTGTGATTGGCAGTAATGGTGGGACGCCGGCTACACGTACTGTGGTCGACGCGGCAGATCTCGTGATCTTTATTGGGTGTCGTGCCGGATCAGTCACCACTGAGCGCTGGCGGTCACCCGCACCGGGCGTCAAAGTAATCCAGATCGACTGCGACCCAATGGTAATTTCGGCGACTTACCCGACCGAGGTCGCCATGGTGTCTGATGTGGGCCTTGCGCTGGCGGCGCTTAACGAGGTTGCAGAGGTGGAAGAGCAGCAAGCGGACGGCAATGGCGAGCAGATTGTTGCTGATGCCCGAAAGCATAAGTTTGCCGAGTTCGAGCTGCTGTCTCAAAACAATGGTTACCCGATCCGGCCTGAGCGCGTTGTGGCGGCGCTTAACGCCCTGATGCCGGGAGATGGAATCGTCGTGGCGGACCCGGGCACCCCGTGCCCGTATTTTTCGGCCTACTACCAACAGACCCAGCCAGGCCGGCGTATGTTCAGTAACCGAGCCCATGGCGCCTTAGGTTATGCGCTGGCTGCCGCCATTGGCGCCCAGTTCGCGGCTCCCGCTCAGACCGTCATTTGTGCGATGGGTGATGGCAGTTTTGGTATGTCGGTTGGAGAACTTGAGACCCTGGTGCGT
>JABJIU010000061.1 GCA_018661145.1 Pseudomonadota bacterium | reverse complement strand
TTCTCCAGCGTATCGTCGATCAGGATGATTGTCTGGCCTTCGCGCGTTTTGAGTGTGAGAACGCCATTTTCGCTTAAGGATTCGGTAACGGCCTCATCGCGGGCTTCGCGAAACGCGGCGAGGGTTAAATCAAGGTCGGCAGAGTGCTGATCACGCCACTTCAGGAAATCCTGAAAATCCGCCATCTTTTGAAATTCCTGGAACTGGCTGTATTGATTCAGTTCCGCTTCGCTGGCGTTGCGGGCCGCAGCCGAGAACAGTTCGGTGCTGGCATTTTCTTTTGGCGCGCTGAGGTCGGGCGGGATCTCGAGCCGGGTGGTTCTGTCCCAGTCGGGTTCTGTGCGTTCAATTTCGTCTGTCGAGCTGCAACCGTGCAGACCAAGCAGTGTACTCAGTACAAGCAGTGATGAAACGTGGCGGAGAAAGCGCATATAAGGACTGACTGGGTTTCCTGCTGAATCCCGGCGGTAATGCTGGGGACAGTCGTGATTATAATGGGATTGATAAATTAACGGTGCCACCGCGCGGGGAAATAGTGCATTCCGGGAAGACCATCTCTGAAGTCAGTGGACTGCTGCTTGCCGGGGGGCAGGCTCGGCGGATGGGTGGCGCAGATAAAGGCCTGTTGATGCTGGGTGGTCGACCGCTCGTCGCCTGGGGTCTTCAGCGCCTCGCCGCTCAGGTCGGCGAAGTGATGATCAGCGCCAACCGTAACCATACTCATTACGAAAAACTGGGGGTCCCGGTCATTAGTGACAGCGTGAGTGGCTATGCGGGACCTTTGGCAGGCATGGTGGCGGGACTGGGAAAAGCTTCACGGGGCTGGGTTTTGAACGCGCCCTGTGATTCGCCGCTACTGGCAAAAGATTATGCGGCAAGAATGTATGCCGCTGGAGAGTCAGGCGAATTCGATGCGGTGGTGGCCCATGATGGCAAGCGCCTGCAGCCCGTGTTCATGATGCTGAATCGCCAGTCTCAGCCGAGCCTTGAGGGTTTTCTTGCTGGTGGTGGCCGCAAGATCGATCTGTGGCTAGGAGACGTGTCTCATGCAAAAGTCGATTTCTCTGATCATGAGGAAATGTTTCTTAACGTCAATACGCCTGAGGATCTAGAGGAAATGGAATCGCGTATCGCCGGCGATCCCGATTCCCCGGAATAGCCGGTTTTGCGGTAGCAGGGCTGTTGCGGTTAAATTGCACTTTGCGCCACAGAAACAAGCTCCTTTATATGAACTTCATTACCGACGCAGAGCAGCTTCGAAAGATTCCGCTTTTCGCACAACTGGATGCCGGCAAACTCAAGCGATTGGCATTCGCGAGCGAAGAGTCGAGTTTCGATGCCGGTGACATCATTTTCACCATGAATTCAGGTTCGGACAGCGTCTATGTCATCATGTCAGGAGAAGTAGGCGTCTTCGTCAGCGAGGATGCGAGCGGTGATCCCGTGGCAGTGCTCTCCACTAGTGATGTCGTTGGGGAGATGGGCGTGATTGCTAATCAGCCGCGGTCGGCCACGCTCCGGGCCGAAACGGAGGTGCGGTGCCTGTCCATTCTGGCCGATGATTTCATGGATCTTATGCGGGACAACCCCGAAGTCTCCTTAAGCGTGCTGCGCCAGGTGGTCGACCGACTGACCCGGACAACCCAGGCGTTTGAGGCGCTGAAACGTGAGCACACAGCGCCCTCTTCACCACAGGCATCCTGATTATCGTGGAGCAAGATCGGTTTCGCAGACTCTGGTCTCGCGTCGGAGGTGGCGGGGAGTCTGCTCGGGTCTTCGAGGCACTCAGCCGACACTACAGTGATGCATTTCGTCGTTATCATGACGGCGGTCATATCACAGTTTGTCTTGCCGCCTACGATGAAGCCGCCCTGGTGCTGGGAGCCGATGACGCCGTGGAGATGGCGCTTTGGTTTCATGACGCCATCTTTGTTGCCGGAGCGCGCGATAATGAAGCGCGCAGCGCTGAATGGTTCGACAGCAAGGCGTCCGGATATCTGCCCGCCACTTTCATCTCGGATGTAGGCGAGCTGATTATCGCGACTGACCATCGTGCGCCACCTCAGGGTTTTCAAGCGCAGTTTGCAGTGGATGTTGATCTGTGGGGCCTCTCACAACCCTGGGATGCATTCTTTGCCGACACGCGCGATCTTCGTTGTGAGGCGACACACTCCAACGATGAAGTTTTTGCCCGGGGGCAGGGCGGATTTTTAAGAACATTGCTGAATCGGCCACACATTTATTCGACGGCACACTTTCAGGGCCTTTTTGAAAAGGATGCCCGGCAGAATATTGGGCGGTTGCTGACGCTTTTCGAGTCCGGGGTAGACTGGTCTCAGCCGTAGCGCCGGTTTTCAACCTGCGCACATCTAGATAAGAGGCTAGTAAGAGACTTCATATGTTTAACAAACTCCTAATCGCCAACCGGGGTGAGATTGCTTGCCGGGTGATCCGTTCGGCCAAGCGCATGGGGATCAGGACGGTTGCGGTCTTCTCAGATGCTGACCGCGATGCGCCGCACACCTTGATGGCTGATGAGGCCGTTCACATCGGCGCATCCCCGTCGGCCAAGAGTTATCTCCTGGTGGAGCGGATCATCGATGCCTGCCAAGCAACTGGTGCCGATGCGGTGCATCCTGGATACGGTTTTCTCTCTGAAAAATCTGCACTGGTGTCCGGTCTGGAAGATGTGGGAGTCGCTTTTGTTGGCCCCCCGGCAAAGGCGATTGAAGTCATGGGGGACAAGATCACCTCCAAAGCCCTGGCCGAGCGTGTAGGGGTGCCGACGATTCCGGGTTTCAATGAAGTGCTTATCGATGCCGACGATGCGGTGAGCCACGCTCGGGAGATCGGGTATCCCGTCATGCTCAAGGCGAGTGCAGGCGGGGGTGGCAAGGGTATGCGGATTGCCACTGATGATGATGAATGCCGTGAGGGTTTTGAGCGGGCATCCAGTGAAGCGCGCTCAAGTTTTTCAGATGACCGTGTGTTCATCGAGAAATTTGTCAGCCGCCCTCGGCATATCGAGATCCAGGTCCTGGCGGACCATCATGGCAACCGCATTCATCTCAACGAGCGCGAGTGTTCTATTCAGCGCCGCCACCAGAAGGTTGTGGAAGAGGCTCCATCCTCTTTTGTCGATGAAAGCCTACGCATGCAAATGGGCGCCCAGGCGTTAGCCCTTGCGGGGGCGGTGGGCTACACCTCTGCAGGTACGGTGGAGTTCATCGTTGATGAAGCGCGCAACTTCTATTTTCTGGAGATGAATACACGGCTACAGGTCGAGCACCCGGTAACCGAACTCATTACCGGAGTTGATCTTGTGGAGTGGATGCTTCGGATTGCTGCAGGAGAAAAGCTGACGATATCCCAACAGGACGTCGGCATCAGCGGCTGGGCACTGGAGTCCCGGGTTTATGCTGAAGATCCCTACCGGGGATTCTTGCCGTCTTCCGGGCGCGTGCTGCGTTTTCGTCCACCCGATGACGCGCAGAGTGTACGGGTCGATACGGGCATTTGCGAAGGCGGCGAGGTCAGCCTGCACTACGATCCCATGATCGCCAAGCTGGTGACTCACGGACCCGATCGCAAGCAGGCTGCGGCTACTATGCTGCGGGCGCTTGACCGCTTTGAAATTAGGGGTATCCAGAGCAATACCCCGTTTTTGGCCGCTCTCGTGCAGCATCCTCGGTTCCTGTCCGGTGACACCACTACCGGTTTTATTGAAGAAGAGTTCCCTGAGGGTTTTGCCGGCACCGCATTGCCTCAAGCCGTAGCGCACCGGATCGTGGCGCTGATCGCCGTGGTCCACGAGCATTGGCACCTGCGCGAAGACCGCTTGGCTGAGTCTTGGGGCTCGCAGGCAGTAACACGGATAGTCCAGATCGATACTGACCAGCACGAAGTCAGGGTCACTGCTGACAAAAGCTGCTGGCAGGTAATAGTAAATGGAGAGCCGCTATCACTTGCTTTCACGGGAAGCCCCTTCGCCGGCGTCATTGATTTCTCCGCAGACGGGATCGAAGCCACAGCCCAGCTCAGCCGATCCGGCGCCCGTTATGAGGTTTTTCACAGCGGCGCCAGTGTCGAGGCGCTGGTGCTTGAGCCCTACAGTGCGGCGCTGTATCACCTCATGCCTCAAAAGGTTGCGCCGGACCTTTCCCATTTGGCGCTCTCGCCGATGCCGGGCCTTCTCATCTCTGTCGCGGTCACTGAAGGGGCTGAGGTCAAAGCCGGTGATGAACTCGCCGTGATCGAGGCGATGAAAATGGAAAACGTGATCCGGGCAGAGCGTGACGGTACGGTACTCTGTCTGCACGCGCAGCCCGGCGAAGCACTCGAGGTAGATCAGCAGATCATCGAGTTTGTGCAGGAGTTATCTGCGTGAACGATACGGCCTCGCTGGCAGACGCCATCGGGAATCAGGATCGGCGGGCGCTGGCACAGGCGATCACGCTGGTTGAATCCGGCCTGAAGGAGCATCAGTCGCAGGCCCGGGAATTGCTCGCAGCGCTCCCAACGCCTGCGCAGCCCGGGCTGCGCATCGGCATTACCGGGCCGCCGGGCGTCGGCAAATCGACGTTCATCGAGACGCTCGGCGGACACATGATCCAATGCGGCAATTCGGTCGCAGTACTGACTGTGGATCCGAGTTCCGTGATCAGTGGGGGATCCATACTGGGTGACAAGACGCGGATGCCCAAGCTGTCGGTCAGTGACAGGGCCTTTGTCCGGCCATCGCCTTCATCCGGCACTGAGGGCGGGGTGGGACGCTTCACCCGGGAAGCCATCACGCTTTGTGAGGCGGCAGGATTTGACCGTCTGATTGTCGAGACGGTCGGCGTCGGCCAGTCCGAGCTTCGGGTCGCGTCAATGACTGATCTTTTTGTACTGCTGTTGGTCCCCGGGTCGGGAGATGAACTTCAGGGTATTAAACGCGGTGTGATGGAACTCGCGGACCTGATTCTGGTCAACAAAGCTGATGGAGAACTCGAGCAGGCCGCCAGCCGCACGGTCTCGGAGTACATCACCGCCACCGGGTTTTTGCAGCCTCGGACACATGGGTGGAAGGTGCCGGTGCTGGGGATGTCCGCCCTGGGCGACGTTGGGGTGACTGACGCACTGGGCCACATGGAGACTTTCTTTACTCATTTGGGTGAGGGCGGGGCGCTTGCTTCCCGGCGAGAGATTCAGGCAAGCGAGGCCCTGATGCAGGCGCTGCACGAAGGGCTGCTGGAGCAGTTCCTCAAGAGTCCCGGGATTGCAGGCGAGGTCGAGCGGGCCCGTCGGGAGGTTGCTAAAGGACGGCTGACACCGGGCTTGGCGGCACGTCAACTCATCGATAAATTTGCTGAAACTGAACAAAGCGGGAGCGCCTGATGATTGGAAGACTGAATCATGTCGCAATTGTGGTGCCGGACCTGGATGCGGCGACAGCGCTATACCGGGATACGCTGGGCGCAACGGTATCAGAAGCCCAGGCTCTGCAAGACCATGGGGTCACCACCGTGTTTGTGGATCTCGATAACACTCGAATCGAACTGTTGCATCCGCTAGGCGATGACTCTCCGATCGGACGGTTTCTGGAGCGTCATCCGGATGGCGGCATGCACCACGTCTGCTACGAAGTCGATGACATTTGTGCGGCCCGAGATCAACTGAAAGCACAGGGGAGCCGGGTGTTGGGGGATGGTGAGCCACGCATTGGCGCACACGGCAAACCGGTGCTTTTCCTGCACCCCAAGGATTTTTGCGGCACACTGGTCGAACTCGAACAGGTGTGATCCCGATTTACTATCCCGCTGATGGGCAATAAAGGCGGACACGCCGCGCAAACAGTGGCGCCTTACTATCCCCGCATCGTCGAGGCGCTGATCTGCGCAATCTGGTTTCGTCCCAGAATACCGGCCGGTAAGGCGAGGCGCTTGCGTTTCATCGAACGAATATTTGGCCGGCGCCGTATCCGGGTATTGACGCGGTCGGGTTTTCTCTTTGCCTGTAATCAGATGGATTGGCTGCAGCGCAATCTCCTGTGCAACCGGATACATGAGCAGGAAGTTACAGACCATCTCTCGGCTTCATTTGTTGGAGACGATATCTTTTTTGATATCGGCGCCAACGCGGGTTATTTCAGTTGTCTTGCGCTCTCGTGTGGCGTCCGCGGGGTAACCGCATTTGAGCCCGATCCAGACACCTGTAACGTCATGGACGCCCAGCGCCGGTTAAACGGCTGGGATGACACGGCCCTCAGTATCGTGCCGATGGGACTGTCCGATGAAAGCGGGCGCCAGCAGTTGATTCGCGGCAGTGATTCTGGGGAGAGTGGGTTTGGTGATTGGCCCCACCGTGAGCCGGTTGGCAAGATCGAGGTCGAGGTGATTACCCTGGATGAATATTGTCGGCAAGTGGGGCATTACCCGAGCGTCATGAAGATCGACGTGGAAGGCTGGGAGTATCAGGTGTTGCGCGGCGCAACCACTGTGCTGGAAAACCCGGTGTTGCGTCTCGTCGTGTTTGAGGCGTCGTGTGATTCGGATGGCGTGATTATCGATCAGAGGCTGCCCGCCGTGCTCGGTGCCTGTGGGTTTGCGGTTTCCCATCTGCCGCGCCCCTCCGGTCTGGTCAAGTCAACGGAGAACTACCTTGCGGTGCGGGACAGTTCCTAACTTCCTGCAGTTTCAGCAAAATCCTTGAGGGCATCAATCATTGCATTAGGCTTTTCTGCATGGAGCCAGTGCCCCGCCTCCTGAATGGCGCGCAGTCGAGCGTTTGGAAAGCGGTCCATGATCCGGGGTGTTATCTGCGGTGTCACATAGTCGGACTGTGTGCCGTATATAAAAAGGGCCGGGATATCCGAGTGCCCGGGTGCAATGTCGAAGCCTGTCAGGGCGTCCATCTGTCTGTGAATAACGTCAAGATTAATGCGCCAACGTAGTCCACCCTCGACGCTTCTCAGGTTCTGCAGCAGAAACTGGCGGAGTGCCTTGTCCGGTATATCCGGTTCAAGCTCTCGCTCGGCGTCGCGGCGGGTGTGCACTGCCGTAAGGTCAAGTGCGTTCATCGACTCAACCAGGGTCCGGTGTGAATGCGGATAGGTCACCGGCGCAATATCAACAACGACCAGCCCCGCGAGGGGGGTTCCGCCTTCAAGCGCGAGCGCCATCGCCACTTTGCCACCCATGCTATGCCCGATGATGATGGGATTGTCCGGCACATGGTCTGAGATGAAGCTGGCGAGTACCTTGGCCTGCGCGGGGTACGACATGTCGTCCGTCCATGGCGAGTCTCCATGATTGGGCAGGTCTGGAGAAAAGACCTGCCAGCGGTGACAAAGTGCATCTGCGATGCGGCGCCAGTTCACCGCCGAGCCAAACAGACCATGGAGGATAACCACCGGCGGTCCCGAACCGGCAACAGTAAAGGAGAGTACAGGCGGCACAGCTAATCGGGTGCGTCGGCGTCAGCGTTTGCGCGGAAGGTAAAGATCCGTAATCGTCCCCTCAAAGGCCTCTGCCGCGAGTGCGATGGTTTCTGAGAGGGTGGGATGGGGGTGTACGGTGAGTCCAACATCCTGAGCAACGCAGTTCATCTCGATCGCAAGGCCCACCTCGGCAATCAGGTCTCCCGCATTGGGCCCGACGATACCGCCGCCGATGATCTGTTGTGTTTCAGGGTCGAAGAGCAGTTTGGTAACTCCTTCACTACGTGCCAGGGCGAGCGCCCGGCCGCTCGCTGCCCAGGGAAAGACACCTTTGCCGTATTCGATACCCTGTTGCTTGGCCTCGGTTTCCGTGAGCCCAACCCACGCGACCTCGGGATCGGTGTAGGCCACCGAGGGAATAACTCTCGCTTCAAAGCCGCTTTTGTGCCCTGCGGCGACCTCGCCAGCCGCCTTCCCTTCATGCGTGGCCTTGTGTGCAAGCATGGGTTGTCCGACGATATCGCCGATCGCAAAGATGTGCGGCTGATTGGTCCGCTGCTGGGAATCCACGGCAATAAAGCCCCGATCGTCTACGACGACGCCGGCTGCCTCGGCATTAATGTTATGGCCGTTGGGTGAGCGACCCACAGCGACCAACACTGCATCATAAGACCCATCGGCAGGCGCCTTGTCACCCTCAAAACTGACTTTGAGTTCGTGTTCATATGCTTCAACGTTAGTGACCCGGGTGCCAAGATAAATTCCCTCACACTGGCCGTTAAGTCGCTTGACCAATGGTTTTACAAGATCAGTATCAGTTCCCGGCATCAACTGTGGCGCCATTTCCACGATACTGATTTCGCTACCCATGGCCAGGTACACCGTCGCCATTTCAAGGCCGATAATGCCACCGCCGATGACCAGCAGGCGGGGTGGAATATTCCCAAGCGCTAGTGCGCCGGTCGAGTCGAAAATGCGGGGATCCTCCGGCAGGCCGGGTAATGTCATCGCCTGGGATCCAGCGGCAATAATCGCCTGGCGAAAGCGGACGCGTTCTTCGCCGTGGTCGTTAAGAACCATCAACTCGTGCGACGATTCGAATCGGCCAGTGCCTGTGATCACTTGTACCTTACGCTTTTTTGCAAGACCTGAAAGTCCCTCGGTCAGTTGGTTGACGACCTTGTCTTTCCAAGCGCCTAACTGCGCAAGGTCAATTTTGGGTTCACCAAAATCGATGCCGTGGGCGCGCATCTCCCGGGTTTCTTCGATCACCCGCGCCGCATGCAGCAATGCTTTGGAGGGGATACAGCCGACATTCAAGCAGACCCCACCCAGTGACGGATAGCGTTCAATCAGGCAGACCTTGAGACCTAGGTCGGCTGCACGAAATGCCGCGGTGTAACCGCCGGGTCCGGAGCCGAGCACCGCCAGATCGAAAGTTTCGTCTGTGGGTGTGCTCGCATTGGGCTGATTCTCAGGATCCGGCGCAGAAGGGGCCACGTCTCTTACCGGCGCCGCATCGGAAGACAGCGCTGGCGATTCCTGGGATTGGATCAGAACCTTGGCCACTGGGTCTCCCTCGGATACCTGCCCGCCTTGCGGCACCAGAACCTCCAGAATCTCTCCGGCCACTGGTGAGGGAATATCCATGGTTGCCTTGTCGCTTTCGAGGGTGATCAGTGGTGTTTCGACCTCGATGGAATCCCCTGGCGTTACCAGCACCTCGACCACATCGATGTTCTCGAAGTCACCGATATTGGGGACGGAGACGGTGAGTACGGTATCGTTCACAGAGAGCCTAGGCAGTCACGGCTTAGAGCAACAGTCTTCGCGAGTCTTCAAGAGCCGACACGATAAAAGCGGTAACCCGTGCGGCTTCTGCACCATCGATGACCCGGTGATCATAGGAAAGGTCCAGCGGCAGCATCAGCCGCGGCTGAAAAGCGTTTCCATCCCAACGCGGCTTCATCTGCGCCCGGGTGATTCCCAGAATAGCGACTTCCGGGCTGTTAACGATGGGTGTAAAGCTTGTACCGCCAATGCCGCCCAGGCTCGATATGCTGATGCAGCCGCCCTGCATCTCCTCAGGCTTGAGTTTCCCATCACGGGCGCGCGCACTCATCTCGCCGAGTTCACAGGCGAGTTCAACAATCCCCTTGGTTTCTACGTTTCTCAGGACCGGCACCACCAGACCGTTTTCAGTATCTACGGCCACGCCGATGTGAAAATAGCGCTTGAGGATCAAATTTTCACCATCCGGGGACAGTGAAGCGTTGATAAGCGGAAACGCTTTCATGGCGCTCGCCAACGCCTTAATAACGAAACCCAGCAGGGTAATACGAATCTCCGCGTAGGCCGTTTCGTTCTTGAGGGTTTTTCGAAAGTCCTCGAGTTCCGTAATGTCTGCTTCGTCGTGGTGAGTGACATGAGGTACGTTAAGCCAGGCCCGGTGCAGATGGCGTCCCGAGATCTTTTTGATCCTGGAAAGTGGTTGGGCCTCAACCTGACCCCAGCGGGAGAAATCCACCTCGGGCACGGCCGGTATGCCGGAAGCGGATTGCGCAGGAGTAGCGCCTTGTGCGAGTGCTGATTTGATAAAGGCCCGTACGTCCTCTGTCAGAATTCGGCCATGGGTACCCGTTCCGCTGATCTTTGAAAGATCAGCACCGAGCTCACGTGCAAATCGTCGCACGGCGGGACTTGCGTGAGGTAACGGGCTATCGTCTGACTCGACCGCCGGTGGCAGTGAAGGCGGTGGCCGGGGTGCGACCGGCGGGGCTGGATCGACTTGCTCCGGGATGGGCGACTTGGGTGGAGGCCCAGAATCCACCTCAGTCTGCGGCACCTCTTCAGTCACAGCCGGTGCAGCGGTTTCGGCAGCAGGTTCTGCCGTTTCAACCCTGGCAACCAGACTTCCCTGAGAGACCTGGTCGCCCACTGCAATGCGGACTTCGGTCACCGTGCCGGCAACAGGCGAAGGAACATCCATAGTCGCCTTGTCACTTTCAAGCGTAATCAGGGGCGACTCAACATCGACCGCGTCTCCCGGAGCGACCAGCACCTCAATTACATCGACGTTGCCAAAATCGCCGATATCGGGGACTAGAATATCTTGAGAATCGCTCATGCCGGGTGCGGTTTATGCGAAGGCCGGATCTGGCTTTTCCGGGTTCAGGGAGTATCGGTTGATGGCATCGGTCACCGTCGAGCGGGGTAGGGCATTTTCATCAGCCAGGGCAGATAATGCGGCGACCGCAATCTGGAATCGATCCACCTCGAAAAACTGCCGTAACTGCTCACGGGTTCCGCTTCTGCCGTAGCCATCGGTGCCCAACACCAGATAGCGCCGCCCGCTGACAAATTCCCGAATCTGATTGGGGTAAGCCTGGTTGTAATCGCTTGCAGCGATGATGGGTCCATCGGCGTCGGCGAGCTGTTCGCTAACATACACTGGCCGTGCAGCTTCGTCTGGGTGGAGGCGGTTCCAGCGCGTGGCTTCGCGACCCTGGCGCGCCAGTTCACTGTAGCTGGTCACGCTCCACAGGTCGGCCAAGATACCGAAGTCCTGTTTCAGCAGTTGGGCGGCCGCCATGGATTCACGCAAGATGGTACCGCTGCCGAAAAGCTGGACCCGGGGTGCGGCTTTGCGCCCCCGTGGAGCCTGGCGCAGCCGGTACATACCCTGAAGGATCCCATCCCTGACGTCTTCAGGCATCGGCGGATGGGCATAATTTTCATTCATCACGGTGATGTAATAGAAAACGTTTTCCTGATCGGCATACATTCGGCGTATCCCGTCGTGCACGATCACGGCCAGTTCATAACTGAAGGCGGGATCGTAAGAGACACAGTTGGGAATACTCGCCGCCATCAGCAGGCTATGGCCATCCTGATGCTGGAGTCCTTCGCCGGCGAGAGTGGTTCGCCCGGCAGTACCGCCAATCAGGAATCCCCGCGCCTGCTGATCGCCTGCGGCCCAGGCAAGATCACCTACCCGCTGCAAACCAAACATGGAATAAAAAATGTAAAAAGGAATCATGGCAATGCCATGATTACTGTAGGCGGTCGCTGCTGCAATCCACGAGGACATGGCGCCGGCTTCGGTGATGCCTTCCTGCAGTACCTGACCCTGTATATCTTCGCGGTAATACATCAACTGATCTGCGTCTTCGGGAAGATACAGTTGTCCTTCCGGCGCGTAGATGCCCAGTTGGCGGAACATACCCTCCATGCCGAAGGTGCGTGATTCATCAGGGACGATCGGCACCACATAGCGGCCGAGGGTTTTGTCCCGGGTAAGGGCCGTGAGGAGCCTGACAAACGCCATCGTAGTCGAGATCTCACGATCACCGCTGCCGTCGAGTTGGGACTGGAAGAGCGACAAATCTGGTGTTGTGTGGGTAGGGGCTTTGTCGGCTCGGGCTGGCAGACTCCCGCCAAGGGAGGTGCGGCGTTCTTTAAGGTAGCGCACCTCGGGACTGTCATCACCCGGGTGAAAAAACTGGCAGGCGAGCACGGCTTCGTCTTCAAGGGGAATGCGGAATCGGTCACGAAATTCCAACAATGATTCGTGCGTAATCTTCTTCTGGCTGTGGGTGGTGTTCTGGCCTTCACCAGATTCTCCCATGCCATATCCTTTGACCGTTTTGGCTAGGATCACCGTAGGTTGGCCCCGGTGCGCGGCAGCTTGAGCGTAAGCCGCATAGACCTTGTGCGGATCATGGCCGCCCCGGTTGAGCCGCCAGATGTCTTCATCAGTCATATTGGCCACCATGGCCGCAAGTTCCGGATATTTACCGAAAAAATGTTCCCGGACAAAGGCGCCGTCTTTGCTCTTGAAGGCCTGGTATTCACCATCCAGAGCTTCTTCCATTCGTTGTCTTAGCAGCCCTTGGGTATCCCGTGCCAGAAGTTTGTCCCAGTACGAGCCCCAGACCAGTTTGATGACATTCCATCCTGCGCCCCGGAAGGTGCCTTCCAGTTCCTGAATGATTTTCCCGTTGCCCCGAACCGGCCCATCGAGCCGTTGCAAATTACAGTTGATGACAAACACCAAGTTGTCTAGACGTTCTCGTCCGGCGATGCCCAGCGCTCCGGTCGACTCAGGCTCGTCCATCTCGCCATCCCCCACAAAGGCCCAGACTTTACGGTCTGAGTGGGGAGTGAACTCGCGGTTTTGCAGGTAGCGCATGAAGCGCGCCTGGTAAACCGCTTGGATTGGTCCAAGACCCATCGATACAGTGGGGAACTGCCAGAAATCGGGCATTAGCCAGGGATGGGGATAAGAGGAAAGGCCTTTGCCTTTGACCTCTTGCCTGAAGCCTTCGAGTTGCCCCTCGGTCAAACGGCCCTCGAGAAAAGCGCGGGCATATATGCCCGGCGCCGAGTGTCCTTGGAAGAAGACAAGGTCCGCCCCGTGTTCAGCCTGCGGACCGCGCCAGAAATGGTTGAAGCCCACATCGTACAGTGTGGCCGCCGACGCGAAACTTGCGATGTGCCCGCCCAGTTCACTGCTGGTCTGATTAGCCCGCATCACCATGGCGAGTGCATTCCAGCGTATCAGAGAGCGGATCCGCCATTCGATGGCGGGATCCCCGGGGCTGCGGGCCTGACTGGCCGCAGGGATGGTATTGAGATATGCCGTCGTCGGTCGGAAGGGAATGTGAGTGCCGCTGCGCCGGGCCTGATCGATCAGGGTCTCAAGGAGAAAGTGGGCACGCTCCTGGCCTTCACGTTCGATGACCGCGCTTAAGGCATCCTGCCATTCCTGAGTCTCAAGCGGGTCAAGATCTGTATCTGGAAGGGAATCCACCATTACGCATTTCTCAGCAGGGCGCATTGACAACTTATTGCGCCGGGCGAAACAACTACCGCTTTAATCTTGAAAAGCACAGTACCACAGGAGGGATTGCCAACCTGCAATCAATGGTCTGGCGGTCTGACCATTTGATGTTAGTAATGACGATGGGTAAGTATTTCTGATCCCTCCCTGATCAGGACGCGATGCGGGGTTCCAAAAGATCCTTGAGGAACTGGCCCGTGTAGGAATTGGTAACTTGGGCGAGGTCTTCGGGTGTACCTGCGCCAACCAGTTTTCCTCCACGCAGACCACCGTCCGGTCCAAGGTCGATCACCCAGTCGGCAGTCTTGATGACATCAAGGTTGTGTTCGATCACGACCACCGTATTACCCTGGTCCCGCAGACGATGGAGGACACCCAGAAGTTGGCGAATATCGTGGAAGTGAAGGCCGGTGGTGGGTTCGTCGAGAATATACAGGGTCCGACCGGTCGGACGCTTGGAGAGCTCTCTTGAGAGCTTGATACGCTGTGCTTCTCCACCTGAGAGCGTGGTGGCGCTTTGTCCGAGGCGGATGTAACCGAGTCCGACCGCAAGCAGCGTGTCGAGTTTGCGTTTAATGACGGGAATCGCGGCGAAGAATTCTCCTGCTTCGGCAACGGTCATATCGAGCACCTCATGGATGCTGCGGCCTTTGTAGCGAATATCGAGTGTTTCGCGGTTATAGCGCTTGCCCTGACAATTGTCACAGGGCACATAGATATCTGGCAGAAAGTGCATTTCCACCTTGATCAGCCCGTCACCCTGGCAGGTCTCGCAGCGTCCGCCGCGCACATTGAAGGAAAATCGTCCGACCTTGTACCCGCGGGCGCGCGATTCGGGTGTACCTGCAAAGAGTTCCCGTATCGGGGTAAAGAGTCCGGTATAGGTGGCGGGGTTGGATCGGGGAGTGCGGCCGATCGCGCTCTGGTCAATATCAATGACCTTGTCAAACTGCTCCAGACCCTCAATCCCGTCATGCGGCGCCGGCTGCTGCCGGCTCGAATGCAGATGCCCGGCCATGGCAGGGTATAGAGTATTGTTAATGAGCGTTGACTTGCCCGATCCGGAGACCCCCGTCACACAGGTCAGGAGACCCACCGGGAGTGACACATCAAGACCGTTAAGGTTATTACCGGTCGCGCCTCGGATGACAAGCTGCCTTCCGGGTTCGGACTCGGTACGCTGGCTGGGGACATCGATGGTCTGAGTGCCGGCAAGATACTGGCCGGTCACCGACTCGGGCGCTTGAAGGATCTGCTGTACGCTGCCTTCAGCCACCACGCGGCCGCCGTGAATCCCGGCGCCCGGGCCGAGATCGACAATATGATCGGCGCTGCGGATCGCCTCCTCGTCGTGTTCGACCACCACCACCGTATTGCCCAGATCCCGCAGGTGAAACAGCGTATCGAGCAGACGCTGATTGTCCCGTTGGTGAAGTCCGATGGAGGGTTCATCAAGAATGTACATCACTCCCACCAGCCCGGAACCGATCTGTGAAGCGAGGCGGATCCGTTGCGCTTCCCCGCCAGATAGAGTCTCCGCCGTGCGGTCTAGCGTCAGGTATTCGAGACCGACGTTCACCAGAAAGCGCAGGCGCTCGCTGATCTCACGGATGATACGCTCGCCGATTTCACCCTGGTGCCCGGGCAGGGAAAGGGTGTCGAAAAACTCAAGGGAAGATTCAATCGGCATCGCGGTCACCTGATGAACCGGTTGACTGCCTACGAATACATGACGGGCGCCTGTTTTGAGACGGCTGCCTTGGCAACTTGTACAGGGTTGGGTGTTCACGTAGCGAGAGAGTTCCTCACGGATCGTATTGGATTCAGAATCCCGGTAGCGGCGGTCCATGTTGGGGATGACCCCTTCGAAACTGTGCGTCCGTCGTCGCGAACGCCTCCCGTGTGAGCGCAGGTAGCTGAAGCTGATTTTTTCCTTGCCACTGCCATAAAGAATGATCTCCCGGACTTTCTTCGGCAGGCGGCGAAAGGGCTTCTCAATATCGAAGTCGTAATGCTCGGCGAGACAGTTCAGCATTTGAAAATAAAAGGCGTTACGCCGGTCCCAGCCGGAAATCGCCCCCGCTGCCAGGCTCAAAGTCTCATCATGAATGACCCGTTCGGGGTCAAAGAACTGACGGATCCCGAGACCGTCACAGTCCGGACAGGCTCCGGCTGGGTTGTTGAAAGAAAAGAGCCGGGGTTCGAGTTCTGTCAGGTTGTAGCCGCAGTGCGGACAGGAATAACGAGCGGAGAAGAGCATCTCCTGAGCCTCGCCGCCATCATCACCGGGCAGTACTTGTACCAGTGCGAGGCTGTCAGCAACCGCGAGTGCGGTCTCAAATGACTCAGCCAGCCGCTGGGCAATGTCGGGTTTGATTACCACGCGATCCACAACCACATCGATGCTGTGTTTGCGTTTGCGGTCGAGCACGGGCGGAGTGTCGAGTTCGTAGACGATCCCATCGATACGTGCGCGGATAAAGCCCTGACCCAGCAGGCTTTTCAGCAGCTGCTGGTATTCCCCTTTGCGGTCCTGGACGACCGGCGCCAGGAGCAGGATCCGAGTGCCCTCATCGAGCGCCAGGACCCGGTCTACCATTTCACTTACCGTGCTTGCAGCCAGGATGACTCCGTGATCCGGGCACCGGGGTTCGCCGACTCGGGCGTACAACAGGCGTAGGTAGTCATATATTTCGGTCACGGTGCCGACCGTGGATCGGGGATTATGAGATGCCGCTTTTTGCTCGATACTGATAGCGGGTGACAGACCTTCGATGAGATCGACATCCGGTTTTTCCATCAGCGAGAGGAATTGCCGCGCATAGGTCGACAGCGACTCTACATAACGGCGCTGGCCTTCGGCATAAACGGTGTCAAAGGCCAGGGAGGATTTCCCCGACCCAGACAAGCCCGTGATCACGATCAGTTTGTCGCGAGGCAGGTCGATGTCGACACTCTGCAGATTGTGGGTTCGAGCCCCGCGGATCTTGATGTTGCGCATAGTTGCTGGGTTGCGAAAAGGCAAACTGTTAATATTACGTCCCTTGTGTCCCCGGGTTCAAAGGCTTTTCACATTTTCTGGTGAGGTCTGTGCTGTAACGCGTGCAACACCGCCACAGCCAGGCACGGGTACTGGATCTCCATCCTGGATAGATGCTGTTGACGTTACGCACTGAGAAATTTCCAATGAATCGCTCCGAGCGGCGGTCGGTAGCGGCCCTGGCAGGAGTGTTCAGTCTGCGCATGCTCGGACTGTTTCTGGTGTTGCCCGTGATCGCGCTGTACGCCGCCCAATTGGATGGGGCAACTCCGTTCCTGATCGGGCTGTCGGTTGGTATCTATGGGTTGACTCAGGCACTTTTTCAGATCGCCTTTGGCGCCTTGTCAGATCGCTTTGGGCGAAAGCCGCTGATTATTCTTGGGCTTTTGATATTTGCTTTTGGTAGTGTAGTGGCAGCCGTGTCCGATACTTTGACGGGCATCATCATCGGCCGGGCGTTGCAGGGCAGCGGTGCGATTGCGGCCGTCGTGCTCGCGCTGGTTGCAGACCTGACCCGTGAACAGCAGCGTATCAAGGCAATGGCGCTGATCGGAATGAGTATCGGGGCATCGTTTCTGATCGCGCTTATGGCAGGACCGGCGCTGGACCGATGGATCGGCGTCAGCGGTATTTTCTGGTTGACCGCTGTGTTGGCATTGGGCTGTATTGCCGTCATCGTCTGGTGGGTGCCCACCCCTCAGCATGCGGCCCGCGATCCGGGCTCAAGCGCGACGCTCGTCTATTTCCGTGAGGTCATTGCCAACCCGCATCTTTTGCGACTCGATCTCGGTATCTTTATTCTGCATATGGTGCTGACTGCAGTTTTCGTCGTGATTCCCTTTGCCTTGGTGGATACGCTTGAACTCAAACGAGACGCCCATTGGCAGGTTTATATCCCGGTGCTGATCGGTTCTGTCCTGCTCATGGCACCTCTACTGATGATGGGAATGCGTCGCCAGCGGACGTTTTGGGTCTTCCGTCTGGCGATCGCTATCCTGCTTGCGGGGCAACTGGCGCTGTTGAGCGGCATGGATCAGGCAAAACTTCTGCTCACGGGTCTTTTATGTTTTTTTGTCGGCTTCAATTTGCTCGAAGCGATGCTGCCGTCATTAATGACCCGGTTGGCGCCGGGCTATGCCAAGGGAACCGCGATTGGGGTCTACAACACGTTTGAATTTGCCGGGGTTTTTGTGGGCGGTGCTTTCGGCGGTATTCTGCTCGGAATGTTCGGTGGACCGGGTGTGTTCGCATTCTGCGCACTGGCAAGCTTGGCCTGGCTGATATTGGCCTTTACCGGGGCTACGCCTGAACTTCGAAACAGCGTTACTTTGCGACTCGATGGTGAGACTGATCTCGATCTTGAATCTCTTGAATTGCATTTGGGCGCGCTGCGAGGGGTGGATCATGTCACCGTGTTGCCAAAGGACCGAATTGCCTATATCCGCGTTGACGAAAGCTGTTTCGATCTGCATCAGGCGCATGCGGTACTGGGTGTACTGCCGCTTCGCCAGTAGTTAAGCCGGCAAATTAGTCCGGCTATCGGCCTGACCGCGCGCTCAGGACAGCGCGCGGCAGATTTCGCCGAAGAATCC
>JABJIU010000124.1 GCA_018661145.1 Pseudomonadota bacterium | reverse complement strand
GGTGTCGCTGCCGGCCGCTGCCGATTTTGTTGTGGATGATATTCGCGTGGAAGGAGCACAAAACATCGAGGTCGGCACAATATTCAATTACCTGCCTATCAAGGTGGGTGACACGGCAGATGACGCGCTTATCGATGAATCCATCAAAGCGCTCTTTGCTACTGGTTTTTTCCAGGACGTTGAGATCCGGCGCCAGAATAATTTATTGATCGTGGTTGTCGCGGAGCGGCCGGCAATCTCCGGTGTCGATTACAGTGGCAATAAAGATATCGACGACGAGACGATCGAAACTGCACTCGCTCAGATAGGCGTGGCCGAAGGAAGGGTCTTCCGGGAGCCCCTACTTGAGCAGCTCGTTCAGGCGATCGAAGAGCAATACTTTGCAAAAGGCCGTTATTCCGCAAAGGTCGATGCGGTTGTCACCCCGGTGGATCTCAATCGGGTAGCTGTCTCCCTCACGATCGACGAAGGTAGAGTTGCGAGAATTCGGGAAATCAATATTGTCGGGAATGAGACCTTTACAGACAAAGAGTTGTTATCCGAAATCTCGCTCGGAGAGGAGGCCTGGCATAGTTTTATCTCACAGACCGGAAAATATTCAAAAGAGGAACTTCTGGCCGACGCCGAAACGCTCAGAAGCTTTTACCTCGATCGGGGTTACATGAATATTGACCTGCTGTCGTCGGATGTCACCATCAGTCAGAACAAACAGGATATTTTCATTACCTTCTCATTGCACGAGGGCAATGTGTTTACGGTGGGAGGCACTGAAGTCGAAGGCGGTGGGGGTTTTTCTGCAGAGGAATTGCTCGCCCTCACTACGATGCCGAGTGGTGAACCTTTTTCGCAGACCGATCTTGTGGCGTCGCGTTCCGCAATCGAAAGCAAACTTGCTGACCACGGCTATGCGTTTGCGAATGTCAATGCGATTACTGAGGTTAACGAGTCCGCGCATCGGGTAGATTTTGTCTTCGCGGTCGATCCAGGGCCGTTGGTTTACGTGCGTCAGATCCACATTAGCGGGAACCAGTCAACGCTTGACGAGGTTATCCGACGCGAGATGCGGCAGTTGGAGTCATCCGTATTCTCGGCGGAGAAACTTCGGCGATCACGGGAGCGTATCTCCCGATTGGGATTCTTTGAGGACGTTAATATAGACCTGACCGAGGTTCCTGGCTCGATCGACCAGATAGACCTGTCTGTGGTGGTTAAGGAGCGGGCCACGGGGAACTTCATGTTCGGCGCGGGTTTTGATGACTCCGATGGACTGTTTCTTTTGGCCGAGGTCCATCGCGGAAATCTCTTTGGTACCGGACGCGAACTAAGCGCTACGGCTGAAGTCTCCAAGGTGGATCAGGTTTTTGACATCGAATATCGTAATCCGTACCACACCGCAGAAGGAGTCAGTCGCGCGCTGTTTATTAATCGTGAAAAAATCGATACGGACTCAGTAACCACGGCTGATTACGCCTCAGAAACCACCGGTGGGGGCATCCGCTACAAGATTCCGATGTCTGAGCACAATGCGCTCAGTTTAAGTCTCGCGGTGGAAGATATATACCTTGAGTCGACCACCTCGACACCGCCGGAGTACCAGTCATTTATCGACCGGTACCCTGATAATCTGAACTTCAATCTCTCAACAGGATTTTCTAAAGATACCCGGGATAGTATTTTCTTTGCGCGCCGAGGATCTTTCCGCAGGATTTCTGCGGAGATCGGAATTCCCGGGAGCGATCTCGAGTATTACAAAGTATCGGTCCGGGGTAGTTGGTATCGACAACTCGCCGGTCGACTTATCTTAAATGCCCGCGGGGATATCGGCTATGGAGATGGTTACGGCGAACTTCAGGAGTTGCCGTTCTTTAAAAACTATTACGCCGGAGGCGCAAACAGTGTGCGCGGTTTTGAGTCTCGCTCTCTGGGGCCCGTGAGCACAGGTATCGACGCGGACCCCCTTGGCGGAGGAATTCGAACGGTTGCGGGTATAGAAATGTACTTCCCAGTCTTTGGGCTTCAGGAGGACAACGACAAACGTCTCAGTCTGTTTGCGGATTCAGGACAGGTCTTCGCTTCGAGCAGTGACTTCGATTTTGGTGAAATTCGTATGAGTGTCGGCGCGGGCTTCCACTGGTTTTCGCCAGTGGGGCCCATTTCTTTGACCATGGCGCAACCGCTCAATGATGAGGCCGGGGACGATGTCAAGCGGCTCCAGTTCACGCTGGGCTCTCTTATGCGTTAGCCCCCACTTACCGCTTAACATTAAATAAACACAATGCAACATCATCCCCGATCTTTTTACGCGATCTTTATTGTGCTGACTCTTGCAACTCAAGCGCTGGTATCTTCAGCGGCCAATGCGCAGACTGCGTTCAAGATTGGATTCGTTGATCCGGTTCGGCTCATTGAGCAGGCACCCCAGGGCGGAAATGCACTCGCAAAACTTGAAGACGAGTTCCGTTCGCGCGATGAGGAATTGAAGGTCCAGCATAGCGAGATTCAGGAGATGGAAGCTGAACTTGAGAAGAACATCCTGGTCATGGACGCAACCTCGGCGCAGGCGCGCCAAAGGGATATTGAAAATCACAAGCGGCGACTTGCCCGTTCCCAACAGGAGGCTCGGGAGGACTATAACCTCCGCCGAAATGAGGAACTGGCAAAACTTCAGGCGCTGGTACGTGAGGTGATTGTTGAAATTGCCAGAGCGGGAGGTTTTGATCTGGTAGTGGAACAAGCCGTTTACGTGAGCGACGCAATCAACATTACGGATCTCGTTCTTGAGCGCCTCGCTGAGCTCCCTTGAGTTCACCCGAGCGCATCATGTTTAGGTTCCTCCCGAATCCGTTTCCCGGGGGATGCGGTTAGAAGTTCACCGAAATAATATTTGTGGAAACAGAAATCGACATTCACCGGATCCGGGAAATCCTCCCGCACCGGTATCCCTTCCTGCTGATTGATCGCGTCCTGGAAGTCGTTCCCGGAGAGCGGCTCCGAGCCCTTAAGAATGTAACGGCGAACGAGCCTTTTTTTGACGGACACTTCCCGCATCGACCGGTGTTCCCGGGCGTCCTGATGCTTGAAAGTATTGCTCAGGCGTCGGCCATACTCGTCAGCCTGATCATTGACGCCAAAGCCAGCCAGAAAAACGTGTACCTGTTCGCCGGTGTGGACAAGGCGCGGTTTAAGGCGCCGGTCGAGCCTGGAGATCAATTGATCGTTGATGTGAGCTTAGAAGCCCAGCGCCGTGCTTTATGGAGATGTTCGGGAACCATAACCGTTGATGGCAAAGTGGTGTGTGTGTCGGATGTCCTGTTCACTCACAGGCCCATCGAGTGATCGACGGCCGGGCGGTAGTCCACCCTGGGGCGACACTTGCATCGGACGTAACCGTCGGGCCGTTTTCGGTTATCGAAGAGGATGTGGTCATCGGCTCCAGGACGAAGATAGATTCTCACGTGATTATCCGCTCAGGAACACATATAGGACAGGATAACCGTATCTACTCGTTTTCATCAGTCGGCGAGGACCCCCAGTTCGCCGGATATGATGGAGAACCTACCCGTCTCGAGATTGGAGACGCAAACGTTATCCGCGAGTACGTCACGTTGAATCGGGGATCCAGCTCCAGTCGCGGGACGGGCGTGACCAAGGTAGGGAGTCATAATTTCCTTATGGCCTACAGCCACATCGCCCACGATAGCACGTTGGGTGACCACATTATCTTTGCGAATGGCGCGAGCCTCGCGGGACATGTGGAAGTCGGTGACTATGCCATCCTCGGTGGTTTCACACTCGTGCACCAGTTCTGTCGGGTAGGGCAACACTCCCTGATGGGGATTGGCACAGTCTGCCTGCAGGATGTAGCACCGTACCTGATTGTCGCAGGCAATCCGGCTAAAACCTATGGAGTCAATGTCCGGGGACTGCGTAGGCGTGGTTTCACTGAGGATGCAATAACCGAGCTTCGCAGGGTGTATAGACAGCAATTCCGCGCGAAAAAGGTTGATTCGGAGCACGAAGAATCGGAGGCCTGCGGTTCGGCAGGCCGTCCGGAAGTTGATACTTTGATCCGGTTTCTGTCTCGGTCAGAACGGGGCGTGATTCGCTGAGGTTCACAGTTGGCGCCAACCTTTCGACTCGGAGTAGTCGCGGCTGAGCCCTCCGGAGATCGACTCGGCGGAGGAGTGATATCCGCGCTCAAGGCTCGTTTAACTTCCTTGGAGTTGCGGGGGATTGGCGGTCCGGAGTTGGCAAATCTTGGACTGGAGTCGGCTTGCGATATCCATGATCTTTCCGTCATGGCCGTTGAAGACTTGATCCGCAAGCTGCCGAGTGCTCTCCGGGTGCGAAGGCAATTACTCCGTGATTTTCGGTCCGACCCCCCGGATCTCTTCTTGGGTATTGATTCCCCAGACTTCAACCTGACCCTGGAACGCCGACTCCGGCTTAGCGGAATCCCCGTCCTTCACCTGGTCAGCCCCACAGTATGGGCCTGGCGAAGTTATCGTGTCGCTAAGATTCGCCGCGCGGTCGATCGAATTCTGGTGCTCTTTCCATTCGAAGAGGGCTTTTATGAGGAGCGGGGCGTCCCCGCTACCTTTGTCGGTCATCCCGCGGCGCAGGAGACAGCGGGGATAACGAAAACGTCCGCCCGAGGGGAACTTGGAATCTCGTCTTCCGCCCGGGTCGTCTCTATCCTTCCTGGAAGTCGTGAGTCCGAAATTCGTCATCTCGCGGCCACTTTCGCGGGCTGCATGCGAGTGCTCGCTGAGAGGAAGCCGGACCTGCACTTCCTGATTCCTTTCGCGAGTAACCGTGTTCGACAGCAGTTCCTCGATTTGGTCTCCCTAGAGGGATTCGCAGACCGGGTAACACTGCATGATGGCCGGGCCCGTGTTTGTCTTGCCGCGAGCGATGGGGCGCTTCTGGCATCTGGAACCGCGGCGCTGGAGGCGGCGTTGGTGGGGTGTCCCATGGTCGTCGCATATCGTGTATCCAACCTTTCCTACCGGATCGCCTCCACTTTGGCTTCCACGCGGACGGTATCTATGCCTAATCACCTGATGCCAATCCCTCTCGTGCCGGAGTTCCTGCAGCAAGAGGTAAACGAAGCAAACCTGGTCCCGGCTGTCGAGCGACTGCTGGACGACGACGTCGCTACCCAGAAAATGCGCAAGGGGCTCTCCTTAATCCAACAGGATCTTAATCTTGACACCAACGCCAGAATTGTCGACGCTATCTTACAGTTGGCCCGACGCCGATGACCCGGATAAGTCAGTCCCTTGTTGCCGGAGTGGACGAAGCAGGGCGGGGTCCATTAGCAGGACCGGTTGTGGCCGCGGCTGTAGTTTTACCCCCGAGTTACCACGGGGACCTCATCGCGGACTCAAAAACACTCTCCTCCCGTAGAAGAGAGCAGGCCAACCGGCTGATCCGGAGCAATGCGCTCGCCTGGTCAATAGGTGCTGCGTCCGTCCGGGAGATTGACAAACATAACATTCATCAAGCCACCCTTATTGCGATGCGCCGTGCGGTGCTCGGCCTGCACCCGTGCCCGGACTTCGTGGTGGTGGATGGACGTTTCCTTCCAGATGTACCTTACCCCGGGAAAGCGCTGGTTCGGGCCGATGCGACTGAGTCCCCAGTTTCGGCGGCCTCGATCTTGGCCAAAGTGTTTCGCGACCATTACATGATTTGTTTGGGCCGGAAGTATCCACAATATGGATTTTCCCAACACAAAGGGTATCCTACTGCCATGCATCTTGATGCCCTAAAAAGCTTCGGGCCCTCTCCGGAACACCGCCGGTCGTTTAGCCCTGTCGCCCAGGTTCTAGGAACTGAATCCAAGGCAAATCCCGCATGAAGGGAACCGCGTTGGATTCGACCCCACCGTTCGTACACCTGAACGTCCATACGGAATATTCCCTGGTCGACGGGATTTGCCGGATTCGGGAACTGGCCCAAGCGGTCCGTGAAGCTGGAATGCCCGCTGTGGCGATGACCGATGTTTCCAACCTTTACGCGACGGTGAAGTTCTATCGCGCCTGTCTGGAAGCGGGGGTTAAACCCCTATTCGGGGTCCAGCTTGACGTCACTGGTAGCAAACAAGAGAAGTCATCCGGACAGATTACTCTGCTCTGTCGTAACAATAAAGGTTTGCGGGCACTCAGTCATCTCTTGACCGAGATCTATATCCAACCACGGTCTACCCAAGCCCTTTCGATCGACCGGACTCGACTCGCTGATTTTGGGGCAGACATAATCGGACTGTCCGGGGGTATGGACGGTGATATCGGGCGGTGCCTGCGGTCCGGGCTGATCGGGGAGGCGACCGAGTTATTACGCCAATACCAAAATATCTTTGGAGAAAACTTCTTTATCGAGTTGAGTCGGACCGAGCGCACCGGCGAAAAGGACTACGAAGCCAGGGCGCTCGATCTCGCGAACCGGGAGGGTGTGCCGCTGGTCGCGACTAACGCGATACGCTTTCTTGCGCGCTCGGATTTTGAGGCGCATGAAATCCGGACCTGCATCCATCAGGGCCGGGTTCTGGATGATCCGCGCCGACCGAGGGCGTTTACCGCACAGCAATACCTGAGAACGCCATCCGAGATGGCCAAACTCTTTTCAGACATACCGAGCGCACTGGAGAATACGGTCCAGATTGCCCGCCGGTGTAATGTGTTTATCGACTTCGACACCACCCACATGCCCAGATTCCAGGCTGACGATGGCCGTAGCGCTGAGCAGACGCTTGAGACACAAGCGCACGAAGGATTTCGTTCCTACCAAGACCGAGTAAGCGGGATTGACCCCTCGGTTTATCAGGATCGACTTGCCTCGGAAATCGAAACCATCAACAGGATGGGTTTTGCCGGGTACTTCCTGATCGTCGCCGATTTCGTGCAATGGGCGCGTGATAACGGAGTTCCGGTGGGCCCCGGTAGGGGGTCAGGGGCTGGTTCGCTGGTGGCATTGTCGCTGGGTATCACCCGGGTTGATCCTATCAGGTACGGCTTACTGTTCGAGCGCTTCCTGAATCCAGAGAGAGTCTCTTTGCCGGATTTTGATATCGACTTCTGTATGGTCGGACGCGACCGGGTGATCGAATACGTCAGCGAGCGGTACGGTGCGGAAAAGGTAGCGCAGATTATCACCTACAACACGTTGGCCGCACGGGCCGTGGTGCGAGATGTCGGGCGGGTCATGGGGATGCCGTACGGCTTTTGTGACACGTTGGCAAAGCTTGTGCCGTTTGAGGTCGGCATGACGCTCGAGAAGGCATTGGAACAGGATGATGAACTGCGGCGCCGATACCGAAACGAAGCCGAGGTTACCCAACTTATCGACAACGGCCGTCGCCTCGAAGGGATACCCCGAAACGCCGGCAAACATGCCGGCGGCTTGGTGATCGCGCCGGAACCCATTGCGGAATTTTCTCCGTTGTATTGGGAGCCTGGGATGACCCAGGCGGTCACACAGTTTGATAAGGACGATCTTGAAGCGATTGGATTGGTCAAGTTCGATTTTCTTGGATTGCGAACTCTGACGGTTCTTAACTGGGCGACTGCGCTGGCGAACGACGCCCGCGAAAAAAACGGACAGTCCCCAGTGGATCTTGAACAACTCCCACCGGATGACCCCGAGGTTTATCGCTTGATCTGCACCGGACGGACCACCGCGCTGTTCCAGCTGGAGTCTCGTGGGATGCAGGAACTTATCCAGCGTCTGCAGCCGGATCATTTCGAGGAATTAGTCGCGCTGGTTGCCCTGTTTCGGCCAGGTCCGTTGCAATCGGGGATGGTGGATGACTTTATCAATCGGAAACATGGGCGGGAGCCGGTGGTCTATTTGCATGACAGCATCAGATCGATACTGGAACCAACCTACGGGGTCATTCTTTACCAGGAGCAGGTAATGGAGATCGCGCAGCAATTGGCTGGGTTCAGTCTCGGATCTGCTGATTTGCTACGTCGGGCAATGGGGAAGAAAAAGCCTGAAGAAATGGAACGGCAAAGGCAGATCTTTATCGACGGGTCAATCGAACGCGGAATCAAGGAGGCGAGTGCTGCCCACATCTTCGACCTGATCGAGAAGTTCGCGGGCTATGGCTTCAATAAATCACACTCAGCCGCCTACGCGCTACTCAGCTACCAGACCGCCTGGCTGAAAACTTTCTACCCGGCTGAATTCATGTCTGCAGCGCTCTCGGCGGACATGGAGCATACCGACAAGGTTGTAGTGCTCGTAAGGGAAGCAAAGTCAATGGGGCTGACTATCTCACCACCGGACATCAATCGGGGCGAGACGAAGTTCTCGGTCGCAGACAATGGTTCTATCGTTTACGGTCTTGGCGCCGTAAAAGGAGTGGGGGAAAAGGCCCTCGAAGACGTCCTCAAAGATCGAGTGAGCAATGGCGACTTTGGTGATCTATTGTCGTTGTGCCGTCGCGTCGATTCTCACAAAGTTAACCGAAGGACCTTGGAGGCCCTGATCCGGGCTGGAGCATTGGATTCACTTGGTGCTGCGCGGGCACATCTTGACTTCCAGCTACCACAGGCATTGGGCGCGGCGGGTCAGCATAGTAACGATCTTTCTTCAGGACAAAACGATATGTTCGGTCTGCCCTCCGTTGACGACGTCGTGCTCGCCACACCATCCGGCCATTACTGGTCCGACCGAAAACGCCTCGAAATGGAGCGGTCCAGTCTGGGTTTCTATCTGACCTGTCACCCGATTGAATATCACAAGCCCGAATTGCAAGCCATCGGGGTAGTCGCTATTTCAAAAGCGGGCATCCAAGCGGAGAAAAATGCAACGTTGGCCGGACTGATCCAGGATTTACGTACGTTTCAGAATCGCAAGGGCGAAACCGTTGCATTTTTCCGGCTCGACGACGGTGCTCATCTTGCGGAAATCAGTATTTCGCCAACACTGTTTTCCGAACGCCGGAACTCGTTGAATCACAATGGGTTGGTCTTGGTCCGCGGCACTACCGGGGTCGATGATCGGTCGGGGCTCCTTGCCTTGAAAGCGGACCAGATATGGACGCTAGACGATTTCCGTTCGGAAAAGCTCTTCGAGCTCACGATCACTCTTCCCAATAACTCCAACGCGGCTTCGGCCGCAGACGAACTCAAGGATCTGCTTCGCTATTACACACCGGGGAATACCCACGTGGCGGTCAATTACCAAAATCGGGACGGAGACAGCATCTCTATCCGACTCGGAGACCAATGGCGCCTCCGTCCCGAGTCAGAGCTATTCGACAGCCTGGCGGTATTTGCTGGAGAAGAAGGTATCGGGTTTGACTTCTCGGGACCCGGCGATCGCGCACCGTCACGAAGCAACAAGGCCGCTTAGTACACCGATCCTGCCTCTGCTTGGCGGGGAGTAGAATACGACTGTATGACTAGTTCTCTAGATTTCGAACAGCCGATCGTAGATCTTGAGGCAAAGATCGAGGAACTTCGCCGCGTAGACGGTGACGGGGAGTTAGATCTCCAGCGCGAAATTGAGCGTCTTCAAGAGAAAAGCCGAAAGCTAACCCGTGACATTTTCGCGTCGCTCGATGCCTGGCAGATCACGCAGTTGGCCCGCCATCCCCAACGGCCGCACACGATAGACTACATTGGGCGCGTCTTTACCCATTTTCAAGAGCTCTCGGGAGATCGGATGTACCGGGACGATCCCGCTATCGTCGGCGGGCTTGCCCGGTTGGCAGGCCAGGGCGTGATGGTGATTGGACAACAGAAAGGTCGCGATACCAAGGAGAAAGTTCGAAGGAATTTTGGCATGCCTAGTCCGGAAGGGTACCGCAAGGCTCAACGATTGATGCGTACGGCGGAGCGTTTTGGTCTTCCCGTGGTGACCTTGATCGACACCCCCGGGGCCTACCCCGGGATTGGAGCAGAAGAACGCGGTCAGAGTGAAGCTATTGCCCAGAGTATCTCGCTGATGGTGGGCCTTGCAGTTCCGATTATCTCCGTGGTGATTGGAGAAGGCGGGTCTGGTGGGGCGTTGGCTATTGGTGTATGCGACCGGCTGGTGATGCTTCAGTATTCGACTTATTCCGTGATCAGCCCCGAAGGTTGTGCATCCATTCTGTGGAAGAGCTCGGAAAAAGCGCAGGCGGCGGCTACCGCCATGAAGATCACTTCTGACAGTCTCAAAGAGAACGGGCTGGTCGACGAGATAGTGACGGAACCCCTTGGGGGAGCTCACCGAAACCCAGAACAGATGGCGGACCACCTCATTGATGCACTTCGTGAGCAGCTTGATGCATTGCGCTCGCTCAGCACGGAGGAACTATTGATCAAGCGCGAGAAGAGGCTTCGTTCCTTTGGACGGTTCCGGGACGGATCCTGATTCTCTGCCTGTTGAGCTCGACGCCCTTCAGCGATCGGTCTCGAATGCAGTTTATCCGTATAAAGACCGGCTGATCAATATTGCGTTCAGTGGAGGACTCGACTCAACCGCGCTGCTTTCTGTCGCTGCATCGTTGCGCCCCTGGATGGGTTTATCCCTCAGAGCCCTCCACGTTAATCACGGGTGGAACGAGAAATCAGAGGACTGGGCGGTACATTGTGAATCGGTTGCGCGAGCGTTGACCGTCCCGTGTGAGACGATCCAACTCGGTTCCAATCTTGCTCTGGAATCTGGAAGCGCAGATTTCACGGAATCCTCCAGAGAAGCCAGGGCAAGAGCCGCTAGGTATCACTGGTTTTCGGAGATGGTGGATCCGGAAGACGTGCTTTTGACTGGGCATCACCTCGATGATCAAGCCGAAACCTTTATCCTTCGTCTGATGCGTGGATCTTCCATCAATGGATTGGGCGCGATGCGTCCTCAGCAAAGCCTGAACAGACTGCAAGTTCTCCGACCCTTTTTAGGTATTTCTCGGAACAGTCTGGCGCAGTGGGTGTCAGATAAGAACCTTCAGGTGCTGGACGATCCTTCGAACAGCAACATCGCGTTTGATCGAAATTTCCTTCGCCATACTATCCTCCCTAGGCTGAAGTCCCGTTGGCCGGAGACGACACAGATTCTGGCTCGGGCGGCTGAGCACTCGCAAGGCACACAAATGCTATTGGATGAGGTCGCAGCTGATGATTTGGCGCGTTGTGCGCTCGTTCGTCCGCATTGTTATCTCTCCGATCTTGGGGCGGCCTCAATTCCCGCGCTTTTTAAACTGGGCCGAATGAGGTTATTGAACGTTCTTCGGTTTTGGATGAGGACCTGCACTCTCCAGACGCCTTCAGAGCGGGCGCTAGGGGAGTTCATTCGCCAGTTGGAAACGGCAGGGCCGGAGTCCTCTCCCTCGTTGAGACTGGGTCCAGTGGTCTTCCGGGAGTACCGTGAAGGACTGTTTCTGGTTCCACTCCCTGGTCGTGACGACACCGGCGTGCCGGAGAGCCAGTTATGGGACGGCACTTCAGTGAACATTCACGGCCCGGATATTGAACTTATTCCTGAAAGAAAGATGGCGTCGGGGTTACGCGCATCATTGCTTGACGACGGTGTCGTCGAGTTGCGATGGCGCCGGGGGAGTACGAGAGTGACGCTCCAGGGACGGGGTCCACATCGCCACGCACTGCGGAAAATTCTTCAGGAGCTTTCTATGCCGCCCTGGGAGCGAGAACGGATTCCGCTAATTTTTATCAACGGCCAGTTCGCTTGTATGCCGCAGGTTGTAATCGAGGAATCCTGCCGAGCGGGGGCCGGGGAGGTAGGCCTTGAAATACACTTACGCGATCTGAGAAAACCGAGCGATTAATGCACCGCTCCAATTGTATCCAAGAGGTGGGTCTGATATCCTAACCAGCCGTCGGGTGTTACGGGCGAGATAGCAGACTTAAATGCTTCCTCACCAGTTCTCGCCCGCTTAGATCACACCAGATCAAGAGAAAAAATGTCCGACGGTACCACTCCCAAATTCGCCTTCATCACTGGAGGCGTGGTCTCCTCCCTCGGTAAAGGCCTTTCCGCTGCCTCGCTTGGCGCGCTCCTTGAAGCAAGGGGTCTGAAGGTTACTCTGGTCAAACTCGACCCATATATCAACGTGGACCCGGGCACAATGAGCCCGTTTCAGCACGGCGAAGTTTTTGTGACCGATGATGGCGCTGAAACTGATCTCGATTTAGGTCACTACGAGCGCTTTGTTCGAAACAGAATGGGACAGAAGAACAACTTCACAACGGGGCAGATTTACGAACGCGTAATACGGAAAGAGCGACGGGGTGAGTTTCTTGGCGGCACTGTGCAGGTCATCCCCCATATTACGAACGAAATCAAGGAGTCGATCGGAGTTGCCGGGGAGGGTCATGACGTTTGCCTTGTCGAGATCGGCGGCACTGTCGGTGATATCGAGTCCCTACCGTTTCTGGAAGCAATTCGACAGATGCGAATTGAACTGGGCCGCGAGAATACGATTTTTCTTCATCTGACCCTCGTGCCGGCGCTTCACACCGCCGGCGAGATTAAAACCAAGCCGACGCAGCATTCGGTGAAGGAGCTACGCAGTATCGGGATTCAGCCCGATATCGTGCTATGCCGGGCCCATGACCCCTTACCAGCTGACGCCCGCCGGAAGATCTCTTTATTCACAAACGTCGAAGAAAAGTCGGTCATTTCCGCCGAAGATGTAGAGAACATTTACTCGATCCCCCAGCGTTACCACCAACAAGGTCTTGATGATGCCGTTGTGAAGCACCTTGAACTTGGGGGCAAGGAGTCTGACTTGAGTGAGTGGGAAAATGTGGTCAGCATCATGAGCGAGCCGGAGACAGAGGTCACCATAGCGATGGTCGGTAAGTATGTATCACTGACCGAATCGTATAAGTCCCTTTCGGAGGCCATTGTGCATGCCGGTATCCGCAATCGCGTTCGCCCGGTGGTCGAATACGTCGATGCCGAGCAGTTGAACACGTTCGAGGAGGCAAGTGCGGCGCTATCTGGCGCTGATGCAATCTTGATCCCGGGAGGATTTGGTGTCCGGGGAACGGAAGGAATGATTCACGCCGTCCATTTTGCCCGAACATCTGGCGTACCTTATCTTGGGATCTGCCTTGGCCTTCAGATCGCGGTGATCGAGTTTGCCCGGCATGTCGCCGGCATGGATGGGGCCTACAGCACAGAATTTTCTGACAGTGGAGATTTTCCAGTCGTTGCGCTTGTGACAGAGTGGACTGAGGGCGACGGTCAGATCAAGGAGCGGGGGGATGGCGACGACCTCGGGGGCACTATGCGCCTCGGGGCGCAGGAAGCGAGTCTGACGCCAAATTCGTTGTGCGCCCGGATTTACGGCCGGGAGACGGTCTCCGAGCGTCATCGGCATCGATACGAAGTGAATAATCGCTATCGCACGCATTTGGAGGAAAGTGGTCTTCAAGTTTCGGGGCGATCGGCGGATGACCTCGTCGAAATGATCGAAATTCCCGCTCACCCCTGGTTTGTCGCATGCCAGTTTCATCCTGAGTTCAAGTCAACCCCCCGTGATGGGCATCCGCTCTTTTCCGAATTCGTAGCGGCTGCGCGTAAACGTCATGACCGCCAGAATCGCCTGACCCCCGAAGCGGCCTCAGCGTGACCCTGTTTCCAGCCTCTACAGACCAAAAACAATCGCTTTTCATCATCGCTGGCCCTTGCGTGATTGAGAGTCGTGAAAACGCATTGTCGACTGCAGTTCGCCTCGCAACGATAGCGTCTGCGCTTGATGTCCTGCTTATCTATAAGTCGTCCTTCGATAAAGGGAACCGCTCGTCTGGTGCCTCGTTCCGGGGTCCAGGTCTTGACGCGGGTCTTAAAATCCTCGAAGAGGTGAAATCAGAAACCGGTCTGCCGGTGCTGACGGATGTGCACACACCGGAGCAAGCGACCCTTGCGGGTGGAGTCGTCGACATGATTCAAACACCTGCATTTCTTTGTCGCCAGACGGATCTCATTACCGCTGCTGCAAAAACCGGACGGCCGGTCAATATCAAAAAAGGTCAGTTCATGGCGCCTCAGGAGATGCAAACCGTTGCCGAGAAGGCCCTCGCGGCGGGTGGTAAGGAGATTTTTCTGTGCGAGCGTGGTAGCACCTTTGGCTATCACAACCTCGTAGTAGATATGCGCTCCCTTCAGATCATGGGAGCGTTTGGATTTCCCGTGATCTTTGATGCAACACATTCGGTGCAATTGCCTGGAGCGGGTGGGGACCGTTCCGACGGCCAGCGAGAATTCGTGCCACTCCTCGCTCGCGCAGCAGTTGCGGCAGGGGTCGCTGGACTGTTTATGGAAACCCATGTTGATCCTTCAGTTGCACTCAGCGACGGACCTAACGCCTGGCCACTTGATCAATTGCAGCCATTACTGGAAGACCTTTTGAGGATTGATCGAGTCTCAAAGCAAACCCAGTCATTCGGCGCTTAATTCCCGCCTACCGTAGCGCCGGATTCTCAACCATGAACACGACTCAATCACTTTTGATCACAGAGGTCCGAGCCAGAGAGATTCTTGACTCCAGAGGATTTCCGACACTGGAAGCGGAGGTAACGCTTGCAGGAGGCGCGACCGGGCGCGCGGCTGTTCCATCCGGTGCCTCGACAGGAAAACGCGAAGCGTTGGAGCTTCGAGACGAGGACCCCGCTCGTTTCCGGGGAAAAGGTGTCCGGACTGCAGTTAAACACGTTAATCAGGAAATTTCGCAGTGCCTTTGCGGTCAGGATGCCGCGGATCAGAGGCGACTCGACGAGCGGATGACGGGGTTGGACGGCACCCCAAATAAAGAGCGCCTCGGTGCCAACGCCATACTTTCCGCATCGCTTGCCAGTGCCAAGGCGGCTGCCCAGGGGCTGGGTGTTGCCTTGTACGAGCATATAGGGCGATTGCATGAGAACCCGAATCCGAGTCTTCTGCCTGTCCCGCAAATGAATATCCTGAACGGTGGCGCCCACGCGGACAATAGCATCGACTTCCAGGAATTTATGGTTTTGCCTGTGGGCGCGGCGTCCTTCACCGAGGCGGTGCGCTGCGGCGCTGAGATTTTCCATCAACTCCGAGAGAGCCTGATTTCGGCCGGATTGCAGACCGGAGTTGGGGACGAAGGGGGATTTGCTCCAGATTTCCCCTCAAACGAAGCCGGGCTCGAGGCCGTGCTAAGTGCGGTTGAACAATCGGGCTACGCGATCTCCAGTGACGTCCTGCTGGGTCTGGATCTCGCCAGTTCGGAGTTCTTTGAGGGCGGTCGTTACCACCTGCGGTCGGAGTCAAAAAGCTATGATTCTTCTGAGTTCGTCGCCATTGTCTCCGATCTTGCACGGCGACTGCCGGTGATTTCTCTAGAGGATCCGCTGGCCGAAGATGACTGGAAGGGCTGGATCGCGCTCACGGAGCAAATAGGTGCGTCGGTGCAGTTGACGGGAGATGATCTTTTTGTAACGAACGCTGCGATCTTGAAGCGGGGAATAGAGCAACGCGCCGCCAACTCAATCCTGATTAAGCTCAATCAGATCGGCACTTTGAGCGAGACCTTAGACGCCGTCGCGCTTGCTCAGGCCAACGATTTTGGCGTGACCGTCTCTCATCGGTCCGGGGAAACGGAAGATACGACTATTGCTGATCTCGCGGTTGGCGTTGGGGCAGGGCAGATTAAGACCGGTTCTCTTTGTCGAGCAGAACGAACCGCGAAATATAATCGCTTGCTCCGGATTGAAGAGCGGCTGGGTTCAAAAGCCTCCTATGCCGGTCTTCGCGCATTTCCGCAGCTATAGCGGTCTTTCGATTGCCGGAATAGGATAGTGCCCTATCTTAGGACGTTAATTTTCTGTCTGTTAGGGGTTGTCCTCGCATTGCATTACGCACTCTGGTTCGGCAAGAGCAACGTGATGGATTTTTTTCACCTGCGCCGCTCCGTGGTCGAACTTGAAACAGAGAACCTATCTCTTCGCCAGAGGAATAACCGACTGCATGCCGACGTTAATGAAATCAAGAATCGAGTTGAGGCAATCGAGGCGCGAGCCCGGGAACATCTCGGTCTTATCCTACCGGGAGAGACCTATTTTCAGGTGGTGCCGGCCGGTGATGCCAGCGAAGCATCCCACTCCGACTGATGACCGATTAGTAGGTTACGTTTACAGGGGCAGGGTGTAGCCAAAAGGGCGAATGGTCAACGGGATACCCGCAATTGATAATCCCTCGGCGCCGGAAGGTGCCAACACGGCAGTGGGAACCGATGCCAGAAGCAAAGTCTGATTGGTCTCGGGTTCGGTAACAGCGCACACGACGGTACCCTCTCGCCCGGACGACCCATCTCGACAGTTCACCTTGCTGCCGGGGGCCGGGACCTTGTCGGCCTCCATCGAGGCACCGATCATCCGCTGCTTCGGTGTTCCGCGATAACGCACACGAGCGACGACTTCCTGCCCGGGGTAGCAACCCTTTTGGAAACTGACCCCACCCACCAGATCAAGATTCACTGACTGGGGAATAAAGGCCTCAGATATGCGGGCGTCCAGTACGGGAATACCGAGTTCTATGCATAACTTCCGGAAACGGTGCTCGTTTTGGGAAACCTCTACGCGGGATTTATCCATTACGGCGATAGTTAAACAGCTTTGCAATCGGGAAACGCTGTCTGACGTGGCGACCTCAGGACGCGCGTCAACCGTTTCATCCCTAAATGCGAGACTTTTTTCGGGGCAGAGTTCCAGGGTGACCGCGGAACGGAGCACGAACATTTGCAATCGGGCGATAACACTCTGTGCTACAGAAGAATCGGTCAGCAAAAGAAAATCGTCTTCTTGGCGACAAATAAAAAAGATTGCGAGTAGCCGCCCTTTAGGCGAGCAATAGCCTGAAAGCCCCCAACCTGGTTCGCTAACTTGTAATACGTCACCGGAGAGTTGATTCTGGAGAAACTCTTGTGCGTCGGAACCTGAGCATCGGATCACGGTAAAACCGGTTGCTGGTGTATATGGGTTACTCATATGATGTCACTGGATTGGGAAATTGATGATCGATTGGCGAAATGGTGACACCGCGTTCACCGGAGCATGCGATATTATGTTCCGCGAATATGGCATCTCTCGTTGATGCAGACTTGAAAGTACTCTTAAAACCCTGCAAAATCTAGGTTGTTGCGATGCACAAAAGTCAGAGTGTAGCCAAAGATTCCGGCCAAGTCATCGACGCGGAACAGTCTTCAGTCCGCAATGATAGTCGCCGACGGGATTCTGTGAAGATAGACTCCCACCCGGCCAAAGATCTTTCCAGGGATGAGTCCGATTCACGCAAAATGGACCCAACTCGCTATGGTGACTGGGAGCGAAATGGCCGTTGTATCGATTTTTAATTCTCGTGCTCCCTTGACGGGAAGAGACTGACTTTCGTATGCCCAATACCCGCGCACGGCCAGTATCCCCGCACCTTCAGATTTATCGCCCGCAACTGACGAGCGTCCTTTCGGTCTTGCACCGTCTCAGCGGGCTCCTCCTTTCTGTGTGCTCAGTGGTGCTCTCATTGTGGCTGATCAGTCTGGCGCTGGGCGAGGTGGCATACACTCGATTCATGCACTTCGCGCAAGGATGGTCCGGGCTCAGTTTCCTGGTGCTGCTGGTTTTCTGCCTTTACTACCATTTGTTTAACGGTGTCCGACATCTCTTTTGGGACTGGGGATGGGGATTCAGCTTAGAGAGGGTGTATCTCAGCGGATGGATGGTAGTTGCTGCAGCGCTGCTGTGCTCTATAGCTACTGTGTTGCTCGTCACGTAGGTTTCTTCGATCTTCCATGAATACAAGCCCACTTCAAGAACCTTCCCGTCAACTCCGTCATCCGGGTCTTGGGCACTGGCGGTGGCAGCGAGCGAGCGCGATACTCCTCGTCCCGTTGATTCTCTGGACCCTCTGGCTTTCAATGTCGCTCGATGTACAAACCTATGCCTCCGCGAGGATTTGGGTCGATGGGGCAGGGCCGACCATCGCATTAATATTGCTCGCACCGGTCTGGTATCTGCACGGTGTGCTGGGACTGCAGACGGTAATCGAGGATTATGTTCTTCCCCCGCTAAGGCCGTTGTTTATCTGGCTAGTGCGTCTCGGGGCCGGGGCATTGGCGGCCGCCACGGTCTTGGCGGTCTTGGTCAGCGCCTAGCACAAAATAGTCCGATGATCTCTACGTACGAAATTATTCATCACGAACATGATGTCGTGGTCGTTGGGGCAGGCGGCGCAGGACTTCGTGCCTGTTTGAGTCTTGCAGAGGCCGGGCTGCGCACAGCCTGTGTGACGAAGGTCTTTCCTACGCGCTCGCATACGGTCGCCGCACAGGGCGGGATGAGTGCCGCGCTCGCTAACATGGGCGAGGATGACTGGCGATGGCATATGTACGACACGGTGAAGGGGTCCGATTGGCTTGGAGATCAAGAAGCTATTAGCTTCATGTGCAAAGAGGCACCCTCGGCGGTTATCGAGCTCGAACACTACGGGGTCCCGTTTTCCCGAACCGCCGACGGAAAGATCTACCAGCGGGCCTTCGGCGGCATGACGACTCACTTTGGCCAAGGACAGGCACAGAGAACCTGCGCAGCAGCGGACCGAACAGGGCACGCAATCCTCCACACGCTGTATCAGCAGTCGCTGCGGCACCAAGTGGAGTTTTTTATTGAATATTTTTGTCTTGACCTCATCATGGAAGCGGGTGAGTGCCGCGGCGTCATATGCTGGTGCCTTGAGACTGGGGCGCTACACGTGTTCTGGGCCAAGCGGGTCATTCTGGCCACTGGAGGATATGGCAGGGCATATTTTTCCGCCACATCAGCCCATACTTGCACAGGTGATGGAAGCGCTATGGCGTTGCGTGCTGGGTTGCCGCTGCAGGATATGGAATTCGTCCAGTTCCATCCCACAGGCATCTACGGCTCCGGCTGCCTCATCACGGAAGGCGCTCGTGGGGAAGGTGGATTCCTGACAAATTGCGATGGCGAGCGTTTCATGGAACGTTACGCCCCTAATGCAAAAGACCTTGCGTCCCGGGACGTGGTCAGCCGTTCCATGACTATGGAAATCCGAGCTGGACGAGGTGTCGGCGATGAGGGGGATCACATTCACCTGCATCTCGAACACTTGGGCTCCGAGATCCTGTCCGAACGCTTGCCTGGGATTTCCGAAACTGCCCAGATCTTTGCCGGGATCGACGTTTGTAAAGAGCCGATTCCGGTAATCCCGACTGTTCATTACAACATGGGCGGGATTCCAACCAATATTCACGGCGAGTGTCTGAGCTCCCTGGTTGATGGTGTTTCGCCTACTGTGCCCGGTTTAATGGCAATTGGCGAGGCCGCCTGCGTGTCGGTGCACGGCGCGAATCGACTCGGCTCAAACAGCCTTCTGGACCTAATCGTGT